>DFNM01000178.1 GCA_002376045.1 Firmicutes bacterium UBA3567
AGCCTGGACCTAGACAAAAAGGATATGCTTAAATTTGCCGATGATGTAATCGAGAGGTTTAAAAACCCCTTCATAAAACATTATTTGATAGACATCTCCCTTAATTCGACATCCAAATTCAAGACAAGGGTGCTGCCTTCGATAATTCAATATACAAAGCGAGAAGGCCAACTTCCCAAAATACTTACATTTTCCCTGGCAGCCCTTATAGCCTTTTACAGAGGAACAACCATCAAAGACGGCAAATTAATAGCCAAAAGAAATGGTGCAGAATATGAGATCAGAGACAACATAGAAGCCCTTGAATTTTTCAAAAACCTGTGGAACAGTGAAATCAGAAATGAGGCAGACCTTAAAACAATTGTTGGCAAAGTTTTAAGCCATGAAAAGTTCTGGGGTCAAGATTTAAGAGAAATAGAAGGTCTTGAAACCGCAGTTGCCACATACCTTAAACAAATCATAGAAAAAGGTATACAACAAAGCGTAGAAAAACTCATTGAGGAATAGGAGGTGCTAAAAATGATACCCAAGTATGAGAACCTCAAGCGTATACTTGAGTGCGGTATAATAGCCGTAGTGAGGGCCAAATCAGCCCAGCAGGCACTCAAAATCGCCGAGGCCTGCAGAGAAGGTGGTATAACATCCATCGAGATAACCATGACAGTGCCCGGAGCAATAGATGTCATAAAACAGGTATCCTCAACATACCCCAGTGACCAGATTCTTGTAGGAGCAGGCACAGTATTGGATGCCCAGACAGCAAGAGCAGCCATGCTGGCCGGAGCAGAATACATCGTAAGCCCCCACCTCAACCAGGAAGTAGTAAAAATATGCAACAGGTATCAAAAAATCTGCATGCCCGGAGCAATGTCAATAAAAGAAATAGTAGAAGCCATGGAAGCCGGAGCCGATGTAGTCAAGCTGTTCCCCGGCAGCCTGTTCGGCCCCAAAGCAATAAAAGCCATAAAAGGCCCTCTACCCCAGGCAGAGCTGGTGCCCACCGGAGGAGTAAGCCTTGACAACGTAGAAGAGTGGATAAGAGCAGGAGCGGCTGCTGTAGGAGTAGGAGGCGAGCTTACAAAAGAAGCCATACAAAAGAACGATTACAGCATTATAACCCAGAAAGCCAGACAGTTCGTAGAAAAGATCAAAAAAGCAAGACAAAAAACATAAAAAAGGAGGTAATAACCAATGACAAAAAAAGTAGTCACATTAGGAGAAATAATGCTGAGGCTGTCAACCCCCGGTTATCAGCGATTCATCCAGGCCCAGAGTTTTGATGTAACCTATGGAGGAGGAGAAGCCAATGTAGCAGTATCCCTGGCCAATTACGGTCTAGATGCATACTTTGTCACAAAACTACCCGACAACCCCATAGGCCAAGCAGCATTGAACCATCTAAGAAGATACGGAGTAAAAACAGATTACATCGCAAGGGGAGGAGACCGCCTGGGCATATACTTCCTAGAGACTGGAGCATCCCAGCGTCCCTCCAAAGTAGTGTATGACAGAGCGGGTTCAGCCATATCCTGTGCAGTTCCGGAAGACTTTGACTGGGATAAAATCTTTGAAGGAGCAGCATGGTTCCATTTCACAGGCATAACCCCCGCATTAAGCGATAAAGCCGCAGAAGTAACCAGACATGCCCTAAAAGCAGCCAAAAAACACGGAGTAAAAACAAGCTGTGACCTGAACTACCGCAAGAAACTGTGGTCCCCCGAAAAAGCCAGAGAGGTCATGACAGAGCTGATGCAGTATGTAGATGTAGCAATAGGCAATGAAGAAGACGCCGAAAAAGTATTTGGCATAAAAGCAGCTGAATCAGACATCACAACAGGCCAGCTCAGTGAAGAAGGATATAAACAGGTAGCAAGACAGCTGGTAGAAAAATTCAATTTCCAGAAAGTAGCCATAACCTTAAGAGAGAGCTATTCCGCATCAGACAACGGTTGGTCAGCGCTGTTGTATGATGGCAGCAAGTATTACCGTTCAAGGAAATACAACATAAGAATAATAGACAGAGTAGGAGGAGGAGACTCCTTTGCAGGGGGGCTCATATACGCTCTTCTCAACAGATATGACTGCCAGCTGGCGGTGGAGTTTGCCGTTGCAGCATCCTGTCTAAAACACACCATTCCAGGTGACTTCAACATGATGACAGTAGATGAAGTCAATACCCTTGTAAAAGGAGATGCTTCAGGAAGAGTCCAGAGGTAAGTATGAAGGGTTGCTGGCTAAATAGCCAGCACTCTCTTTATTTAAACACATGAAACCTGGTTTTTACGAGTAAGGAGGTGGTTTTACATGAAAAAAATCCTGAAAATCAATAAAAAAGACAACGTAGCAATAACTCTTGAAAACATAAAAGCCGGTGATGTCATAAAAACAGACCAGAGAAACATCCATGTCAAAGAAAACATCGCTGTTGGCCATAAGATAGCCATAAAAAAAATAAACAAGGGTGATGATGTAATAAAATATGGTTTTCCTATAGGGCATGCTACCAAAGAAATCAATGAAGGAGAATGGGTCCATACCCATAACATTAAAACAAATCTATCAGGAATACATGACTATACCTACAACCCCATCGATACAGATTTCAAAAAAGAAAAATCAGAGCTGACTTTTAAAGGGTTCAAACGAGATGACGGCCAGGTCGGGATAAGAAATGAAATTTGGATAATTCCTACTGTTGGATGTGTCAACAGGAGTGCGAAATTGATAGCTGAAGCAGTTAAAGGTATGTTTGATAGCAGCATCGATGGAGTATACCATTTTGAACACCCTTATGGCTGCTCACAGCTTGGAAATGACCATGAGAATACAAGAAAAATATTAAAAAATATGGTTAAACATCCAAATGCCGGAGCGGTTCTGGTATTGGGCCTTGGCTGTGAGAACAACAATGTAGAAGAGTTTAAAAAACTACTGGGAGATTATGACAGTGACAGGGTCAAATTTCTGATAAGCCAGGAAGTAGAAGATGAAGTTGAAGAAGGGATAAAAATTGTTGCTGAAGAACTATCCAAATATGCAAAAAGATTTAGACGGGAGGAAGTTTCAGTATCAAAACTAAAAGTTGGCTTAAAGTGTGGAGGATCAGATGCTTTTTCCGGTATAACTGCCAATCCCCTTGTAGGAGCATTTTCAGATAGGCTGATCAAATGGGGGGGCACAACAGTGCTTACCGAAGTTCCTGAGATGTTTGGAGCAGAAACCATTCTTATGAATAGAGCAGTCAATCAACAGGTTTTTCATAAAACAGTCAAGCTTATAAATGATTTTAAAAACTACTTTATAGAATACGATCAGCCAATTTATGAAAATCCATCACCCGGGAACAAAAAAGGAGGCATTACTACCCTTGAAGAAAAATCTTTAGGATGCACACAAAAAGGTGGAACTGCTCCAGTAGTTGATGTTTTAGAGTATGGTGATCTAATTAGAGTAAAAGGGCTAAACCTCCTGCAGGGGCCTGGGAATGATCTGGTTGCGTCAACGGTTTTAGCTGCAGCAGGATGTCAGATAGTGCTGTTTACCACAGGAAGAGGCACTCCTTTTGGTACGTTTGTGCCAACTGTTAAAATTTCTTCAAACACAAGATTGTTCAACAACAAACAGAATTGGATGGATTTTAACGCCGGTGAGCTTACTGAGGGAATTCCTATGGAACAGCTGGTTGAAGAATTTATCGGCTATTTATTAAAAGTTGCAAGCGGGGAAATAAAGGCAAAAAATGAAATCAGAGGTTACAGAGAAATTGCTATTTTTAAGCATGGTGTTACATTGTGATTTCATAGCCCGGTGTGGATACAAGCAAACCTGGCAAAGGAATTCACGTATATTTTGCTGTCTGGCTGCGGTTGATTAAAGCACACTGCTTTGTTTCATCGGAAACCTGTGCTACGGTCCTCATACCAATTTAAATCCTGGTTATTTGTGAACTATATTCGGATAATGATTTGACTATTGACTGGATTGGGTTTTAAAATGGAGAAGAACCGAAAAAGATAAAGCGAACTATAGGAACTTCTGCTACTCCCTTGTAGAAGGTGATGCATCTGGAAGGATCTAGAGGTAGAAGTCGGGCAATATGGCCTGGATTAAAACCTTTTAAATAGGCTAAAAGCTGCATTTTAAGACCGGCATAAAATAGTTGCCGGTTTTTTATATAAGCAAGTTTTTTGTTTAGGAATATGCTGGATTTCATGAATCACTCGATTGTGATAATATGTAAAGAGGAGGTGGTTTGATTTATGATATTGGAAAAATTCAGCCTTGAAGGTAAAAAAGCTCTGATTACAGGGGCAGCCAGAGGTCTGGGACAGGCCATGGCCGTTGGGCTTGCAGAGGCGGGAGCAGATGTTGCAGGGGTAAGCCACTCAAGTGATGATGCAGAAACAAAAGCCAGGATAGAAAACATGGGGAGAAAATATTTTTCAATCAAAGCTGATTTAAAAAAGATGAGTGAAATAGAGCGGGTAATAAAAGAGGCAGTTGAGAATTTGGGACACATAGATATACTCGTAAACAATTCAGGAATCATAAGAAGAGCCCCAGCTGAAGATTTTACTGAAGAAGCCTGGGATGATGTAATGGATGTAAATGCAAAAGCCGTTTTTTTCCTCAGTCAGGCAGCGGCCAGACACATGATTAAGAGAGGAAAAGGGAAGATCATAAACATCGCCTCCCTTTTATCTTTTCAGGGAGGGATTCTGGTTGCTTCCTATGCAGCGAGCAAAGGGGCAGTAGCAACCCTTACGAAGGCAATGGCCAATGAATGGGCCAAAAAAGGAATCAATGTGAACGCTATAGCTCCAGGATACATGAAGACACAAATGACCCTCCCGTTACAGAAAGATGAAAATAGAAACGAAGCGATTTTGGAAAGGATACCAATGGGGCGATGGGGTGAACCGGAAGATCTCAAAGGAGCTGCTGTTTTCCTGGCTTCTGAAGCATCTGATTATGTCAATGGTCATATTCTATGTGTGGATGGCGGCTGGTTGGGAAGGTGATTATTTTTTTAAATGACTATACCCTTAATTCAGCATTATTTATTAAGCTTACAGTTACAGACGCTAAATGACACACAAAAAGGCTGGACTTAAATCAATGGAGCATTATAGGTTTTTGGTAAATGCAACCCGCCGAAGGGAAGGAGCAAAATCGGAATGAGGGGGCAGGACGCCCCCGAAAGGATTCACCGGCAGGAGGCCGCATTGAATCCGGTCCGATTTTGCCCTGATCAAGGCGTGGTTGCATCCAAAAAGCTATACGCGACATTGATAAGTCCAGCCTCAATATAAAGTTGCTGATTAAAAGGTATAGTCATTTTTTTTAAAAACCCTGTTGCTGTGTTAAGCTGTGTTAACTGGAGTCGGGGTTTCTTGTGTTAAGATTTGCTATCTCAAAATAGAATAACAAAATATACAGTATATATAAAAAGGATTTTTTAGATTATTTCTAGAATTTTTATTATACATGTAATCGATTGCAAAGGAGGTAAAACAAATTGGAGAAAGTTTTATTATCTGGAAATGAAGCAATAGCCCGTGGAGCTTATGAATATGGAGTTACAGTAGCCGCGGCATACCCGGGGACGCCAAGCACAGAGATATTAGAGAACATAGCGAAATACAAGGATGACATATATTGTGAATGGTCTACAAACGAAAAGGTGGCTATGGAGGTTGCTATTGGTGCTGCTTTTGGTGGAGCAAGGGTTCTGGTAGCCATGAAACATGTGGGTCTTAACGTTGCGGCAGACCCTTTTATGACCCTTTCCTACACAGGAGTTAATGGAGGATTGGTTATAGTAGTAGCAGACGACCCCAGTATGCACAGTTCGCAGAACGAACAGGATAGCAGGCAGTATGCCAGGTTCGGTAAAGTTCCAATACTGGAACCCAGTGACAGCCAGGAAGCAAAAGATTTTATGGGAAAGGCCCTGGAAATCAGTGAGAAATTTGATACACCTGTGCTTTTGCGTTCCACGATGAGGATATCCCACTCCAAGACCGTTGTTGAACTGGGAGCAAGAGGAGAGTTTCCACAACCAGAAAAATTCGAAAGAAAACCGGACAAGTTTGTCATGATCCCTGCCCATGCACGAAAAAGGCATGTGGATGTAGAAGAAAGGATCAAAAAACTGAAAGAATTTGCAGAAAAAACAGAGCTGAACAAAATCGAATTTAATGACAGCAAAATAGGGATCATCACTGCAGGGATTTCCTACCAGTATGTCAAAGAGGTGCTTCCACAGGCTTCCATTTTTAAACTGGGGCTTTCATATCCCCTTCCGGAAAACAGAATAAAAGGATTTGCTAAAAAAGTCGAAACTTTATATGTGGTAGAAGAACTCGACCCCTTTTTGGAAGAACAAATCAGGGCAATGGGGATTGAAGTTATTGGAAAAGACAGGCTTCCCCTGTTGTATGAGCTGGATCAGGGTATTTTAAGGGAAAAACTGCTGGGTCAAACCTACCCTGAGCCCGTTGACATGGAAAACATCCAGCTGCCTGCAAGACCTCCCGCACTATGCCCTGGATGCCCCCATAGAGGGGTATTCTACATCCTCAAAAAACTCGGCCTGGTTGTAACAGGAGATATAGGGTGTTACACTCTAGGGGTTGTAGCGCCATTGAGTGCAATGGACACAACGGTGTGTATGGGAGCAAGCGTTGGAATGGCTTTTGGATTGGAACTTGCCCTAAAAGACAAAATAAAAGGCAAAGTTGTTGGAGTGATTGGAGACTCCACCTTCATCCATTCCGGAATAACGGGTTTGATTGATATTGTCTACAACAAAGGGGTGTCTACCATTATAATTCTCGATAACAGGACAACAGGTATGACCGGGCATCAGGATAACCCTGGAACAGGTAGAACCCTAATGGGTGAGGAAACTCATCAGCTTGACCTTGCAAAGCTGTGCAAATCCATCGGTATAAAGCATGAGAATGTGAGGGTGATAAACCCCTACGACCTTCAGGAGACAATGCAGGCCATACAGGAAGAAGTTATAAAACTCGAACCTTCTGTAATCATAACGAACCAGCCCTGTGTATTGATAGAGAAAGGAAAGGCATGGGACAAATACCAGGTAGATGAAGAAAAATGCAGAAACTGCGGTATGTGCTTTAAAGTGGGCTGTCCAGCCATTTACAGGGATGGAGATAAAGCGAAAATAAATGAAATCTTTTGTGTTGGATGCAGTGTGTGTGAACAGGTTTGTAAGTTTGATGCCATTAAGAAAGCTGGTGATGAAAGTTGAAAAAAATGGTAAACATCATGCTGGTAGGTGTGGGAGGTCAGGGAGTGCTGCTGGCCAGTGAACTCATATGTAGGGTAGCCTTAAAAAGCGGTTATGATGTAAAAAAATCCGAAGTCCATGGAATGGCTCAAAGAGGCGGAAGCGTAGTAAGCAATGTCAGGATTGGAGAGAAGATATATTCCCCCTTAATTGCCAGAGGAGAAACAGATATCCTTTTGGCCTTTGAACAGATGGAGGCACTGAGATGGATCAATTACCTGAAAAAGGATGGTGTTGCGATTGTTAATGAACAGAAGATAATGCCTTTGTTTGTTGCTATTGGCAGGGGTGAATACCCTAAAAGAACCTTTGAGTTCATTGCTAAGAAAACCGATAAAATCGTAAGACTAGATGCATTGGAGCTGGCCCGAAAAGCAGGGCACCATAAGGCTGCAAATGTGGTGATGGTGGGTGCCCTTTCCAATTATCTTGATGTTGATGAAGAAACATGGAAAAAGACGGTAGAGGAGATTGTCCCGCCTAAAACTTTGAAGATTAACCTTAAAGCCTTTGAATTGGGAAGAAAAACAGTATAAAAAAGAAAAGATTGCGGAGCTTTGTGCTCCGCAAAATTTTTAAATCAACAGACTCCCATGATTACAGGGCATTCTCCTTCACAGGATTTGCAGCTGCCTTCTTTTGTTTTATCTTTTTTTTCCTTCAGTTCTTGTTTCAATTTGTTTTCAACCAACCTCGTCACCACCTGTTCAAGAATTTTCTGTTTTGAAAGTTTCACTTTATATTTTTTTCGTATTAAAGCTATATATACACAAAAATGCAAAACGGTTTTTTATATTATCTTATTAGGAATTTGCGATTTTGTTAATCTGATTAAAAAACCATAATTTTGTATAAAGGAAATCAAAACATATTGTCGAAAAGTGTAAAAAAAGCATCCGAACAGCAACTAAAAAAAGAGAGGTTGGGTAAAATAAATGAGAAAGAAAACATTTTTTTTAATTTTATCTTTGTGCATTTTACCTTTATTCATTTTGAATGGCTGTGAAGAAGTTCAACCGGTATCGGTAGAATTGGATGAAAGAAATGGCTATGATGTTATTAATATAAATGACTTTTTAAAACAACCCAAATTGAAAATAGAACCCCAGTGGAAACCTGTAAAAGTTAAAGGAATCTACCTTACCGGCTGGTCTGCCGGTTCGAAACGATTTGATTTTCTTCTAGAAAAAGTAAAAGAAACAGAGCTTAATGCTATGGTAATAGACATAAAAGATGCAACAGGTAGAATAACTTTTCAGTCAAAGATTCCCCTGGCAATAGATATTGGAGCCAATTCTGATAAGATTACCGATATGAAACAGCTTTTAAATGTGTTGCATGAAAACAACATATACCCCATTGCTCGTATCGTAGTTTTTAAGGATCCTGTTTTGGCGCGGGCAAAACCCGAATGGGCTATCCTCAACAGGAAAGGTGGAATTTGGAGAGATAACAAGGGTCTGGCATGGGTAAATCCATACAACCAGCAAGTTTGGGAATACGTTGTAGATCTTGCCGTAGAAGCAGCAAAACTTGGTTTTAGAGAAATTCAGTTTGACTATGTCAGATTTCCCACTGATGGAAACCTTGAAAACATAGTTTACCCTGAAAAAATGGATCTGGCACGGAGTTTGGTTATAAAAAAGTTTCTCAGTTATGCTCGAAAACGCCTTGAACCCAGAGGTGTGTACGTTTCGGCCGATGTGTTCGGTCTGGTAACTTCTGCTGAAGATGACATGAAAATCGGTCAAATCCTGGAAGAAGTGGCAGAAGAGGTGGATTACATCTGCCCCATGGTGTATCCATCCCATTATGCGAAGGGGTCTTATGGAATAGCCGATCCCAATGCTTCACCTTATGAGACTGTTTTTCAGAGCCTTAAACATGCTGTTGAAAGACTTGGAAAACTAGGAACGAATCGAGCTATAATAAGACCATGGCTGCAGGATTTTTCGCTGGGTTATAGATATGGGATCGAAGAAGTGAAAGCACAAATACAGGCCACTTATGATGTAGGCCTGGAAGAATGGATCCTATGGAATCCCTCCAACATATACACATGGGACGCATTAGAGCAAGAAAGCCCTGATAGAACCCATCCGAAAGCTTTTTAGCTGTTAAGAATTGACCGGATACGGGATTTCAATGGGCATGGAAAAGGGAAGAACCGTTTTTTCGATGATCGCAACACAGGTTTTCGATGAAGCAGAGCAGCGTGCTTTAATCAACTGCAGCCTGACAGCCAAATATACGTGAATTCCTTTGCCAGGTTGGCCTGTATCCACACCGGGCAATGAGGCAGTCAAAGCCGCCGTCAGGCACCCCTAAGGGTTGCCTTGACTGTCAAAGCTGGCCGGTGTAAAATTTCTCACGCCGGGCAAGGCTATCTTACCAACCCACGTATCTCTCTATATAAAGTTTGTTAGATATATTAGCTTAACCCTTAACCAACTGTTTTGGAGAAGAACCNNCAACAGCGAATGCAGTTCACAAGTATCCGGGATTTTAATGGTATGAAAAATGGGAACCCTTTTTCGATGACTGCAGCCCAGGTTTTCGATGAAGGGGAGCAGTGTGTTTTAATCAACTGTGGCCTGACAGCCGAATACATGTAAACGCCTTTGCTCGGTTGGCTTGTATCTGCACCGGGCAGTGAGGCAGTCAAGGCCGCTGTAAGGTACCCCTGAGGGTTGCCTTGGCTGCCGAAGCTAGCCGGTGCAGAAATCTTGAGCCGGGCAAGGCTATCTAACCAATCCATGTATCTCTCTAGATAGAGTTTGTTAGGTATATCAGCTTAACCCTTAACTGACTGTTTTAAAGAAAAACCTGAACAGTTTATGTTGAAATCAAGTATTTTTTGTGATACTATATTAATAACTATTATGATTAAGGGGGGATGCAAATGGCCACGTATAAATGTAAAGAGTGTGGATTCGAAAAGGAATCCAGGTGTAAGCCGAGAAAGTGTCCGGAATGTGATGCAAGGGGAAGTTTTGAAAAAAAAGAAAAATAGGTGTGAATACTAATGAATAAAACCAAGGGTTTTCAAAGAATGACCAAACAGAGAAGAATAATTCTTGAGGTATTGAGGAATACTACTTCCCATCCTACAGCGGATTGGATTTATGAGAGGGTCAAGGAGAAGATTCCTAATATAAGTTTGGGTACTGTTTATAGAAATCTTAAAACCTTGAAAGAAATGGGAGAAATAATGGAGCTTAATTATGGAAGCAGTTTCAGCCGTTTTGATGGAAACCCAAAAGATCATTACCATTTTGTTTGTGAAAAATGTGGAAAGGTTTATGATGTGAACATGCCGGTAGATGAAACCCTTAATGAAAAAGCTTCCCAGGCAACAGGTTACAAGGTCTACTATCACAGATGTGAATTCCACGGACTATGCAAAGAGTGTAGCAGCCCTGATTGAAAAGGGCTGCTGTATTTTTTTGCGCGTAAAATTTTGAAAACCACAGCTTGAGCAAGTATCAATCATATAAAGGGGGAGGAAGATATTTGGGAGTATAATATGGTAAGATAGGCCCATGGACGCACAATATATTGTATAATATAATATATATGGCACAAGATATTGGAAAAGGAAGGTGGCATTTAGATGTTAGAGCTAACGGGAAATGCTTTAAAAGTGCTGAAGAAAAGATACCTAAAAAAAGGTAAAAACGGTCAAGTGATTGAAGAACCCGAAGATATGTTCCGGAGGGTAGCAAAAAGCATTGCTGCTGCGGAAGAACTTTATGATACAAAAAAAGATCTACATAAAGTTGAACAAAAATTTTATGAAATGATGGTGAACCTTGAATTTATGCCGAATTCCCCTACTCTGATGAATGCCGGGAGAGATTTGGGCCAGCTTTCTGCCTGCTTTGTCCTTCCTATAGAGGATTCTATGGAAGGGATTTTTGATGCAATTAAGTATGCGGCATTAATACACAAAAGTGGCGGAGGGACAGGTTTCGCCTTCTCAAGGCTGCGCCCCAAAGGTGCAACGGTTCGGTCAACAGGAGGGGTTGCCTCTGGACCCGTGTCTTTTATGAAGGTTTTTAATGCCGCTACGGAAGCTGTTAAACAGGGAGGCTGTGTGGAGGAAAACACAAGAATCTCTACGGAAAATGGTCTTATAAGAATTAAAGAATTGGGGCCTTCGGATTCACCAGAGGATACCTGGCACAAATTTACAGAACCTTTAAAGGTATACACTGATGAGGGTATTAAAGAATCAGACGAGTTTTATGTTCACGGCAAAGCTAAAGTAAAAAGAATTACTACAAAATGTGGTTATTCCATATGCACTACTTTAAATCATAGATTAAGGGTTATTGATAAAGATGGCAATTATATCTGGAAACATGTAAAAGATATAAAAAAAGGTGATTGGGTGGCATTACAGAAAAATACTTATCCTGAAGCCACTAACTATCGACTGGCAGAATTTAAATGTGAACCACACTTTAATGCCAAAGAAGTAAGATTACCACAGGAGCCAACGGAAGAGCTTGGGGAATTTATAGGATATTTTATAGGAGATGGATGTTATAGTTTCAATGAACGGGGTACCGGTAGAGTGATTTTTTCGATCGCAGATGATGAACCCGAAGTACTTAATAGAATTATATATCTTTCAAAAAAATTGTTTGGTTTAGAACCGACATTAACTAAAAAACCTAATGACAGAAGCACAAATTTATTTTATAATTCTACCGTTCTGGCTCACTGGCTAAAAAATATCGGTGTAGATAAGGTTTCTTCTAATGATGTAGTGGTTCCGGAAATAGTTTTCCGTGCCGGAAAGCGTTTTGCGCTAGGATTTTTAAGAGGCCTTTTTAGTGCTGATGGCTCTGTTAGGAAAGATGGGTATGTGTTTTTGTACTCCATATCAAAAGAACTGATTCAACAGGTGCAGGAGCTTTTGCTATCATTAGGTATGCCTTCTAAAATTTCGGTTAATAAAAATAGAAAAGATGCCTTTGGCAAAAAACCTGTATACAGACTCACCTTAATAACAAAAGAAGGTATCAACATTTTCAAAGAATCTATAGGGTTCTTTACACCGGAAAAAAATGAGCGCCTTGATGCGATAAATGATATATCCTGGGAATTCAATGATGTTATACCTAACCAGCAAAAGGTTTTTGCTAAAATTTACGATGGTCCGGGAAGAGGCTGTGGGCCCGAAAGAACCCCATTGGGGGCTAACAGAAAATTATACAGAGATATACAGCATTATCTTCCAAATGTATCCGCACCTAGAAATTTAACACGAAACAGGCTTAAGTATTTAGTGGAAAAGCATGAAGAAATTCGAGAAAGTTCATTAGTGTGGTTTTTGGAGAACAACCAATTTTATGATAAAGTGGAGATTATTGAGGATGATGAGGCCTACACACTAGACCTCTCGGTGCCAGATAACAACACATATATAGCGGCTGGATTTGTAAGCCATAACACCCGCCGGGGCGCCAACATGGGTATTCTACGGGTTGACCACCCGGATATACTAGAATTTATTACATGTAAAGAAGATAACAAGGATATTACGAATTTTAACATCAGTGTGGGAATAACAGATGATTTTATGAAAGCAGTTCAAGAGGGAAGGGATTACGACCTGATAGATCCCCATACCGGTAAAATTACCAAAAGGCTGAATGCTCGAGAGGTCTTTGACCTGATTGTGAAGATGGCCTGGAACAACGGTGAACCGGGAATAGTCTTCCTGGATAGGATTAATGAGGCCAATCCGACACCACACATTGGTGAAATAGAAAGTACCAATCCCTGTGTTACGGGAGACACATGGGTGTTGACTGATGAAGGGCCTGTTCAGGTTAAGGATATATTGGGGCAGGTTGTACGTTTGGCCCTTAATGGAAAATACTACGAAACAACAGGAGAAGGCTTTTTTAAAACAGGTGTAAAACCAGTCCTGCAAATTCAGACTGATCGCGGCTACGAATTAAAAGTCACTGAGGACCATCTGATTAGAGTTGCTGAAAAAGTTACCCGGGATAAAATATACGAAACATGGAAACCGGCCGGTCAATTAAAACCGGAAGATAAAATTCTGCTATCAAATAACCGGGGAATAAGATGGAATGGTAAGGCTACTTTTGATGAGGGTTATTTGTTGGGGCTTCTTTTGGGTGATGGTACCCTTAAACCAGAGGGAGGCGTAATTTCAGTCTGGGAAGATGATGAGGGTTCACAATCAGTAATTAAAGCTGCTGAGAAAGCAGCCTGTTCCCTGCCCCATAGAGAGGATTTTAACGGTTTTCAGAAGACGATTGATTTGAGAAAGGAAAAACGCTTAAAGCTTGCTGCATTAAGGGATTTGGCGGCAGAATACGGTATACATCCTAACCAGAAACACATAAATTCTAAACTGGAACAAACTAGCTATGATTTTCATCGAGGATTTTTAAGAGGTTTGTTTGATGCCGATGGAACTGTTATAGGAACTCAGGAAAAAGGGGTATCAGTTAGATTATGGCAGAAGGATCTTAATGGATTGAAAGTTGTTCAGAGGATGCTGCATCGTTTGGGAATTGCCTCTGTAATTTACTGCAACAGGAAACCTAAGGAAAACAAATCCATGCCAGATGGCAAAGGTGGTTATAGGAATTACAAAACTCAACCAGGCCATGAGTTGGTAATATCCGGTGATAATTTATCTGTGTTTGCTGATATCGTTGGCTTTGGTCACACGAACAAACAAAAAACACTTTTAGAGAAGCTTGCATCATACAAACGAGATCTAAATCGGGAACGGTTCATTGCCGTTGTAAAAGAATGCGTCACTATGGAGAAAGAGGAAGTTTATGATGTTCGGGTGCCACAGGTTAATGCTTTCGATGCTAATGGTATATATGTACACAACTGCGGAGAGCAGCCCCTGCTTCCCTATGAATCATGCAATCTTGGTTCAATAAACCTTTCAAAAATGGTTAAAAAGGTCAAGGATAGATGGGAAATAGATTGGGGCAGGTTAAAAGATACCGTTTATTGGGCTGTAAGGTTTTTGGATAACGTGATAGATGTGAACAAGTATCCCCTAAAACAAATTGAAAAAATGACAAAAGCCAACAGAAAAATCGGTCTTGGGGTAATGGGTTTTGCGGACTTGTTGATTAAATTAGGTATCCCTTATAATTCGGAAGAAGGTTTAAATATAGGCGAAAAAATCATGAAGTTTATCAATCAAGAATCCAAGCGGGCTTCTGTTGAACTGGCAAAAACCAGGGGCGTTTTCCCCAATTTTAAAGGCAGTATTTATGATACTGATAGCGGATTGAAATTAAGAAATGCAACAACCACAACCATAGCTCCCACAGGTACAATAAGCATAATTTGTGGTACAAGCAGTGGTATCGAACCCCTGTTTGCCGTTTGTTTTGTTAGAAATGTACTGGATAATGAAAAATTAGTGGAAGTTCATCCCATTTTCGAAAAAGTAGCAAAGGAAAAAGGCTTTTACAGCAAAGAACTAATGGAAAGAATAGCCGAAACGGGAAATATTCAGGAATTAGATGAAATACCACAGGAGATTAAAAAGGTTTTTGTTACAGCCCATGACATATCTCCCGAATGGCACACAAGAATGCAGGCGGTGTTTCAGAAACACGTTGACAATGCCGTATCTAAAACCGTAAATTTCCATAATAAGGCGACTCAGGAGGATGTGAGGAAGGTTTATTTAATGGCCTTTGAACTTGGGTGTAAAGGCATAACGATTTACAGGGATGGTAGCAGAGAAGAGCAGGTGCTTAACAGAGGTCTTGGTAAGGTGAAACAAAAAGAACTCAAGGAAATGGGTGCTGAGGGTTACAAGCTAAAACCCAGATCAAGACCCAGCATTACCGTGGGGAACACAGAAAAGGTTAAAATTGGATGTGGTAATCTTTATATAACAGTAAATTCGGATGATGTCGGTATATGTGAAGTGTTTACAAACCTCGGCAGAGCCGGAGGTTGTCCTTCCCAATCAGAGGCCACAAGCCGTTTAATATCATTGGCATTGCGTTCGGGAATAGCGGTAGAATCCATTGTAGAACAGCTGAAGGGCATCAGATGTCATTCCACAATTAGGAAAAAGGGTTTAAAGGTGCTTTCCTGCCCCGATGCCATTGGTAGAGCTATAGAAAGATGCATCGGGAAAAAGGTTGTCCCAAACGGTACTGCCCAGGAACTTTTGAACCATCAATTAAGTTGTATAAAGGATAATAAGGATAAAGAGACATCTGATAATATTCGATCAATTAGAAAATGCCCGGAATGTGGTGGAGCCATAGAACATGAGGGAGGCTGTGTGGTCTGCCATTCCTGCGGGTATTCCAAGTGCGGTTAAACCATGGGATCCGGCCGGGCAGATTGAAAAAAGCAGGTAATTGTATTTACATTAAAAAGACCCTGCACTGGTTTTCAAATCCGGTAGTGGTGAAAGCAGCCTTGAAAATACCGGGGATACCCGTTGGGAGCCTGAGACGCCCTTACGTAGAAATCAGCCGGGACAGGCTGGAAACTTTAAAATCACTGATGGATGAATTGGGGGTGTTATTAAAAAGTATAAAATTAAATGCGCCCCCGCGTTTCCAATCCCTTTTACATCAGGGTTTTAAGCACCCATCTGAAGATGGGTGTTTTTTTATTGAGATTGTGTATTTGTGGAATAAAAGGAATGAATGTGCCAAAAAATATACCTGAATACATCCTGTACTAAGGAGGAAGACATAATGAGGTACAAAAAGCTTGCTGTATTTTTTGTTGTTTTGTTTGCTGCCTGTCTGTCTGCTTATTTTTATAGCTGCATACAGGAGAGGGTTAGAGCTGAAAATCTTTACTGGGGTTCCCGAGGTGGTCAGGTGTATGAAGTTCAGAGAAAATTAAAACAATGGGGATATTACGATGGCGGTATCGATGGAATATACGGTTATAAAACGTACAGAGCTGTAAAGAGGTTTCAGTGGAAAAACGGACTGAGAGTAGATGGAATAGTGGGGCCCCAGACTAAAAGAGCTCTGGGTCTGCCTGTAAGACGCACCAGATATTCGCCTTCCAGGGGTGTTTCTGCAAGGGACAACCTTTATATCCTTGCTCAACTCATTAGTGGAGAAGCTCGAGGAGAACCCTACATAGGCCAGGTGGCGGTAGGAGCTGTTGTGCTTAACAGGGTGGAACATCCCTCTTTTCCCAACACAATACCCGGTGTTATTTTTCAGCCAGGAGCTTTTACTGCGGTGTTGGATGGCCAGATGTTTCGCCAGCCTAACAGCACGTCCATCAGGGCTGCTGTTGATGCTTTAAGTGGTTGGGATCCCACAGGAGGAGCTTTGTATTACTATAATCCTAGAAGAACTACCAACAGATGGATCTGGGGAAGACCGGTAATTAAGGTTATAGGCAAACACAGGTTTGCGCGTTAGAGTTTGTGTAATCAGTATCAATCCGCTTTATAGCGATGTCATAAATGTTAGGAGGGAATTGCATGAATACAAGATGGGTGTGGATACTGGCAGGAGTAGTTGTTGCTTTACTTGTTGTAACAGGTGTATGGGGATACAGCCAATACAGAGACAAACTTGCTTACCAGATTTACCTTCAGAACCAATACCAGAGAGAGTTTTATGAAGTCATCGATGGAGTTGAAAACATTCAGGTGAATCTGGGAAAATCAATTGTAACCGGCAGTCCCAGGCAAAAGGCTCTTTTGTTTTCAGACATAAGGCAACAAAGCTTTGTTGCCCAGGAAAAAATCAATCAGCTTCCCATTTCCCATCTGGCTCTGAATGAGACATCAAAGTTTCTCGCACAGGTGGGGGATTACTGTTACAGCCTGTTTAACAAGAATCTGGACGGTAAACCTGTTTCCGCTGATGACGTTGAGAACCTGGAAAAGCTTCATAATTATGCAGCCACTCTAACGGTTGAGCTCCAGAACCTTTTTGATAAAATAAGAGATGGGAAAATCTCCATGGGAGAACTTAGAAGGGAAGGATACTACACTCTGAAAAAGGAAGACAATGAACTGGATGGTGAATTCGAAAAAATCCAAAAACGAATGGAAAACTATCCCAGACTGATATATGATGGGCCTTTTTCAGAACACATCCAGAACATAGAGCCTCGTGGATTAACAGGAGAAAATATAACTTTTGAAGAAGCCAAAGGAGTGGCAAAAAAATTTCTGTATGATAGAGAAATCGACAGCATCAAAATGCTCAGCAGTGGCCATGGCTTTATAAAAACCTATGGCCTTGAAGTTGATGTTATGGGCAAAAAAACTCCCATATACATTGATATAAGCCGAAAAGGCGGCCATGTTGTGTGGATGCTGAATGGAAGACCAATAAAGGGTAAAGCAATAAGTTTGGAAAAGGCGCACGAGAAGGCGAAGGGTTTTATAGAAAAAAATGGTTACAGGAATATGGTTTCGACGTATTCTACCAGAATAAACAATGCGGTTATATTCAATTTTGTTTACAGCCAGGATGGGGTCATCATATACCCCGATATGGTCAAGGTAAAAGTAGCACTGGATAACGGAGAAATCGTAGGGTTTGATGCGAGACAATATTTAACCTCACATCACGATAGAGAAATACCGGCTCCCAGGATTACAGAAAATGAAGCAAGACAGAACATAAGCCTCCGATTCAACCCGGGGAAAGGAAGGCTTGCCATTATCCCGCTGCCCGGTAAAAGAGAAGCATTGTGCTATGAATTTAAAGGCGAATACCAGGGGGATACCTTTATTGTGTATATAAATGCTAAAACCGGAGGGGAAGAAGATATACTGCAGCTTATTGAGGATAAAACAGGTGAGTACACCATGTAATCAGGAGTGGGCTTTGGCCTGCTTCTTTTTTTCTTGACACTGTTTGTTTTGTCTGATAAACTTTTCAATAATAAACCCAGGCAGAGGAGGGTATACAGTTGGCTGAAGTTATAAAGGAAGGTTTAACCTTTGATGATGTGCTGCTGATTCCGGCTAAATCTGAGGTGCTTCCTAAAGACATTGATGTTTCAACATGGTTGACTAAGAAAATCAAGTTAAATATTCCCCTTGTTAGTGCTGGTATGGATACCGTCACTGAAGCGAGGCTTGCCATTGCCATAGCTCGTGAAGGTGGCATCGGAATAATTCATAAAAACATGTCAATAGACCGTCAGAAACTGGAAGTAGATAAAGTAAAGCGTTCTGAACACGGTGTAATTGTAGACCCTTTTTATCTATCACCGGAACACAGAATATTTGATGCTCTCGAACTCATGGAACGTTATCACATATCAGGTGTCCCCATTACTGTAAAGGGCAAACTGGTAGGTATTATAACAAACAGGGATTTGAGGTTTGAAACGGATATGACGAAGAAGATAAAGGAAGTGATGACAAAGGACAACCTGATAACAGCCCCTATTGGAACAACGCTGGAAGAAGCAAAAGAAATCCTGAAAAAACACAAAGTAGAAAAACTACCACTGGTTGATGAAGATTTTAATTTGAGGGGTTTAATAACCATCAAAGACATTGAAAAGGCAATAAAATATCCCAATTCAGCAAAGGATGATAAAGGCAGGCTCCTTGTAGGAGCAGCTGTAGGTGTTTCAAAAGACACCATGGAACGGGTTGAAGCCCTTATACAAACTCAGGTAGATGTTATTGTTGTCGACACTGCTCATGGACATTCCAGGGGAGTCTTAGATACCGTGTACGAGATCAAGAACAGGTTCCCCGATATTAATTTGGTGGCAGGGAATGTAGCTACAGCAGAAGGCACCAGGGATTTGATAGAGGCAGGAGCAGATGCCGTAAAAATTGGGATTGGACCGGGTTCTATCTGCACCACCAGAGTAATAGCCGGCATTGGAGTGCCGCAGATTACAGCTATTTTTGATTGTGCTGAAGAAGCTCAAAAATATGGTGTACCAATTATAGCGGATGGAGGAATAAAATACTCAGGTGATATAACCAAAGCCCTTGCAGCGGGTGCTGACTGTGTCATGATCGGAAGTTTGTTTGCAGGGACAGAAGAAAGTCCCGGTGAAATAGAAATTTATAAGGGCAGAAGCTTTAAAGTATATCGCGGTATGGGTTCTTTAGGAGCTATGGAAGCCGGAAGCAGGGACAGGTATTTTCAAGAAGATACTAAGAAGCTGGTACCGGAAGGAGTAGAGGGAAGGGTTCCCTATAAAGGCCCCCTTTCGGAGACGGTTTATCAGCTTATAGGGGGTTTGAAAGCCGGTATGGGTTACTGTGGGGCAGCCAATATTGATCAACTTAAAGATGTGAAGTTTATCAGAATAACATCTGCCGGTTTGACGGAAAGCCATCCCCATGATGTGGATATAACAAAAGAATCCCCTAATTACAGTTTTTAAGGTTTGAGTGGGAATGTACAATCCCACTTTCTGTTTTTGTATAATACCTGAATCCGTGATATAAAAAGTCAGAAGAATCTCTAGGCATTAATAACGCAACGTTTCTAAAGTATTTAATCTTTCACCCGATAGGTGATATAATAAAAATACAATGATATACAAAGGGTGAAAGGTATGCAAAGATTAATACTTGTTCAATCTAATGAAGAAATAATGCCTATAGGAGGACTATCTCTTGTAGGTGCACTCTTGGATAAAACTGGTTTAAACGAAAGACTCAACAAAGTTCCTGTAAAGGATCTATCTAATATAAGAATTAGTAATAGTGATATCATAAGAAGTTACTTGGGTCTTTTATGCCAAGGTAAAAATGATTTTCAGTATATAGAAGAATTTCGCGAAGACCCTTTTTTCGAAGTCTCACTGGGTTTAGATAAAGTACCATCATGTTCTCGATTAAGGCAGAGAATGGATTTAGCACCAGAGGTATTTAAAACCATTATAAAAGAAGAATCTGTAGATCTTCTAAGAGCAATGAATATCAAATTAACTCCTTGCGCAGACAACTATATTCCACTGGATATAGATGTATCCCCCTTTGATAATTCAGGTACCAAAAAAGAAGGAGTAAGTTATACCTACAAAAAATTTGATGGTTATGCTCCAATATTCGCATATTTAGGAGTTGAAGGCTACTGTGTAAATGTAGAACTAAGACAAGGCAGCCAACATTGTCAGAAGGATACACCTGAATTTTTAAGAAAAAGTATAAAATACTCAAAAGCCATTACCTCAAATCCTTTACTTTTAAGAGCAGACAGTGGTAATGACGCAACAGATAACATAGCTGTTTGCAAAGAAGAAGATGTTGATTTTATCATTAAAAGAAATCTACGTAAAGAAAGTAAAGAATTATGGCTAAAGATTGCTCAAGAAAAAGGTGAAAAAACACAGCTTCGTGAAGGTAAAATTCTTTATCTAGGGAAACAAAAGGTCAATCTCAAGTTAAAAGTAAAAGATCAAACAAAGGAAATTGGAGTATTTCAAGTATTTGAAGTAACTAAAACTACAATAGCCGATGATGGACAATATATGTTAGTTCCAGAAATAGAAGTAAACTGCTATTGGACCTCATTATACTACGATGCTGATAAAATAGTTGAATTGTATCATAAACATGGAACGAGTGAACAATTTCATAGTGAAATAAAAAGCGACTTAGACTTAGAAAGATTACCATCTGGCAAATTCAAAACAAATGATTTGATTCTACATTTAGGAGTTTTTGCATACAACATACTACGTCTTATCGGGCAAAGCAGCCTAAAAGACCGGAATGCACCTATTCAAAAGAAAGTGCGTAGAAGGAGACTAAAATCTGTAATACGTGATATGATTTTAATGGCTGCAAAATTAGTGAAGCATGCCGGGAGCTATTTTGTAAAGTTTGGTAAACGATGCAAATGGTTCCCGGTAATAAGAAATGTATATGATTCTATTGTTCTTAAATGTTAGAAATATTGTTTGATAAGGTCAAAGAATAATAAATGAAAATATCAACAGTGTTCTTATAACAGTGTTTATAGGGGTAATATGCCCTTTTTTAGACTAATATTCCTCAGAAATTAGAAGTTCTGATATTATGATGTTTTTGTTGTTTTCTATACAATCTAGAACAATAATTTTGCATCTTTTATGCATATTTTTGAAAAAATTTTTGACAGAATTATAATTATCACGGATTCAGGTAATAATTAGAAGCATAGGAAAATATAAACAAAATAGCATTTTAAGGTCATGGAAGGGATTAAGAAGAAGCAAAAAAAAGAAGGAAAAAAATTTTATAAATAGAATATATAATTAGATAATTCCTTTGTGTTTATTACTTCAATTATGGATGGGAGGAGTTTGGATGAAAAATTACGCCACCAATTACCTGAGAAATGTATGTCTAATATCCCACGGTGGAGCAGGCAAAACATCTATTGCAGAGGCTATGTTGTTTGATGCCGGAATGGTTAACCGCATGGGAAAGGTTGAAGATGAGAACACTGTTACAGATTATGACCCGGAAGAGAAGAAAAGAAAGATCTCCATTAATGCGGCTTTAGCCCCGTGTGAATGGAAGGGGTATAAGATAAATGTTATCGATACTCCCGGTTATTTTGACTTTGTAGGAGAAGTTAAAAGCGGTTTAAGGGTAAGTGATGGAGCAGTGGTGGTTGTGTGTGCTGTGTCGGGTATTGAAGTTGGTACAGAACAGGTATGGAAGTATGCTGATGATTATGAGATGCCAAGGGTTGTATTTATAAACAAGGTGGACCGGGAAAATGCAAACTTTTTCAAAGTGCTGGATGACCTCAGGGAGAAATTCGGTCAGAACATTGTACCCTTCCAGCTTCCTATTGGCCAGGAAGAGGATTTCAAAGGCGCAGTGGACCTGGTTGCCATGAAAGGTATGCTTTTTGAAGGAAAAAGCCAAAAGGAAACCGATATTCCGGAAGAACTGCAGGAGCACATAGACAAATACAGGGAAATGATAATTGAAGCTGTTGCAGAAAGTGATGATGAGCTGTTAATGAAGTATCTGGAAGGAGAAGAACTGACAGATGAAGAGATCAAGACAGGGTTGAGAGATGGAGTTTTAAACGGAAAAATAGTTCCGGTGCTTTGTGGATCTGCCGCAAAAAACATGGGTATACAGCCGCTGATGGATACGATAATAAATTATCTGCCTTCTCCTGCAGATCGGCCATCGGTAACAGGTAAAGTTCCCGAATCTGAAGAAACAGTTGAACGCAAAGCAGATGTGAATGAACCTTTCGCAGCGCTGGTATTTAAGACAATGGCTGACCCATATGTAGGAAAACTGAGCCTGTTTAGAGTTTATTCCGGTTCCCTAAAATCCGATTCAATCGTTTACAATTCTTCTAAAGACAAAGAAGAAAAAATAGGCCAGCTTTTTGTCATGAGAGGCAAAGAACAAATCAATGTTTCAAAAGTAGAAGCTGGGGACCTGGCGGCTGTAGCCAAACTGCAGCACACCACTACAAGTGATACCCTGTGTGATAAAAACCATCCTATAGTTCTTAAACCTATCAACTTTCCCAGACCCGTTGTGGCAGCTTCAGCTGAACCCAAATCAGAAGGAGATGAGGAAAAAATCAGCACGGGTTTGGCACGTCTGGCTGAAGAAGATCCAACCTTCGAAGTGTATAAAGATACAGAAGCAGGTCAGACCATCATAAAGGGCATAGGAGACCTGCATCTTGAGGTTATTATCAATAAACTCGCCAAAAAGTTCGGCACGGAAGTCGAACTGGGCAAACCCAAAATCCATTACAGAGAGACCATTAAAACCACTGCCAAGTCTGAGTATAAACACAAAAAACAGACGGGTGGGCGCGGCCAGTACGGCCATGTATTCCTTGAGCTGGAACCTCTGAACAATTATAATGAGGAAGAGGGTTACGAGTTTGTGGATAAGATATTCGGTGGAGCGGTACCCAAAACCTATATTCCTGCCGTTGAAAAAGGTGTGCGGGAGACCATGAAACAGGGTGTGCTGGCGGGTTACCCCATGGTAGGCATAAGGGTTACCCTGTATGATGGGTCCTATCACAGTGTAGACTCTTCAGAGATGGCATTTAAGATTGCGGCATCAATGGCCTTCAAGAAGGGGGCTTTAGAAGCTCAGCCGGTGCTGCTGGAACCCATCATGAACGTAGAAGTGGTTGTGCCTGAAGAGTACATGGGAGATGTTATCGGTGATTTGAATAAGAAACGGGGCAAAATACTAGGGATGGATCCCAAGAACGGAATGCAGGTTATAAAGGCACAGGTTCCGGAAGCCGAAATGTACAGATATGCTACTGATTTAAGGTCCATGACCCAGGGACGAGGAACCTTTACATCTTCATTCAGCCACTATGAGGAGGTTCCCCCTCAGGTAAGTGAAAAAATCATCGAAGAAGCCAGGAAAGCAAAAGAAGAACAATAAAAGAGGTTTTTATCGCTGTGGCTTAAACCCCGCAGCTTTCTTTTTTTGAAGATAGAAGGAACGATGAATTTATCATCTTATTACCATTGTACGGAACGGTATTTAGAAAGCGGTTGAAAAAAGCTATTCTAAATTTATGAAAAGATTTAAAGGGATATTTGTATTTATGTCGAAAATGATTATGAATAAAAATATAGCTTTCTCGCTGTTTTAGACATACATGCTGCTAACAGCACCATCAGAAGAATGAAAATTCATTGAAGGAGAAGACCTATTCCGGCGGAGCGACTTGATTTGCGCGGATAACCCGGCACTCAATTCAGTGCGGTGTTATCACAAGTAGAAAGGACCAGGCTATTTTAGGGGAACATATGATGTTTGTAGCTTTGCTTTACTGAATTGAGTGTCGGGTGGTCTGCAAGAATCACCGGAGCCAAACCGGAATGGTCAGTTCGGTAGATGAGTTTTTTCAGGATATGGTATGGTAGATACATATATTTCATGTGCATCTGGCGAAGAGCCAGTAAAACTATTGGAGAACTATTGGAGGAGAAAGGTGAGATTAGTGAAATATGGAAAAGTTTTGCGGTTCATTTAAACAAAAATGTGATATAAAAAATATAATTGTATATTTACTTTGTTTATTAATTCTGGTTATTGTTCACTGCGATCCTCCAACGGGTTTGTCTCAGACCGGTTTTAAAATGCTTGGGATTGCAATTATTTCAGCTTTATTATGGTCAACAGATGCTGCACCAATTCCCATAACGGCATTGATTATCATTTTTTTACAGACAGTTTTAAACATTACTCCTTTGAATGAGGCATTAAAGTACATAGCCCATCCGGTAAATGCTCTACTTTTTGTTGGTTTCTCTTTAGCAGCGGGATTAAAAAAGTATAATCTTGATAAAAAAATTAGTCTTAAAATTATAGACTATGCCGGTACAAATGTCAGAAAACTTCTTTTTAATATTATGGCTGCTGTTGCCTTTCTTTCAATGTGGATGTCAAATACATCTACTACAGCAATTATGATTCCAATTGTTGCGAGTATTTTGAAAATGGCAGAAGGTGATTATGAGAATTTGGGGAAAGCATTTATGATCGGAATTGCATATGCCGGTACTATTGGTGGGATGGCCACACCGGTCGGGACAACACCTAATCCTATAACAATAGCCTTTTTAAATGAAATGGTAAATATAAATCTTACTTTTTTGGATTGGGTCAGTATTGGACTGCCTTTTGTGATTCTATTAATCCCCATTGCCTGGTTGATATTGATTTTATTGTATCCACCTGAAATAAAAGAAGTTAGCATAAATAGCATACAGCATTTTAATGAAGGAACCAAAAGCCGGGATAAAATGGGAGTTATAAAAGTTTATACTTATTTTGGATTATTAATATTTTTATGGATAGGCGGTTCATTTTTCCCGGTCCCTCGAGGATGGCTTTATATAGTTTCTCTAGGTGGTTCTATATTAATGTATTTACCTATTGTTGGATTTTTAAATTGGAAAGATACCAGAGACAATGTTGATTGGGGAGTATTAATTTTAATTGGAGGAGGTCTTTCATTAGGAAAAGGTTTATCGCAAAGTGGAGTTATAGACTGGATTATAGGCTTTTTCTTACAGGGAGTTCAGGGATTACCTGTATCTATTATTATAATATTAGTTGTTGCTTTAACCAGTATAAGTATACTGTTTTTCTGCAGTATAACGGCTACATCTACAGCTTTTGTTCCCTTTGCCATTTCTCTGGCTTTACAGGTAGATGCAAATCCGGTAATTTTAGCTGCTGCAGCGGGAATTGCTTCTTCATTTGCATTTATTTTACCGGCCAATACCCCGCCAAATGCTATCGCTTACAGTTTGGGATATTTTGAAACTAAAGATATGATGAAGGCAGGTGTTATACTGTTAGTTTTGTGTATTGTTGTATTTATAGCAGTGTCCAACATATTGTGGCCGTTTATTTTTAAGTTTTAAACATTTGGTTCTTCTCCATTTTAGTTGAGTTAAATGTCGTGCAAACCCAATCCGATCAATAGTTAAATCATTATAGCTTTCTCCCGGGTTCTGTCAAG
>DFNM01000176.1:0-7225 GCA_002376045.1 Firmicutes bacterium UBA3567
GGTGTAGAAATTCTTGAGCCGGGCAAGGCCATCTAACCAACCCACGTATCTCACTAGATAAAGTTTGTTAGATATATTAGCTCAACCCTTAACCAACTGTTTTGGAAAAGAACCTTAAAAAGTAAAACCCCGACTTAAAACAGTCGGGGCCCCTGTAAACTACCCCTTCCTTCAGAACTGAAGCATGAATTTTGAAACGTAGAACTATCAAGGCTTGCAGGAATAGTAAAGCAAAAACTTTTCGCGGTATTTTCCGCATAAAATCGTGAAAGATAAAGGATTTTGAGCATTTTTCATGCTTCACCTCTGCCCTTCCTTACGAAAGGAGCTTCCTGCTTCATCAGCAACCTACGGTGCCTCAGACAGGCCTGAATTCGGACTGTCCCCGCCCTACTCCACCCGTTTGGCTTTTCCCATCGGCTTTACTGGATACAAGACTACCAGACGCTGTTTGTATCCCGACCCCTTGCCTATCTGTTTACAGACAGGTAGACGCTTTACTACATTATACCCAAAATTTTCCCGCCTTTCATTCCCTCCCTCATGGAAGGGGACTTCCCGGCGAAAAAGTTAAAGTTCCATTGTTTTAACCGTTACCCCTTCAATGGAAGCAAGTTCCTGTGAAAGCTCGGTGGTTTCTTCACTGCCTCCTGGTACATAGAGAGTAATCAAACCATCTTTTTTCTCAGAATCCGGTATTCCAAACCTGCTTATTATGATTTTCCCATATTTTGTCAGAATTTCTTGGACCTTTGGTGCAACATTAGCTCTATGGTCTACCCTTATTCCCATAATAGTCATTTTATTCATATTCTCTTCCCCTCCTCTCAACTCATTTTTTTACTATATAGAGCTTACGGATTAACTTTTATGTGTATTCTGCTCATATGATGGATAACTTATACTGTATCATTATTAATACGATCAATTTTATTATTTCTATGTCAAGCATGATTTTCCTTTATTTTCTTGTTGCATTTCTGTAAGGTTTTATGTTCAGTTTTAATTCTAAACCATAAAGGGAGAATCCAAATATAATGGTTCTCCCTTTATAAAACTATAAACACTCATTTTTATAGCTAAGCAGGGATGATACTGTCTCAGTCTACAAGTCCAAGGCTTATCTCCAGTGCTCTGTTAACCTTTTTCATGATCTCATTGTCAAGAAATGCCACTCTTTCTTTTAATCTCCTCTTATCCAGTGTTCTGATCTGTTCCAGCAGTATAACGGAATCTTTTTCAAATCCGTACTGTTTTGCCTGTATCTCCACGTGAGTCGGGAGCTTTGCTTTGTTAATCTGTGAAGTTATTGCAGCAGCTATAACCGTAGGACTATAACGATTCCCTATATCGTTTTGTATTATTAAAACGGGTCGAACTCCCCCCTGCTCTGACCCCATAACAGGGCTTAGGTCTGCATAATACACTTCACCTCTTTTAACAATCACCCTACTCACACTCCGCTAATTGGGTTTCATACTTATTTAAAGCCTCATTATCGGATTCCAGTCCTACCTCGGCCAGGGACAAATTCAATTTCGCCATTTCCAGATAGCCCTTTTTCATCTTTTCCCTTATTTGCCTTTTTTCCCGCTCTTTTATATACAGCTTCATCGCTTCTCGTATAAATTGACTTCTGTTTTTTTTCTCCATTGCTGCAATCAGATCAACCTGTTCTAAAAGGCTGTTGGGTAAGCTTATCATAATTTTTTTCGACTCCGCCACACCGGCACCCCCTAATGTCCGCATACATACTTTTATATACTATATTATATATTATTCATAAAAAATATGTCAATGCAGCAGCCTGTCCCTAGTTTAACCAATACTGGTAATTAAAATACAACACATCCATAAACTACTTGATGTCTTTAATCTTACATATTTTACCGTTTTTGATGTAGACCCTTGGAACCCTCTTGCTTACCATACACACAACTTCATAATTTATTGTATTCAGTTTTTGGGCAACCTCATCAACATGCAGCTGGTTTTTACCATCCATACCGAACAGAATTGCTTCATCTCCCACAGATACTCCCGGGATGTGGGTAATATCAACCATACACTGGTCCATACAAATCCTGCCCACTATGGGTGCTCTTTTGCTGTTAATCAAAACTTCTCCCCGGTTGGAAAGCAGGCGATTGTATCCATCAGCATAACCCACAGGCAGTGTTGCGATAATGCTTTCCCTTTTCGTTGTATAGGTAGCTCCGTAGCTTATGCTTTTTCCCGGTGGAAGCTTTTTCACATGGGATACCCGGGTTTTAAAAGTCATAGCGGGTTTAAGGTTAATTCTTGAGATTTCTACTTCTTTTGACGGATATAAACCGTACAATATAACCCCAGCCCTCACCATATCAAGGTAAATATCAGGAAAATCGATAATGGCAGCACTGTTAGCCACATGTTTTACAGGTATGTGTAATCCCTTCCCTTCAAGTTCCTGGATAAACCATCCAAACTTTTTGATCTGCTCCCACGTGTAACTCTTGTCCCCTTCATCTGCAGTAGCAAAGTGAGTAAAAATACCTTCAATTTTTAGATTTGGCAGCCTGGATATTGCGATAATCTCTTCAATACTTTCTGTTTCAGGTAAAAAACCTATTCTCCCCATTCCCGTGTCTATTTTTATATGGACAACCGCTTCCACCCCGAGGCTCTTAGCGGCCTCTGAAAAAGCCTCGGCACCGTCAAACGTATAAATGGTCTGGGTAATCCTGTTCCTGATTACTTCTTCTGCAAGGCTTTCAGGGGTGTAACCCAGAATAAGTATGGGCACGGTTATACCGTAATTCCTCAAGTGAAGGGCTTCATCAAAGATAGCTACCCCCAGCCAGTCCGCTCCAGCTTCCAGAGCAGTTTCAGTGATTTCAAGGGCACCATGTCCATACCCATCTGCTTTAACAACTGCCATGAACCGCACAGACCTACCAATCAATCTCCTGATTTCTCTGACATTGTGAAAAATATTATCAAGGTTGATCTCCACCCATGTAGGCCGTATAGTATTAAGCTGCAATTCACACCCCCCTGTCCTAATCAGTGTATCAGCATATTTTATTTTACAAGGGTTTTAACGATATCTGCTCTGGTAACGATGCCTACCAGTTTGCTTTTGCGAACTACAGGCACGCGATTGATTCTTTTTTCGATCATAATTGTAGCAATTTCATCAATGGGTGTATCCTCTGTAACAGTTATTACATGTTTTTCCATAATGTCTTCTGCTTTGTATCCGATGATCTTCTTCAATTCCTTCTCAAAGGCCTTCATGCTCTCCAGGAAAATAATCCCTCCAAGGATTTGAACAAAAGAGGGCATGTGAAGTTTTTTATCCTTATATATCAGATCCCCTTCAGACACTATTCCTACAACTTCATTGTTTTCATTCACCACAGGAACACCGCTTATATTGTTTTTGCTTAAAATTTCCGCTATTTCCTCCACTTTGGTATCTGGTGCTACAGTTATCACCTTTTTTGTCATGATATCCTTTGCCAGTTTCACTTTCCTCACCTCCGTTTATTTTTCCAGTTCTAAAAACACCCTATCAAGGTTGTTGTAGATTTCTCTCGCTGCCATCCATGTTTGACCGTGTTTTTCAGCTGCCAGATCTCCTGCTCTCCCATGCAAATACACTCCCAAAACCGCGGCATCAAGGGGGGATATGCCCTGACCCAGCAGAGCGGCTATAATCCCTGTCAGGACATCCCCGGTTCCTCCGCTGGCCATTCCAGGATTTCCTGAGCTGTTTATGTAAACCATGCCTTCAGAGCTGGCTATAACTGTCCTGGCCCCTTTTAAAACCACTATACAGCCAAACCTTTCTGCAGCTGCCCTTGCCCAGCCAATTCTGTTCCGCTGTATGGTTTTGGTATCGGTTTTCATAAGCCTGGCTAATTCTCCCGGATGGGGTGTAATTATTGCATCCCATTTTCTTTTAGCAAGCACTTCCGGCTGCTGTGCCAGACAGTTTAAACCATCGGCATCTACAACCATGGGTTTTGGAGTTTTCTCTACCAGATTGTAAACAACATGTTTTACCTCCTCATGGGTGGATATCCCCGGCCCTAGGGCAACAACATCGGCGGAATCAATCAGGTCTGTAATCTCTCCAAGGCCCTCCCTGCTCAGGGTACCTTCATCCGTTTCCTTAAGGGGTCTGGTCATTACCTCTGTTAGCTTCATTTCCATTATGGGATTCAAGCTTTCGGGAACACCCAGGGTTATCAAACCCGCACCGCTCCGTAATGCACCCATACAGCAAAGGTGAGCAGCTCCCGTTAATCCCCGTGACCCTGCAATGATGAAAACCCGGCCATAATCCCCTTTATGAGAGCTGCTGGTTCTCAGCGGAATTTTGCTTTTGGCCCATTCCTCTGTTACCAGCTCTCTTTTAATATCCTGAACCTCAATAACCTCTTTCGGTATGCTTATATCAACCACATCCAATCTCCCCACATAATCAGCACCAGGATACAAAACCAATCCCATCTTGGGTAATGCAAAGGTTACTGTTCGGTCGGCTTTCACACAAGTACCGCATATCTCTCCCGTATCCCCGTTAATTCCTGATGGTATGTCTACGGAAATCACGTAAACATTTGTGCTGTTGATACAGTTAATAATTTCTCTGTAGGGGCTTCTAACTTCACCCCTTATCCCCGTGCCCAGCAGTGCATCTATAATTAAATCTGCCTTTTCTATGTAAGCTTTATTCAGTTTCGTCAAGTCTTTATTGTCAATAACCTCAATAATTTCTATTCCCATCTTTGTAATTATATCCAGATTAATCCCGGCATCCCCGGCAATATCTTCTACCGATGCCGTTACAAAAACCTTAACCCGCGCTCCTGCATTGAAAAGGTGTCGGGCCACGGCAAAACCATCGCCACCATTGTTGCCTTTACCGGCAAATATTATTACACTCTTGTTTTTTACTCCATTTAGGACCTCTCGTGCTGCCATGAAAACACCTATTGCCGCATTTTCCATTAGCACTATCCCGGGAATTTTGTATTCCTCGATGGCTCTTTTATCAATGCTTCTCATTTCCTCGTTTGTTGCCACTTTCATAACAAACACCTCCCTTAAACATAACTCACAGCAATCGCCTGTGCCACAGCGTAGTCTCTGCTGTGGGAAATGGCTACATAAACCCTGTCAATCCCCCTTTCCCTGGCCGTTCGGTAGGCTTTGCCTTTAAGGTTAACATAGGGTCTCCCCCGGTCATCTTTTAAAATTTCAATATCTTTCCATCTAAAGCCCGAAAACCCCGTTCCCATGGCTTTTGCAACGGCTTCCTTCGCTGCATACTTGCCTGCAATATGCGCATACCGCTGTTTTCCACAAAAATCAGCAGCTTCCGCTTCGGTAAAAAACCTTTCAATTAATAGATTTTTATCAACAGCCTTTACTATCCTTTCAATTTCTATAATATCTATTCCAATACCCTTTATCATCTCCTACCTCTCCAAACCCTTTTTACATAGTTTTCTACAAAATATAACGTTTACCCTTCCGTATAGATAAAATCAAAATTTTTTAATGTTACAGTTTTTATAGCCCTTTGCTCCTTTAATAATCAAGGAAACTCTACATTTTTAGTCTATATTATTTGCTTCTCTCCTGTCAATGAATTCCACATCGTTTACATCGTTTTGTCTGCAAAGATATCAGTAAATTTAAGACTTGTGAATTTTGCAATTCTTTGAAAAAAATCGAATTTTATTTTTTTGAAGGATTTTTTTATTTTATGTAGAAAGATTATAATAGTTTAATTGAAATTAAGAAGAGGCCTTCAATGAAAATAAGGAGGGGAGTTGTAAAATGTTTTTTTCGGCAAAAATGGGAACGTTACCAGCAATTCTGATTATTGCACTGCTGGAGATGGTTGCATGAAAGTTACAATAAAGGATGTTGCTAAACTTGCTGGGGTTTCAAAATCTACAGTATCGAGAGTTCTTACTAATTCTGATAACTGCAGCGAGAGGGCACGTCAAAAAGTTCTGGAAGCTGCAGAGAAGCTGAATTACAAGCCAAACGCCTTGGCCCGGGCAATGATCACTAAGAAAACAGGAAACATCGGCTTGATAATATATCAAAAACACAAACCAATTCTTTCTCATCCTTTTTATGCACCAATCGTTGAAGCAATTGTAGATACTTCACGGAAAAAAGGTTACAGTCTGTTTATTGCCTCAGATCAAGATATTAATGCATCTTCAGCAGAATTGCTTCTGGAAAAGAGGGTCGACGGAATAATTTTTGCGAGTTTTATCGATCCTTCAATTGTTCTAAAATACAAAAATCTAGGAGTACCCTTAGTCCTCTTGAATAATTCTGTTGATATTGAAGGAATAAGTTATGTAACGTGCGACAACTATCTAGGGGCGTATAAAGCAGTAAATTATCTGGTACAAAAAGGTCATACATATATAGGCTTTCTATGCGGACCTTTACAGCATCGAAGTTATACGGAAAGATACAAAGGGTATGTAGCTGCTTTAGAAGATAACGGCATAAAGGTTCAGGAGGATTTGATACGCATTGGGGAATCTACTCTATCGGATGGTAATAGGCTTATGAATCAACTGCTACATTCCACACGAATCCCGACTGCAGTTTTCGCATCTAATGATATGATGGCTATTGGGGCTATCAAAGCTATTAAAAAGAAGAATCTGAATATCCCTCGCGATATTGGAGTGATTGGATTTGATGATATCGAGTTTGGAACTCTCATCGAACCTGCTTTATCTACAGTTCATGTTGATAAGACGAAGATGGGAGAGTTAGCAGTTGAGCTTTTAATAGACGAAATTAACAAGAACACATCTACAAGCAAGAAGAATATTATTCCAACAGAAGTGATTATAAGAGAGTCGAGTTGAAATTTCTTAAAAAATGGGAACGTTACCAAAATGTAATGATTGTGGAAAAACGAGCAGCGAAGAGAAACACCTCGTCTGGTGCAGCGTCAACTAAGAGGTAGCCCTTAGGGGCACCTTGCGGTGGTCTTAACCACCTCACTACCTGATGTGGATACCGATGAATCGGGTAGTTGAAATGTCCGGTCAATTCTTAGCAACTAAAAACTTTGGGATGGGTTTCCTGGTGCTCAAATGTTAATTGAGCACAGGGGGCGCAGCCTTTAATCTTGGCAAAACCTGGAAGGAAACTTTAACAGTTTATCAATTGACCGGATTGGGTTTGCATG
>DFNM01000176.1:7528-19703 GCA_002376045.1 Firmicutes bacterium UBA3567
ATGATTTAACTATTGACCGGATTGGGTTTGCATGACATTTAATTCAACTAAAACGGAGAACCGAAAATATTATTTGAATTTTCCCCTCACAATTAAAATATTTTAACAAGAAGGCGATGTATATTAGGATGTTTTCACAAACCGCTGGATAATACGACAAATCGAGTGCCAAAGTTTATCGATTTGCTTTTAGATTTATTGCTGCATAGACAGCAAATGGTTTTAGGGAGGTGAGAAGTTGCAGCTAAAAAAATAGGCAGTATTAAGGTGAGGTTGTCTTAAAAATCAGACTGTACAAAAAAGGAGGAATACGTAGTGAAAAGAAGGTTTTTAAGCTTTTTTTTAATATTCTTACTGGCCGTTGGTTTGCTGCTAACCGGATGCTCAAAGAAAGCGGACGAAGAAGCGGCAAAAGAAGAACCGGGAAAAATTGAAACAGTAGTTATCACGGTTGACACTAAAGGTTCGCCTGCTGATACAACGAGAGGCACAAATATTGTTGAAGCTGCAAAAGAATTGAACAAGATACTGGAACAAAAAGGTGATAACAGGAGAGTTGAAGTTAGACATAACCACGACTCTTCAAGCGGAGATGACGACTTTAATAAGAAGTTCTTTCTTGCATGGCAGAGCGGTGCAGGTGCCGATATATTATCAACCGGACACAACAACGTTGCTCTCTATGCCGATGGCGGTTATGCACTTCAGTTGGACGACTTGATTGCAAAATCAGAATTCAAAAGCGATCTGGACAAAATTTACTCCGGGCTGTGGGAAGCTGCAAAATATAACGGAAAGACGTATGCTGTTCCACAGGACGCCGAAACCAGGCCTCTGTACTTCAGAAAAGACGTATTGAGGAAGATGGGCTGGTCGGAAGAGCAAATAAATGAACTGCCTGAAAAGATAAAAAATGGGGAATTTGACCTGCAGGACATGATAGCTTTGGGCAAGGAAGCCAAGGATAAGGGATTGGTAAAATGGGGCGCATACCATAGGCCGAGCAATGGCGCATTCTTTCCGATGATGGTTAAAAACTTCGGCGGAAAGATGTATAATGACAAGACAGGCAAAATAGTGCTTGACAAGAAGGCTGTAACTGAGACCCTAAAGTTCTTTAGAGCCCTTACGCAGGATGCAAAGATAACTCCTGAAGGCATGACTTCGACCGAGTGGAGGTCACTTCATAAAGCATGGGTTGAAGGCGATGTATTGTTCTGGTTTGGCGGGACATGGCACTGGGCAGAATATCAGAAAGTCCCTTACCATGGTGAGCTAGGAAAATTAACTGAAGAGTATATGTTCGAAAATATGGGATATGCATTAACTCCCGCAGCTAAAAAAGGCGGAAGGCCGATTACGCTTACTCAACCATATGTATACATGATAAACAGCAAAACAAAACACCATGATTTAGCCTTTGCTTTGGTGGCTATAGCATCAAAACCTGAATACAATGCAACACACGCTGTAGAAAGCGGACACCTCGTAATAAGCCCTGATGCAGCAGAACAGCCAAAGTATAAAGCAAATAAGTTCTTCACATCTGTATCCTACATGCTGGATTACACGACTACTCAGCCCAATACTCCATTATGGGGAAAATATACCGGGACGCTGTACAAAGCAATTCAGGCTGTTGAGCTAGGAAAGCAAACTCCGGAAGAAGCGGTAGAGTGGATGGAAGAACAGTTGAAGAATGATATAGGAGACAAACTTGAAATATTAGAATAGTTTAAAGTTTGAACCAGGAGAGGGGGGTGTCCTTCACTCCCCTATTTAAATTAAAGGAGGACTGAGATGTGGCACAACCAGCAACAGCATTTGAAACGGAAGTCAATACCGATAAGAAAGGGTTGATTCAAAAAATCAAGGATTCTTGCTCAGTAGTCCCTTTTTTGGGTCCGTTCTTGATACTTATAACGCTGTTCTTTTTTGTGCCTGTTATATTAACTGCTGTTATATCATTAACAGGAATGGACTTTAAGCTGGATTGGAATTTTGTAGGTTTCGCCAATTTCATCAGGATTTTAAGAGATTCAGTAATACCGCAGGTTGTAAGAAATACTCTTATGTATGTGATATTTACCTGCATTATTAACGTGGGATTTGGGTTTGTGCTGGCTGTGATGACAACTTATTTTATCAAAAATGAAAATATCGGGCTGTTTTTCAGGACGGTATGGTTATTGCCGAGAATGACGCCAGCTGTTGTATATGCGTTGCTGTGGCTGTGGTTCCTGGACCCCACAGAATACGGTATGTTAAATGTGATAATGAAAAATTTGTTTAATATGCCGGCACAAAACTGGATACTTGATAACCCGATGAAGGTAATCATACTTGCGAACGGAATGATAGGCGCATCCTTCGGTATGGTTGTTTTTTCGGCAGCTATAAAATCAATATCGGAGGATTACTTCAGGGCGGCAATGGTTGACGGCGCAAGTGATTTTCAGATAATAAGAAATATAATAATGCCCTTTTTGAAATGGCCTATAATGTTTTTGACAATTTGGCAGACGTTATCCTTGTTGACATCATACGAATATATTTTATTGATCACAGACGGCGGACCACTGTTCGATAGTGAGGTATGGGCGCTGTTTGCCTATCACAAAGCATTTGCCAATTTCGAGTTTGGATACGGCGCAGCGATAGCAATGGTGCTTGTTATTGTGGGTATTGCCGTAACTCTGTTGATGTTAAAGTTCTTCGGATATGACAGAATGATGAATCCATCAAAGCTAGAAGACTAAAGGAGAGAGAGATAAATGGAAAAGAACAGAGTAGTGCTGAAACCATCCCTTAAAGAGAGACTGAAGATAGTGCTACCCAAAATACTGGTATATGCAACCATTACCTTTGTCAGCCTGCCTATAATAATTGCGTACGCGTGGCTGTTGCTGAATTCTCTGTCTAAAGAAGCGTTATTCGGGTTTATACCCAAGGAATTGACAATTCAAAACTGGAGGTTTATGTGGAGCGAGATACGAATAGGGACCCGGTTATTTCCAAGTATATGGCCTATTACATGGAATACGCTTGTATTAGCAGGCGGAATCACTATTCTGGAAGTGCTTATAGCAACACTATCAGGGTTTTCGTTATCAAGGATGAAATTTAAGGGAAAAAATTTGATAATGAAGTTAACAATATTTTTACATGCATTTCCGGGAGTAGCATTATTAATAGCATTATATATAGTGCTTCAAAAATTGGGGCTGCTCGATAAATTAATAGGAGTTATACTGGTAAAAGTTGCTTTAAACATACCCATGTCAGCATGGATAATTAAAGGATTTTTTGATGATATACCATGGGAAATTGAATGGGCATCATATATAGATGGGTGTACAAAGCTACAGGCGTGGAGGAAGGTTATAATTCCACAGCTAAAACCCGGGATAGCAGCAATATCAATTTTTTCATTCATGTCAGGCTGGTCTGAATTTATTTATGCTTACACCTTTATATATAGTCCCAAAAACTTTACCCTTGCGGTTTTCCTTAAGAATTTAATAGGCGATTTTAGGATGCTGGATTATGGCCTGCTTTGTGCAGCAGGGTTGTATTACATGATACCAACTATATTGTTCTTTTTACTATCACAAAAATCACTCATGAAGGTATCATTCGGTGGAGTAAAAGGCTAATAAAGACTTGCAGTTCAAGTTAAAATTGCAATAAAGGGGGTTGTAAAAATGAAGGTTACTTTTGAGAATGTTACTAAGAAATATGGAAATTTCACAGCAGTTGATAATTTAAACATGAAGTTTGACGACGGGGAATTTATAGCTTTACTAGGCCCCAGCGGCTGCGGTAAAACAACCACATTGCTGATGATTGCGGGCATATACAAACCGACATCAGGATATATAATGTTTGACAATAAAATAATGAATGATGTGCTGCCCAAGAACAGGAATCTGGGTATGTGCTTTCAAAATTATGCGCTATACCCGCATATGACTGTGTTTGAGAACATTGCATTTCCACTAAAGATTAAGAAGGTCCCAAGAGATCAAATAGAAAAGAAAGTAAAGAAAGCAGCCAACAAGGTTGAAATAGGACATTTATTAGATAGAAAACCTGGGCAACTGTCGGGAGGACAGCAGCAGAGGGTTTCGCTGGCAAGAGCACTGGTAAAGGAACCAAGAATAATGCTCTTGGACGAACCTCTATCAAACCTTGATGCAAGGCTAAGAATAAATATGAGAGCGGAAATAAAGAAGTTACAAAAAGATTTAGGTATAAACATGGTATTTGTTACACACGACCAGACTGAAGCATTATCTATGGCAGATAGAATTGCCATAATGAATAAGGGGAAACTACAGGATTTTAATACTCCCGAAGAATTATATGAAAACCCCAAGAACTTATTTATTGCAAACTTTATCGGGAATCCGCCCATGAACTTTATAGATGTTACTGTTGTAGAGGAAGGCGGCAGATTGTTCTTAAGGAATGAAGTGTTTAAACTGGAACTGCCTGAAAGTGCAAAAGACAGATTCGATTTTATATCATACCCTAAAGAATTGATAATGGGTATACGCCCCGAAGATTTAACAATAACAGGAGATAGCACTAATACAGTTAAGGCAGAGATATATGTAATAGAGCCTCTCGGACGGGACAAACTGGTTGATGTCAATATAGGGAAATCCAGGTTTAAAATACTCACACCATCAGAATTTATGGGAAATATAGGAGAGAAGGTCAATGTTAAACTAAACTTTAATAAAATACATCTATTTGATAAAACTACCGAAAACTCTATAAGAAAAATGTAAAGGTATTAAAAGAAAGTGAGGTTGTTATGAAAGTAAAAGGTTTTGGAATAAATGCAGACTCCGGAAGAACAGATGGGAATCTCGAAATATTTAAAAGCGATTTAAAATTTTTTGAGGAAATTGGTTATGATTACGTAGAAATTCCAGTTCACGGTCTTGATCTAATAATCAATGGGAAGTTGAATATGGACCAACTAAAGAAAGTAAAAAATATCATAAAGTGCTTTAATCTAAAATTTACTACTCACGCACCAGACAGATTAAATCTAATGGCCGAAATTAGAAATGAAAAGCATAAAGAAGCTTTAAAATCAACTGTTCAGTTTGCGGGAGAAATTGGTTCAGAAATAGTGGTATTCCACGCCAGTAAGGCAGATTTTAATAATCAAACTCTTAACAGATATTATTATCCAGTATATGGAAAAAAACATAAAGCACAAATATTTGATTGCCTAGTGGAACAAGAGATAATTTTTGCGCAAGAACTCGCTGATTATGCAAAAGAATTAGGTGTAACCCTTACAGTAGAGAATAACTGGGTAGATAATGTAGAAGTAGAGCATACCTATGGTATATATCCAGAAACTCTTGTTGAATACGTTAGGAGAATAAATAAAGAAAACGTAGGCATAGTTTACGATTTTGGCCACGGATATATAGCTTCAAAAAAATACAATTTTGATTTTTTGGGTGCTGTAAAATGCGTAAAACCTTATCTAAGGCATATTCATGTTCACGATAATTTTGGATTTACAGATAGAGGAGAAAAAAACATTGATAGAATTCCTTTTGGATATGGAGACCTCCATTTGCCTGTCGGATGGGGGGAGATACCTTATGATGAAATTGTCAAAATTATAGACAATTATAAAGGAGTTTTCACTATGGAGCTGCAGCCGAGGTTCTACGTGCATTTTGGAGAAGCTTTAAAGACAGCAAAAAAAATATCAAAATATAAATAACAAAGTCAGTCTAATAGACTGACTTTATTAAAAAAGTATGTATCATGCAGGGAATATCTGAAAACATTGAGTGTTACTATTGTGGCGTAATACAAGGCAAAGGGGGTGTTAAATTATGGCACCAGAGATTACTATAGTAGCCATAGCAGTTGCATTTTTATTTATAATTTTAAACGGCATACATGACGGATGCAATGTTATAGCTACAATTATTGCATCACGGTCTCTGCCCCCAAGGAAAGCTTTACTTATTGCATGTATGGCGGAATTTATTGGGCCGCTGTTTATAGGTACTGCTGTTGCTAACACGATAGGTAAAGGGGTTATAAAGTTCAGTTATGTAAATAATCCTGGGGATGTTGTATCTGCGGTAGCAATATTATCAGCATTACTGGGAGGAATTGCCTGGAATTTGTTTACCTGGAAGATTGGAATACCGTCCAGCTCATCGCATGCTTTAATAGGAGGTCTTTTGGGAGCAGGTATTACAGCTTTTGGATTGAAAGCCATAAATTGGCACAGTTTTTTTTGGAAAGTAATTGTAGTTATGTTTACATCACCTGTAATAGGTTTTATAATAGGATATTTCTTTATGAAAATTAGCATATTGCTGCTTAGAAACTTTCACCCTAAGGTGAACAAATTTTTCAAGAATGTGCAGCTAATAAGCATGGTTTTCCTTGGAACCAGTCATGGGTCAAGTGATGCTCAAAAAGGAGCAGGTATAGTTACTTTATTGCTTGTAATCGGAGGGATGCAGAAAGAGTTTACTGTACCGTTCTGGGTAATGTTAACCAGTACAGCAATATTAGCACTGGGTATTTCCCTTGGCGGGTGGAGGATAATTAAAACTGTTGGCACCGGTATATACAGGGTTAAGCCGTTACATTCTTTTAATGTGCAGCTGGCATCAGCATCTGTTATATTTATAGCAAACCTGGTTGGCCTACCGGTAAGTACAACCCATATTGTAAGTTCATCTGTTATGGGTGTTGGCTCAGGCGAAAGGGCAAATGCAGTAAAATGGTTTAAAGTTAAGGATATAATGATGTCATGGTTAATCACTATACCAGCGTCTGGTTTAACAGCAATTATTTGTTTTTATTTGCTTAGATTAATATTATTGCGTTAGAAATTATTTGCAAAATTTTTGATTTAATAAGGGGGTGAAAATTTGATCATGAAATTACTTAGTAAGCTGTACCCAAAAGAAAAGGATTTTTACAGAATGCTCCATGAGCAGTCCAACAAAACATTGGAAGGTATTAAGCAGTTAAAGAAATATATGCAAACCGGACTGGAGGAAGATGGTAAAAAAATCGTTGAATTTGAAAGAGAAGCGGACGAATTAAGAAAAGCCCTTATAGAAGAGTTAAATAAAACCTTTATCACTCCATTCGAAAGAGAGGATATATTTAATCTTTCCAGAGCAATAGATGATATGATTGACTACAGCCGCAGTACATTTGAAGAGATGCAGGTTTTTGAATTGAGTCCCACGGATGAGACCAGAAATATGGTTAATCTCTTGGTAGAAGCAGCGGAAGAAATAAACCATGCAGTTAATTATTTAAAAGACAATCAGGAAATATCTGCAAAACATGCTGTTAAAGCCAAAACCCTGGAAAATCAAGTGGAGAGAGAATATAGAAAAGTGCTTGCACAATTAGTAAAAGGTGATGATATAGAGTATATCTTAAAAATGCGAGAAATATTTAGACACATGAGCAACCTTGCCGACAAGATTGATTATGCGGCGGATATAATAGGGCATATCATAGTAAAAATTTCCTAGGTTTTAAACTTAGAAAGGAGAAATTGTTATGGCATCAAGAGGGAATCTCATAGTTGGTCAATCGGGTGGTCCCAGTTCGGTAATCAACAGCAGCCTCTACGGAGTTATTGAAGAAGCAAAAAAATATCCAGAAATAAATAAAATAATTGGAACCATTCATGGAATAGAAGGTGTATTTAAAGAAGACTTTATTGATCTAAATGCACAAAAACAGGATATAATTGAAGGCTTAAAAAGAACTCCCGGTGCTGCACTGAGAAGCTGTCGGTATATGTTAAGGTCAACAGATCCTGATAATGATGAGGTCAAAAAGATTTTTGATGTGTTTGATAGGTATAATATAAGATATTTTTTGTATATCGGCGGCAATGATTCAATGGATACTGCTGACAAAATCAACAAAATAGCTCGAAAAATTGGATATGAATTGAAAGTTATCGGGGTGCCAAAAACAATTGACAATGACCTTGTAGGCACACATCACTGCCCCGGGTTTGGTAGCTGTGCTAAATATTTGGCGGCATTGGTAAAAGAATCAGGGCTGCATACAGAAAGCATGTATACGTCAGAACCAGTTACAATATTGAGTACTGTGGGAAGAAATACAGGCTGGCTGCCGGGAGCAACTGCTATCGCTAAAAATGAACCCGATGATGCACCACACCTTATTTACTTCCCCGAAATTGCTTTTGATGAGGATAAGTTTATTGAAGATGTTAAAGAAGTTTACGATAGGGTCGGCGGTGCTTATATTGTTGTAGGGCAGGCACTGGTAAATAAAAATGGTAAGTACATGAATGTAAATAAAAAAGCAGCAGGTAGAGATTCTTTCGGACATCCGGAATTGGTAGGAGCAGAAATTTATTTAAAGGATTTGGTTGAGAATAGACTGGGCATACTTGCCAGAGCAATAAATCCTTCAATAAGCCAGCAGTCAGCTATTCATTATGCTTCTACAACAGATATTGAAGAAGCGGAAATGGCAGGTAGAGCGGCAGTTAGGGCTGCAATAGAGGGTAATACAGGATATATGATAACTTTTGAAGTAGAATCCGAGAAAGAATATAAGTGTTCAACAGGACTTATAGAACTTGAAAAGGTAGCAAATGCAGAAAGGAAGGTACCAAGAGAGTGGATAACTGGAGACGGTAATTTCGTAACAAAGGAATTTATAGAATATGTAAAACCGCTGGTGAAGGGAGAAGCACAGATTTCTATAAAGAATAGCCTTCCGGCGTTTGTAAAGTTAGAAAAAATCAGACTAAGATAGATACTGTTCTTTGGTTGCACCCTTCTTGGCCTGTAAGGTATTCATTTCTCATTCTTTTAGGTTTAGTTTTTTTGACCGGGTGAGCCTCGGCCAGGTGGGCAGATCCTCGCCGTCATAAATCGCAGTCTGGCCCGGAGAACTCCCGGTAAAGGCTGACGTTTTCTCTAAGAGTTTTTTAGAACATCCCAGAACTTTACGAATGGCAGGGATGGCGGGCAAGCCTGCTGTTTTGCACTGCGCAATCTCAAATTCCGCCATGAGTTTGATGTCTTCTTCAGCAAAAATTGTAATGTTAATCAAGGTCTCTTGTTGATTATCCCGAGAACGTTTCTAGACTCTTGCATAAACAAAAGAGAGAACCATCGCAACGGAATGGTTCTCTCTTTGTTAGTTTCAATACCTCAGGAATTGTTATTCTTTACATGGATTCTTTCTCATCCAGAGATACCTTGGTATCCGGGCATATACCATATCTTCTTACAGAATATCCAGACAGCACATAGGTTAATACAATCAGTAGCACAATGCCTAGAGGAATCAACACAACAGGGCTCATACCAGTAAATCCGAAAATTGTATACATAACACCGGCCACTGCTGCAGCTGTCAGAGCATAAGGAATCTGGGTTGTTACATGGTCTATATGGTCAGCCCCGGCAAAAATGGATGCAAGCACTGTTGTATCGGAAATGGGTGAGCAGTGGTCTCCAAAAATAGACCCAGAGAAAACCACTCCTGCCATAACTACCGCGAAATAAGGATCTCCTGTCATTTTATAAGCTAAAGGTATAGCAATGGGAGTCAATATTGTCATGGTTCCCCAGGATGTACCCGTAGAGAAAGAAATTAGCATACCAAACAGGAATATGACAATAGGCAGCATAGTGTACGGCATGTTGTCACCAATCTTGGTAATGACATAGTCGGCCAGTTTCATATCACTTGCGACTGTTCCCAGTGACCATGCCAGCACCAGTATACCACACGCTAGAAGCATCAACTTGAAGCCATCCAGGAATGTATCCATTGTTTCTTTCAGGTCCATTATCTTCTGACTCAAAGCCATGTATATACCAACAGCTGTCATAGCAAAGGCTCCCCAGAGGAGTGCTTTGGCAGGATCTGAATTCCCCAGTATTTCCATAATGCTTTCACCGGGTCTTCCAGTCCACCAGAACCCAAAGAGGGTTACTGCTATAAGAGCTATTATCGGAAGGAAGAAAGTTTTAATCATGGGTTTTATATCCTTGGGTTTACCCAGTTCATAATTAACATCCAGCATTGGACTGGCACCATCTCTAACAGTCTTACCTTCCGTGAGGGCCCGGTGTTCTGCTTTAAGCATCGGACCGTAATCTTTTTCAGTTATGGCCAGGATACCCACCAGGATTACTGCAAAAATACAGTACATGTTATAGGGAATACTCATAAGGTATGCAGGAAAAGCAGATATCTCCTGAATTCCTGCAGATTCAATTCCCTGCTGAACCATCCCGATCTGGAAGGCTATCCAGTCAGAAATGAAAAACGTAGCTACAGGCGCTGCTGTAGAGTCCAAAATATACGAAAGCCTCTCCGTGGAAAGCTTAAACTCATCGTATATATCCCTGAAAACATTACCAACTATTGCAGCATTGACATAGTCATTAAAGAAAACAAGTATTCCAAGGAGCCATGCTCCTATTCCTGCCGCTTTACGGGATTTAATTTTGGTTTTGGCCCACTCAGTTAAGGCCTTACTTCCTCCCAGTCTCCAAATGAAGGCTACACCCGAACCCATCAGCAGGTTAAAGAGCAGCAGCCTCGCATTCCACTCATCTGTCATTGACCCTATTACAGTATCAAGGGTATAGGCAATCCCTGCAAAGGGATTTCCTCCATGCATGATAATTCCACCAGTAAGAATACCTAAAAACAATGAAACCAGTACCCTTTTAGTTAAGAAACACAACACGATTGCGATAAGGGGGGGTAAAATGGTTAAAAATCCATAACTGCCTTCCATAAATTGTATTCCTCCTTTTGTTTACAATATTTTTGTTTTTTAAGCATCCAACCTCATTCTATTTTTTTATCCCTCCTATCTAGTCCGTAAAATTATGAAAACTTGTTGTTTTTTAAAAAATCATTTGTATCAAGATGATTTGATATTGTATAATTTTCTTAATATTGGGTATGCACCTCTTTTCTCTTTATTATTCTGAATATGCAAAATTGATACCATCTAGAGGGGTTGTGTACAAGCTTAAAAAACACAATTATGCCAAGGTTTTTTTGTGCAAAATTATTGCGCAAATGATTAATATTCGGCGCAAAAAAAATGCATCTGTTTTTATTGTATTACACAGTTTAATTAATTTCAATCCCCCTGTATCGCCTGTATAAAAACAATACAAGCAGGAAAAAGGCTGCAGCAATACTAATGTAAACAAGATTTTGCTTTATTCCCTTTGCGCTTCTTACAAATGCATTTCCCAGAAAACAGCATGCAGCATTTGCCGGAATCATACACACCCATGAAACAAACATATAGGTTGTCAGTCTGATTCCCGTTATTCCATACATGTAATTCTGTAAATGTAAGGGTAGGACAGGAACAAGCCTAGTAAGAGTAAGCATCTTCCAGCCGTTTGCTTTAACTCCACTGTTTATCTGATCAAATTTCTCATTTGAAACAACCCATTCAGTAACCAAAGTATGCAGGAAATAACGTCCAAGCAAAAAGGAAGCTGTGGCTTCCAAAGTGGCCCCGAGAGAGGTATATATGGTACTCATAACAGGCCCAAAGACAATCCCTCCTATAATATTAAGGGGGATAACCGGTAGAAAAAACAAACTGCATGCAATCCACAGGGATATATATACAAGGGGAGCCCACATACCCCAGCTTTTAATCCATTTCTGCAAATTAACTGTATGTATACCAATTAAATCCGAGTTTAAAACTAGTATTACTGTAGTCAAAACTGCAGCAAATATAATTGTATTTGTTTTTGTTTTAAACAGCGAAAAAAATTTTTCTTTACTTATTTTTTGTCCCCTACCCCTTTAATATTTATTATAATTAAAAAAGGATTTATTATCCAATATCTGGTTAAAAAGTCGTAAATCAAAACTTCTTCAATCTTTCCATTACTGTATTTAATGTTTTATAGAAAAAAGGACTTTATGATTTTTGATAGAATTTCAAAGATAGCAGCGGTATACTTTGGATGTTTTTAACCAACCAGGGTGCCGTCTTTTCCAAGATAGGCTGCACGGCAACCCTCATAATCTGAACCGGCTACCACCAATTTACTGCAGCTCCAATTTAGTATGGGGTTTTTAACTTTGGTAGCGTCAGATAAGATAT
>DFNM01000175.1 GCA_002376045.1 Firmicutes bacterium UBA3567
AAACCAAAAGCATAGGCAATAATAATAGAGTAATCCATTGTAATCCCCCCTCAATTTCTCCCTTATTAAAATATATTGTTAAGGGGGTAAAATATAACGCGTTTAACCCTTTTGTCCCAAATTTAATGAAACTCCTTCTTCCCTCGCCTTTTTCAGCAGGTAGATGTACCTCTTTTGGGCTGCCTGAGCTAAAAAGATGGCGTGGTCTACCAGATCAGGGTCTGTTACCGTTTCAAAATAACTCTGTGCATGAATCCATTCCTTTCTGGCCTGTTCAACGGCATCAACTATGTTGCCCCCTGGATGCTTCAACTCTTCATCTTCATAAAACACCTTTGCAGCAAGTTTGTTGATAAAATTATTAACACTTCTATTAACCACCAAAACCATTCCCCCTTTTTGTAAAAAGTATAACCATAAATTCTAAGGTTATACTCTGGGGAAAGGAAATTTAAATTTCCCTGCGGCCTTCCAAGGCGCGAGACAATGTTACCTCATCGGCATACTCTAGGTCTCCTCCAACAGGGATCCCATGGGCAATTCTGGTGGTTCTGATACCAAGGGGTTTAATAATTTTTGCTATATATATGGCTGTAGCTTCACCCTCCACATTGGGGTTGGTTGCCAGTATAACTTCTTTTACTTTACCGTTCTTGAGGCGCTGGAGAAGTTCTCTTATCCTTATGCTGTCAGGAGTAATACCATCCATCGGAGAAATGGCTCCATGAAGCACATGATAGAGCCCCTTGTACTCCCTTATCTTTTCCATGGCTATGACATCTTTGGGATCCTCAACCACGCAAATAACGGATTGATCCCGCTGATTGGAGCTGCATATGCTGCACGGGTCATCCTGAGTAATGTTGCCGCACAGGGAACAATATCTTATAGTCCTTTTGGCGTTTATGATGGCTTTAGCCAGATTCTCCACCTTGTTATAGGGTGTTTCAAGGATATAAAAAGCCAGTCTCTGAGCCGTTTTTGGTCCAATTCCTGGAAGTTTTGATAATTCTTCTATTAGTTTGGCCATTGGTTTTACATAATAACTCATGTTTCATCCCTCAAAACCCTTGGTTTGTTAGAATATTCCCGGTAAATTCAGGCCACCAGTTATTTTTGCAAGTTCACTCTGCACCATCTCTTCAGCTTTCCTGATGGCTTCATTGACAGCTGCCATAACCAGATCCTGGAGCATTTCCACATCATCGGGGTCAACAGCATCAGGATCGATCTGAAGTTCTACCAGTTCCTTTTTGCCATTAACCACAGCTTTAACCGCTCCTCCTCCTGCTGCAGCTTCTACAGTTTTCTCTTCCAGTTCCTGCTGGAGTTTTTTCATCTGTTTCTGCATTTTCTGAACCTGTTTCATCATTTTCCCCATGTTACCCATACCTCTCATCATTATAATCATCCTCCTGTTCTGGAATTTTATTCTTCTATCTCCACCAGGTTCTCTCCAAAAACCGAGATAACCTGTTGTATAAGCTCCTGTTCATCCTTTTTAACTTTTTTTGGGGCGGGCTGTTTTATGAGCCTAAAAGCAGCCTTCAAATCCCCATTATATACCTCCGAGATCACCTTTTCTACTAAACCAATGTTTCTTTCCAGCATGGTTTTATTCAGCTCCATTCCTCCAACTCCTATAACCAGCTGTTTTCCCTTGAACTCAACAGGCTGTGGGTTGCCACTCTGGATAAAAGCCTTCAGGCTTGGTTTTTCCTGCTTTAGCCTGGCTATTACCTGAGGCCATATTTGTTGTAATTCCTCCAGGGTTTTTCTTTTTATATTTACATCATTCTGACCGGTCTCTTTCTTGTTTTGCTTTGGTAAAGAATTTTCGGTTGATGGGAATGTATCAGCTTTTTGAGGCCGAATACTGGTTTGGGCTGAAGGTTCCCTCTGCCCTTTATTTGATTTTAGGCATCTTTCAAGCCTGTTTATCCTCTCAACAATTCCCATGATGGAATCATCTACTTCCGGTTTGGTCAACTTTACAAGGGCCATTTCCAGGGGGATTCTGGGATGCGATGCCCATTTGACATCTCTTTCTGTTTCCGAAAGGGTATCTATAACCCTTAAAATCTCTTCCAATTTAAAATACCTGCTCTGGTTTCTTAAAGCTTCAATACTTTCTTCAGATAGGTCTATGAGCCCCGTGGGGTTTTGGGACACCCGGGCCACCATAAGGTTTCTAAAATGGTAAAGAAGGTCATTCACAAATTGATGCAGGTCTTTACCATTATATGCTAATTCATCAATTTTTGCAAGACACGCGGGTAAATCTTTTGCCCTGATACTCTCAACAAAATCAAACAAAAACTCCTCATTGACCGTTCCCAGTATTTCAAGCACTATATCTTTTGTCAGTTCAGTATCGGCATATGATATGCACTGATCAAGGAGGCTCAAGGCATCCCTCATGGCTCCTTGGGAATTCCTGGCTATCGCCGCAAGAGCCTGATCATCAGCCTTTAACCCGTGTTTATCAAGAATCTCCCTCATCTTGTTGATGATGTCTGAGGTGGTGAGGCGTTTAAAATCATATCGCTGGCATCGGGATAAAATGGTTTCAGGAAGCCTGTGAGGTTCTGTAGTTGCCAGAATGAATACAACGTATTGGGGAGGTTCTTCCAGGGTTTTCAACAATGCATTAAAAGCCTCTTTTGTAAGCATATGTACTTCATCAATTATATAAACTTTATACCTGCCTTCTGATGGAGGATATTTGATTTTATCCCTTAATTCCCTGATTTCATCAATCCCTCTATTGGAAGCAGCATCAATTTCTATCACATCCATCAGTCTTCCGTTATCAATAGCCTTACATTTGCGGCATTCATTACACGGTGTTGGTGTAGGACCCTCCTCACAGTTTAGAGCCTTAGCGAAAATCTTCGCAGTGCTTGTTTTTCCAGTGCCTCTAATACCGCAGAATAAATATGCATGGGCTATTCTGTTGTTTTTAATTGAATTTTTCAGGGTTGTGGTAATGTGCTGCTGGCCAACAACTTCTTCGAAGACTTTAGGTCTCCACTCCCTGTACAAAGCTATATAAGTCATTTTTACTCACCACCAGAGATTAATCTGATTTTTTGTCTTCTCGATGTTATAATTATATCATAAATTAAAAACTTGCTGAACTGGTGGGAGGTTATAATGGGTTGGCTTATTCGGTTGGATGAAACCCTGTTCCATATCATTAACATCGAAGCTGCCAATACAATACTCGATTTGGTAATGCCCTTTATTTCCAGCCTGGGGAATATGGGATTTGTGTGGATAATATTGACACTGGTTTTTGTTGTGCTCGGTGATAAAAAGGGAAAACAGGTGGGAATCCTTGCTTTTTTCGCCTTTATGCTGGCTCACCTTTTAACAAACAGGGTAATTAAGCTTGCAGTTTGCCGCCCCAGACCATTCCTGGTTATGGAACACGTCAGGCTTTTAATTGAACCACCTGATAGTTTTTCTTTTCCTTCCGGTCACGCATCCCTGGGAACTACCTGGGCTGTAACCAACTACAAACTTAAGGGATATTACAGAAACATTGTTTTAATCCTTGCTCTTGCAATAGGTTTTTCCCGAATCTATGTGGGTGTTCATTATCCTTTTGATGTGCTGGCAGGGTATTTGATGGGTCTTGTGTGCAGCACCGTTGTTATTCGCTTTTACAAGATGTTTAACAAAAATAAAACCTCTGCCTAATAGCAGAGGTATGGATCTATGCAACACATAATGCCGTGCACCCCTTCTCGACCTATCCCCCCAGGCGTTACCTGGACAGTTAGCTCAAATCAGGCACCCCCGCGGCACACGGAAGGGCCTGCTTACCGCTGCTTCCTCCCGGACCTGACGGGGTTCACAGGTTTCCATTGCGCGGGACCCGATCGTCGTCACCACTTTTCCAGGCCTGACCCTGAAAGAATAAAGCCTCGAAGCGGGAATTCAGCCCCGCTATAGCGGATTGCGGGTTACAGGGCACCGCTACCTCCCCACCTAGCACGGCAATGCTGTCTTTACTTTTTGTAGTAACAATATAGAAGACTGGCAACAAAGCTTTGTTTTTTTACTATTTAATGGCGGAGAGAGCGGGATTTGAACCCGCGAGACGGGGTTTTACCCGTCTACTCGCTTTCCAGGCGAGCGCCTTCAGCCAGACTCAGCCATCTCTCCTCGATTTTATTACCCACTTCGCTACCAGCCTCAAATATAAAATTTATTATTACTTTAAAATTTGACTATGCATTTAAATCAGCAAAATTTTACAGATTGAAGTAGGCGCTAAAAACCTCTTGAATTTTTACTTTATATCCAACTTAGTTGAATACTATTACTTAGTGTAGAAAAAAACAAATGTCTTCCAACGCTCTTCTAGCCAATCAGTCAGACTATTCTTTTTTCTGAAACTCATCACTTAAAGACATTATTTAAGCCTTCAACTTTTATTAAATTAGCCCTTTGGCAAAACTCTAAAATTATCTACATGTTGCTTGTTAGTTTAAATGTAAAAAACACTGTTCAAAAGGCCTTCCCACATCTGTAATTTTCCCATAAGGAATTGCAATTAAGCTTCAAAATCCACGTGCACACGTAGATTTATTTGTCTTTAATTTAGATAAACGGTTATACCCTTTAATCAGCAACCTTTATTTATATTGAGGATAGACTTAATCAACGTTGCGTATGGCTTTTTGGATGGAATTCAGCACTCAGCCTGGTGTTTGCTTGTTGAGTTAAATTTGAGAATGGCGTGTCGCTATACAGGAGTATTGTTGTTACCCGTAAGACGCACATTGAGTTGAGTGCCGGATAATGCTCCTTTTGATTTAAGGCCAGCCTCTTTAGTGTACCATTTAACGTCTGTAAGCTTGATGAATAATGCTGAATTAACGGGATAACCATATTCAGATAATACCAGTTGCTTTTGTCTCAAACCTATGTTTCCTATTTCGATTTACAAGGTTATATATGGCGGAGAGAGTGAGATTCGAACTCACGAGGCAGCGGCTGGCTGCCTACTCGCTTTCGAGGCGAGCGCCTTCAGCCAGACTCGGCCATCTCTCCCCTTTATAGCGCAAGTGTCTAAAAAAATCCTTCATTAAAGAAGAGCTTTCTTCTTTCAGCACTCCGCGCCTTACTATGACGCGGTGATTAAATCTTTCATCCTCAACTACATTCAGCAGCGAACCGACTGCTCCTGCTTTAGGATCCATTGCTCCTATTATCAATCTCTGGATTCGAGCCTGAATTATAGCACCTGCACACATGCAGCATGGTTCTATTGTAACATACAGCTCACACTCCGTCAGCCTCCATTCACCCAATTTGTGCGCAGCATCTCTGATACAGATGATTTCTGCATGGGCAGTAGGATCCTTTAGATATTCTTTTAGATTATGACCCCTGGCTATTATCCTTCCTTTTTTCGTTATGATTGCACCAACAGGTACTTCTCCTTTTTCATAGGCCTTTCTGGCTTCAATCAACGCTTCATTCATAAAGAATTCATCCGCTTGCAATCTCATCATCTCGTTTGAATACACAGATTTACGGTTGAATGGTGCGCCTGGGAGGATTCGAACCCCCGGCCCACGGTTTAGGAAACCGTTGCTCTGTCCTCCTGAGCTACAGGCGCATGTTCGACGTCAACAAATGGTGCGCCCGACAGGACTCGAACCTGTAACCTTCTGATCCGTAGTCAGACACTCTATCCAGTTGAGCTACGGGCGCATGTTTGCTACATTAAATAATACTGGCGGAGAGAGCGGGATTCGAACCCGCGATACGAGCTTTTACCCGTATACTCGCTTAGCAGGCGAGCGCCTTCAGCCAACTCGGCCATCTCTCCGCAATTGATTATTCCACTATAAATCAGATATATATTATAGCATTACAGTAGCCATATGTCAAATAACAGCACAGTTTCTGTTAAGTGTAGGGATTTAATAGAAAAATAGAGGTCTTACATTTAATTGGTAATGTCAAGGCTTTTATAGAAGGTACATATCATGGATTAGTATCTTGTAAGAATTCTGTTATGGGTTTAACCGCACTTGATGCCAAACTGGTTTTTTGACAGGCTTCTAGTAGTAAATACTTCTATCTCTACAATAATTTTTGCTAAGTTACATGTATAGCCATGTGTTTTTATAAAAGGAACTATCTTGATTACTTGTGTGACATTACTCGATGTTTTTAAATTGTATCTATAGCAACCTCCAGCAGATGGTAATCTGATCTTCAACCAAATCAACAATCATATTTGGACTTTTTATACTACCTATCCCTGGCACTCCATTGTCGCCAGATAGCTGGAAGCTGCCAGTAGTTTCAACTATTTAATCAAAGTTTTTTTGAAAACCTTCAAAATCTGAATCAACGATTATTTAAGCTGTCTCCCTTATCTGCAGGTTATTAAGTTCTGGGTATTCATCATCTAATGATTCAGTCTCTGGTTGGTGTTATAAAAAAATGGCGGAGGGGGTGGGATTTGAACCCACGGCAGGCGTAAACCTGTCACTGGTTTTCAAGACCAGCTCCTTAAGCCGGACTCGGACACCCCTCCATCTTAGTTCGCAAGGATGAGTATACCACATATATTCTGCTTTGTCAATATATATTCTGCTTTGTCAATGAGTATTTGGCCATAGACTTATCTGAATATTTTTTTGTATATTCCGAATAGAAGATTTATCAAATCACCTTCCTAATTTATTCGAACAACTTATCTATAAGGTTTTCAATTTTTTCTGCGCTTTTCTGTTTCCTTGCTATCGACATCAATCAATATTTTAAGTACATCACCCTCTTTTGCCTCTTTTGGCAACTGGTGAATTTCTACCGGTAGTTTTTCTTAATTGCATAAAATAGAATAATCATTATGGTAATTATAAGTCCTAACATAACTACGAGTATTTTAATATCTCTCTGTTTGAAAAGTTCATGAAGTTTTTGAAACCAAAACAGCTTGCCAAATTTATCTTCCTCATTTTTTTGTATAGTACCAGCCTTTTCCATGGATTCAAAATTATAAACTTCTCCTGTATTGTCCATCATGGATACTGTTCCTGAAAGTGTAGGAGCGATGTTAATGCTTGTCAGCATTAATTCGGCATTTTTTAGTGAAAAATAATTTACCCCCGTAACCACCATTACTTTTTTCCCTTGACTCCAAGGCGAATTTATTAACTGGACTATCCCGCATTCTCTTCCTAACTCCTCTAAGAAAGGGAAATTTTCATTAGGAACCAAGCGAGTATAACTTTCATCAAACTTAACCCACAGGTATTGGTTGATTGATTTTATATAAGAATTGTCTTGGGGAATACCGATAAGTATCACATTTTTGTTTTTTCTATCAACTGTGAAATCCTCTGCTTTTACCAATTCTACATCTCCCAAACTCTTTAAATAGTGACCCATATATGCAAATAAATTCAACGCCATCTCTATATCTTCTACCCTGGGATTGTCCGGAATTACTACTACAGTATCCACCAACCGCCCATTATTGGAAAAGATAGAATGGTAGTTTTTCAGGGTTTTCCTATCCCCATCTTCATGAGGTAAATAAAGAAAGCTACTGTTGCCTATAACTGCCCATGCTTGATTCTCATACCTCTGATTACAGTCTATATTTCTTAAATCCAAGAAAAACAGGACTCTTATGCTAAAATCTTCTTCTTCAATAAGCTCCGGAGTGAATTTAAAAGAGACCCTCTCTCCTTCTGCTCCCTCAGGGGTTAGCTTTTTACTGCCAATAGGAATATCATTTACCATAACCGTTACTGATGACTGAATAAAATCCAGAGCCTGGGAATATCTTAAGTCAAGGGTTATCCCTGCCCCTTCTTTTAACTTCATCCCTGCCGGTAAACTATACCTAAAGGATGCCACCTGCTGATAGACTCCTTTTACAATTATATCATTGTAACCCAGGTCTGCCAGGGTTATTTTGTCTCCTAAAGAATTCATTTCATCAAACAAGCCTTCAATGTCTCTCATCACCTGCCGTTTTCGCTTCATTTGGTTAACTAAATTACTGTAGAAAAGGGCTTTAGCTGCTTCTTTTATAGAAGTTCCTTCCCCTGCAATCCTGAGCAGCTTCTTACTGCTGTTCCATGGAGATATGAATTCTTCTAAGATACCCGCTTCCTTCTCTTCTACTATTGGAGGTAAACTATCTATGTTTTCAAATTCTTCAGTGTTACCTATAAAAATCAAATTGCTGTGCTCCAAATATTTCTTTATACCTTGCTCCGTCTCTACCTTAATCTGAAGATTTTTATAAGGCTCATACTTACCAAAACCAGCAGCCAAGTACGCAGCAGCGGTTAAATGCCGGCTGCTATAATTATCTGGCAATACTATAATACTGTCTACTGGATTTTCCCTGCCTATTTTAAAGTAAGGATAAGGATAGTCGCTTAAATTTGTATTGTCTAGCATTTCTCTATATTCTATATGTATCATCGTATCCTTATTTAATCTAAACCAGTTTCCAGGATTATAAAGGTCCTCACACGGTCTATCTGATATCCTTTTATATAGGCGTACCATAAGGGTATTAAAGCCTTTTGCTATGACATCTTTTGGAATAGCCACTCTTACCGTTCTATTCATCATTTTTTCATTAACAAGTTCAAAACTATTGATGGGTCGATCATTCACATAAACAGTAAGGGTTGATTTATGCTCTGTTGAAACCGGGGAGTGGGAAAAGTGTAAGTCAACATAGCTGCTGCCATCTGGCTCCCAGTTTTCATTTATATAGAAAAATAAAGTCTGACTGCCATGTACCCCGCGGAAAATGCTGTCCTCTAAAAGGGGAAAAATGTTTATTGCTTTTATATCTGATTTTTCCGCAATAGTTGATTTTTCTTTTTCGCCATTTATTTTTATTATGAATGAATTGATGTTTAACCTGTTTAGCCTCTCCTTAATTTGCAGTGCCTCTGAATAGGTAAAACTCCTTTCTACCGTTACCAGGTAGGGAGGACCCTCTGACATGTAAACCTTAAACCCTTTACTCTCTAAACTCCTTTTAAGCTT
>DFNM01000173.1:0-4394 GCA_002376045.1 Firmicutes bacterium UBA3567
TACAATTATGATGTTCCCTATGAAGGTTTGTGGTACTTCAGCGGAATGGGTCCCAAAAAGAATGGGGGTATTGCTCCAGATGTTGTTGCTCCAGGTAGTGTGGTTTCAACGGTAAACATATGGGACAGCGGAGGATATCATCTTTTGGATGGAACAAGCATGGCTGTGCCACATGTTGTGGGATTGGCTGCCCTTCTCATGGAAAGGGCTAAAAAAGAGGGAATTGATTATGGGCCCGAAAAGATAAAAAAAGCCATAACAATGGGAGCGAGGTCCATAGATGGGTTTCAATTTTTCGAGCAGGGATTCGGGCTTGTTGATATCAACAGAGCATGGTATCATCTCCAGAGAATAAAGGATATACCCAGAATATCTATAAAAACATACACGCCCGGCGTTTCTGCGGCAAAAGGAATTTATTTAAGAGGGGATAAACCGGGGAGATTGACCGTATCCATGATAAATACCGATTCAGAAAAAGCCATAACTTTGAAGCTTTCTTCCGATGTCGAATGGATCAAACCCGATAGAGAAAGAATTATTCTGCCCAGAGGTAAAGAAAGAAAATTTTATGTGGATTTTAAAGTCCCCCAATCTCCAGGGGTTTACTGCGGTTTTGTATACGGAGATGATGAGCACAACTATGGTAAAGAAGTTGTCATACCAGTAACAATAGTTCAACCGTACACTTTTACTTATGGGAACAATTATAAGATTGATATACTCGATTCTGCCAGAGTTGGCAGGTGGAAGAGATACTATTTTAACATTGATTCATCAGTAAGTGAACTGAATTTCACCTTACATGTTCAAAAGGCTGCTTCAGGTGTTTTAAACGGAAGGGTAAGGATGCATGTTATTAATCCCCTGGGTAAAGAGGTTGTGATGAGCGATTATGCAGGAGTGGATTTTGTTCAATCCCGGGAGAGGGTTGAAAGCAGGATTACACAACCGATGTTGGGAGTATGGGAAGTAGTAGTCTACTGTGATCCTCAGCTATCAGAATATGGTATGATGGAAAGCCGTTTCAGGCTGTCATCTTCCATAAAAGGGATTGTTTGGGAGAAACCCGGGGTTTTTCTATCCTTCAGTAAAGCTGAACCCGTATCGATGGTATCCGAAAGCATCAATGTAAAAAATTATTTCGAGGATTTCACAGGCAAAGTTGTGGGATTGGGAGTTGTTGAGGAGTCCCACGGCAAAGTGGAAAGGATCATTGAAATACAAAACCAGGATATAAAAACGGGTCCCCTTATTGAAGTATCTAGAGATGCCTTTTTGCTGAAACTTAAAATAGATGATACAGATACCAATAAATCTGATATTGATCTTTATCTGTATTATTACAATGAGGAGAAACAAGAATGGGAACAAGTAGGAGTTTCTTCAACTTTTGATGAATCAAGGGAGAGTATAGAAATTTTACATCCCAAACCGGGTAAATATGTAGCCTACATTGATGGATACAGCATCCCGGTCGGGAAAACCCGGGTTAAGTATGAACACCAGGTTTTTAATGACTGCGGTAATATTGTTGTAATGGATGATTTTAAGCAGCACCATGTAGGGGAAGCCTGGGAGGTACCCCTTCACATTGCTGTACCCAAAGACAAAGGCAGCTATATAGGATACCTTATGATGATCGATGAAAAGGGTGATGTTCTCTCCACAATCCCCATAGACATAAAAATACAGCAAAAAGAACTCTTAGTAACAGCATCACTTTTGAATACAGGTGATACAGTCGTGTTTAGATTTTATGATGGTGAGTCATTGCAACCGGTTGATGATTTGCCCGTAAAGATTAATCAAATGCTGTTTAAAACAAAGAATGGAATAGTAACACTGCCCCTTAATGACAGCGGCAGGAATGCAGTAGAAGTCTTGATAGACCATGAACAGTATTCTATGTATAAAAAATTCTACTTTTTTTAGAAGGTGAAAATGGCTATGCCTTTTAGTCGCAACTTTTTTAGCTTCCTCGCTATCTTGTATGGGTTTATATCTACCAAACGAAGAACAGGAAAACATATCATATAACTTTACCGCAATTTATGTTATCGAGGGGGTACCTGAATGGACCCAATGAAAAAACAAAACAAGGAAAACAAGATACTGGTTGTGGATGACCAGAGAGGAATTAGGACCCTTTTGTTTGAGGTTTTTAAAAACACTCAGTATAAGGTTTTTTTGGCAAAGGATCATCAAGAGGCAATGCAGGTAGCCTCAAAAGAGAAACCCGACCTGGCTATAATTGATATCAGACTTTCTAGTGAAAACGGTATAGCGACATTTAAGAATCTTAAAAAAAAGTTTCCTGACCTCAAAGCCATCATGATGACGGCTTATGGTGAAGAAGATGTTGTGGAAGGGATGGGGAAAAATGAGGCATACAATTTTATTTTCAAGCCTTTTGATATCCTTGAGCTGAAAGCCATGGTTGAAAAAATTTTTGACAACAGGTGAGATGATGTATGTTCAAGGGCGAAGGCATCCGTGTAAAGAAAGACAACCTGAATAAAGAAGAAGATAGAATGTTTTGCCACAAAATTGTGCTTGATGTTCAGTCGGAAACGGGAGAGATTGAACAGACGAATGAGTATTATATTGAAGGATTCTTCCACCAAAACCAAAAGGGAGTTACCATCAATTTTGTGTTTATTGATAATCTAACGGAAATAAATCATTTTAAAGAGAAATTCACTCTGGCCAAAAAACAGATATCTATTTTAAGTGAACTGGCTGTTCAGGCTGTACATGAAATCAGAAATCCCCTTTCTTCAATAAAGGGGTTTGCCCAGCTCATCCAGGAAAGTTTAGATGATGAAGACGATAGGAAGGAATATATAAACATAATAGTGAAAGAAATTGAAAGGCTGAACAAGCTTGTAAAAGAAGTGTTCAATCTGACCCGGGTAAAAGAAATAAAAGAGTCGTGTGAGGATATTCATAAAATCATCGAAGATATAGTTCCGCTATGTAACATGTACTCTAAAATGAGCAAAAAACAGGCAAAGATAAAGATAATAAAGAAATTTTATTCCGATTTTCCCCTTATACCGGTAGATAAAGAACAGATGAAACAGGTGTTTTTAAATTTGATAAATAATGCTATTGAAGCGATGGAAAACAAAGGTGAGATTGTTATAACTACCGAAAAGGCTGGAGATTGCGGCATAATAAAGATTGAGGATACCGGATGTGGTATCGATGAAAAGGATTTATCAAAGGTATTTACTCCTTTTTATACTACGAAGGAAGAGGGGACAGGTCTTGGGCTGTGTATTGTAAAAAGAATAATTGAGAACCATAACGGCTCAATACATGTGGAAAGCACAAAGGGTAAAGGCAGCGTTTTCACAATTAGATTGCCTGTAAGATGATGTTTTTTTAAATGCTTTTGTTTTTTCAAGAGGATATTTGAAAAAAATATAGAATTATGAAGTAAGTTATAAGAAAAACTGGAGGATCAGTAAAATGATCTACAAAACAAATATAACCTTTGCTTTCAGGGGACATGCATGGGGGTTTTATGACATTAACAATATTAACCTCTTTCAGCTCCGTTCACCGAGGCCTTTTAAAGTTCCATGGAGAGGCAGGAAAGCGATTTTCTTAAAAATTAAAAGGGATAAAAACTTTATGATAAAATTGCCGTGCAGCAAATGTAACACATATCACACCTTCAGGATAGACCACCATGAACTGTTAAGCAGCAAAACCAAGGTTCTTGAATGCCCTGTAACAGGATTCAAACTGTGTTTTTTTGGTGAGAGAGACAAAGTGCTGTGTATTGCCAAAAACCATTCTGAGGAATTCTGCCTGGCCAGCAGGGAAAAGGATAACGGTTTTTTTGTGAACCCACAGGTCATGTATGGAGCAGCAAAGAAGGTGTATTCTATCCTGTACGATTCGGGGATTGAGTGTGAATGTGGCAGCAACTTGATTGATTTGCACCTCTACACAGACCGAATAGAGCTGATATGCAGTCACTGCAGAGGTGTCAACATCATCTATGCAGAGAACAAAAATGACCTTAAGGTAATTGAAAGTGTAACAAAGATATCATTAAAGGAAAAAGGTTTTCGCTGTCTGGATGCTTTGTACAGTAAAGGTTCTTAACCCCCTTTTACTGTTATAAAAAGTAAAAGGGGATTTTTAATGAAAATGGTTCTTTTCCATTTTAGGTGTTAAGAATTGACAGGATGTTTCAACAACAGCGAATGTAGTTCACGTCCGGGATTTCAATGGGCATGGGAAAGGGGAGCCCGTTTTTTCGATGACCGCGGCACAGGTTTTCGGGAAAGCGGAGCAGAGTGATTTAATAAATTGCAGACTGACAGCCAAATATATGTAAACGCCTTTGCCCAGCTGGCTTGTATCTACACCGGGCA
>DFNM01000173.1:4740-7855 GCA_002376045.1 Firmicutes bacterium UBA3567
TGAGGCAGTCAAGGCCGCCGTAAGGCCCCCTAGGGGTTGCCTTAGCTGCCGAAGCTGGCCGGTGTTTCAGCCTTTGCAAAACTGACGTGGTAAGACAGGTAGGTGGTAGACCGGATACCATTGGCAAAGATATTGTAATGAGGGTATGGAAATGGAACAGAATACAAAAAATAAATAATTGAGGGAGGAATTAAGACCTGCTTTGTTGAAAATTTATTTTGAATCTGTTGGAGGGGGTAGATAAAATGAGTCTTGTAACTGTTAAAGAAATACTGGAAGATGCAAAATCAAGAGGGTATGCAGTAGGAGCTTTTAATACCAACAACATGGAAATTGTTCAGGCTATTGTGGAATCCGCTGAAGAAGAAAGAGCTCCTGTTATTTTACAGGCAAGCCAGGGAGCTTTAAAGTATGCTGGTATTCATTATATTGTAGGAATGATAAATGCGGCAGTAAAAACCACTACCATACCCATTGCTTTGCACCTGGACCATGGTACAGATTTTGAACAAATTATGATGTGTATCAGGAATGGCTTCACTTCGGTGATGATAGATGGTTCCAAGCATCCTTTGGAAGAAAACATAAAAATTACAAAAAAGGTCGTTGAAATTGCTCATGCTGTCGGTGTTTCCGTTGAAGCGGAGCTTGGCAGGATTGGCGGTACAGAGGACGATGTGAGCGTTTCTGAAAGGGAGGCTTTTATGACTGTGCCTGAAGAAGCCAAGCGATTTGTGGAGGAGACGGGAGTGGATTCCCTGGCAGTAGCTATAGGAACAGCCCATGGTCATTATAAGGGGGAACCGGAGCTTGATTTTAACAGGCTGGAAAGAATCAATAATCTGGTGGATATTCCCCTTGTGCTGCACGGAGCATCTGGGGTTCCAGATGAAAGCATAAAAAAGGCTGTTGAAAGGGGTATATGCAAGATCAACATAGATACAGATATTCGCCAGGCATTTACCAGGGGCGTTCACGAGGTTGTGAAGGAAAGCCCTGAAGAGTATGATCCCAGAAAAATCCTTGGACCGGCCAAGGAAGAGATGAAAAAGATCATCAAGGAAAAAATCAGGTTATTCGGCTGTGCTGGCAAAGCATAATTTAAGGGGGGATAAGCTTGCTGATTTTCGCTGATACTGCAAACATAGAAGAAATCAAAGAATTGAATGAGTGGGGGGTTATTGCAGGGGTTACTACCAACCCCACTCTGGTAGCTAAAGAAGAAGGCGGTTTTCATTCAATGATCAAGGAAATTTGTTCAATTGTATCTGGCCCTGTGAGTGCAGAAGTTCTCAGCCTAAAAGCTGAAGAAATGGTGGAAGAAGCTAGAACCCTGGCAGCCCTGGCTGAAAACGTCGTAATAAAGATACCGTTGATTCCTGAAGGTCTCAAAGCCATTCACGCCCTTGCTTCAGAGGGTATAAAGACCAATGCGACCCTGGTGTTTTCTGCAAATCAGGCCCTCCTTGCTGCCCGGGCTGGAGCGGCTTATGTAAGCCCTTTTGTGGGACGTATGGATGATATCGGAAACCCTGGTATGGAGATTGTAAAAGACATAGTGGGAATTTTCAGGTTGCACAACATCAATACCCGTGTTATTGCTGCGAGTATCAGGCATCCCATGCATGTAATGGAAGCAGCAAAAATGGGAGCGGATATCGCCACTGTTCCCTATGGAGTCATTACAAAAATGATTAAACACCCTATGACAGATCTTGGTATTGAAAGATTTTTAGAAGACTGGAAGAAAGTGAGGAAACTCGGTTGATTCAGGCCGGAGCATACTGCTGGGGGTGATAAAACTGGAAAGGGAACTGACTTTGGAGTTTGTAAGGGTTACAGAGGCAGCTGCCCTTGCTGCAGGCAGGTTCATGGGTAGAGGTGATAAGAATGGAGCTGATCAGGCAGCGGTCAACGGAATGAGATGCCTTTTTGATACTATCAATATCAATGGAGTTGTGGTAATAGGTGAAGGAGAAATGGATGAAGCCCCCATGCTTTATATTGGTGAGAAACTGGGGATGGCTGAAGATGGGGCACCTGAAGTTGATGTAGCAGTAGACCCTCTTGAAGGTACAAACCTTGTGGCTAAAGGTTTGCCCAATTCTATAGCGGTTGTTGCTATTGCCCCTAGGGGATGTTTGCTGCATGCTCCTGATATATACATGGAGAAGATAGCTGTCGGTCCAAAGGCAGCTGGAAAAATAGATTTAAATGCTCCTGTTGTACAAAATTTGAAAGCGGTTGCTGAAGCACTGGACAAAAAAATTGAGGACCTCACTGTTGTGATTCTAGACAGGCCGAGGCATGAAAAAATCATTAAACAAATTCGTGAAGCAGGAGCCAGGATTAAGCTGATCAGTGATGGGGATGTGGCACCTGCTATAGCAACGGGTTTCGAGAATACAGGAATAGATATGTTGATGGGAATCGGAGGAGCTCCCGAGGGGGTTCTGGCAGCCGCTGGCCTCAAATGCCTGGGAGGTGAAATGCAGGCACGATTGAAACCCCAGAACCAGCAGGAAAAAGAAAGATGCTGCAGCATGGGGGTTACAGACCCGGAGAAGGTGCTTACAATGGATGATCTGGTTAAAAGTGATGATGTGTATTTTTCAGCGACGGGAATCACTGACGGGGATTTGTTGAAGGGTGTCAGATATTTCTCTAAAAGTGCCCAGACCCATTCCCTTGTAATGAGGGCCAGGACAGGAACAATCAGGTTTATTAAGGCCATTCACAGGCTTGATAAAAAACCCAGGTATGCGGTGGGGGAATTAATAAAAGGTGAGAGTTGATACATGAGGTGTTCATCTTCAGGTAGTAAAGCGATATCGAGCCCGTCAAGGAAGCTGCTTACTTTATCAAAAGGCACTGGGATGGAATTATCCGGTATATTATCACCAGAATAAACAACGGGATACTCGAAGGTATCAACAGTCTTATTCAGGCCACCAAGAGGAAAGCCAGAGGATATCGAAATACAGACAACCTCATTAGTATCATTTATCTGACCTGCGGAAACCTTAAGATGGGCCTGCCCAGAGCATTCGTATAAAAAAGCCCCAAACATTGTTTTGCCGTATCATCCAATACCTAGAAAAAAGATAAAAAAAAA
>DFNM01000173.1:8260-20033 GCA_002376045.1 Firmicutes bacterium UBA3567
TGTGCTTATCTTGTGATAATGTCACCTTGTAGAGTATCGTGACAAAATGTCACTATGAAGAACGAGGTGCAATTTTCCTAACCGGGTTTAATTTATATCAAGTTATGGAGTGAGGCCTGTCAAGGGCGGGCGAAGCCCGTTCACTTCACCCTTGACTGGCCGAACGGAATAACTATAATTGATCAGGCCCGGTTAAACGCTAACACAAAAGTGATATTTTCTCAAGTTATTGACAGCCCGGAGCGCAGCGGAGTTCTCATCTTAGGCTTGACAACTATGGTAAGTGGTATAATGAAAATGCTTTTTTCTTGGTTTTGGAGGTGGCGGAAAAAGCCTTCGGAATTCCCATAAATGTTAATCATTAACATATACATTACCCACATAAAATAGCGAAAAGCCCTACTATTTAAAATCTAAAAGAACAAAAGATACTCCCAAAAGCATTGCAAAAGGAATAGCCCTGGGCATATCCCTTGATTTTTTTCCAACTTTTGGCCTAGGATTGATTCTTGCCTTTTTTACAGCGGGTTTGTTTAGAGCCAACAGGCCTGCTGCCGTTCTGGCAGCCATTGCGGGGAAATGGGCAATACCCTTCTTTTATTATCTAAACTATAAAATCGGTCAGTTTTTTACAGGTATGGGTTCTATCCGTTACGGATTGTTTAATCCCAAAATGATGCTCCGGGTGATTGATTTTAAAAATCTAAGCTATGCGTTTTTAGTTGGCAGCTTTATCAATGGGATACTCGCAGCCTTTGTAACGTATTATATTGCTCTTAAATTCACCATGTTTTGGAGTGCAAGAAAAGTAAATTAGAAAGTAAAGGAGGTGGTTCCTTGGATATAAAGAATTTACAGAGCAAAACCATTTCAGAGCTTCACAAGATAGCCAGGGAGTTAGACATAACGGGCTATTACAAATACAGGAAGAAGGAACTGATATTTAAAATCCTAGAAACCCAGACTGAACGAGATGGCTTGATCTTTGCAGAAGGTGTTTTGGAAATTCTCCCCGATGGATATGGTTTTTTAAGGGTAGACAATTATTTACCCAGTAACGAAGATGTGTATGTTTCCCCTACTCAGATAAGGCGTTTTAATTTAAGAACGGGGGATATGGTATCAGGAAAGATTCGGCAGCCTAAAGAAGGCGAAAAGTATAAAGCCCTTCTGTATGTTCAAGCCGTTAACGGTTTGGACCCCGAACATGCAACATCCCGTTATCATTTCGATTCCCTCACTCCCATCTACCCCAATGAAAGGCTCACCCTTGAATCCCAATCCGATAGAATATCCACAAGAATTATAGATTTAATAGCCCCTGTAGGTAAAGGCCAGAGAGGCCTTATCGTGGCACCACCTAAAGCGGGTAAAACTGTACTGCTAAAGCAAATAGCCAACAGCATCACCGAAAACCATCCTGATGTTTCTCTCATAGTTTTGCTTATAGATGAAAGACCTGAAGAAGTTACTGATATGATTAGGTCTGTTAAAGGAGAAGTAGTAAGTTCTACCTTTGATGAACTGCCTGAGAACCATTTGAAGCTATCTGATATGGTGCTGGAAAGGGCCCAAAGGCTGGTAGAATCAGGTAAAGATGTTGTGATCCTTTTGGACAGTATTACAAGATTGGCCAGAGCCAACAACCTTGTAGTCCCCCCTACGGGGAGGAGCCTTTCAGGAGGCCTTGATCCAAGTGCCCTGCATAAACCCAAGCGGTTTTTTGGTGCTGCGAGAAACATTGAAGAAGGGGGCAGCCTGACTATACTTGCTACTGCTCTAATTGAAACAGGCAGCAGGATGGATGACGTTATTTATGAGGAGTTTAAAGGAACGGGTAACATGGAACTCCATCTTGACAGGCGGTTGGCGGAAAGAAGGATATTTCCTGCTATTGATATTTTAAAATCCAGTACAAGGAAAGAAGAACTGCTGCTTACCAGAGAAGAGCTGCATGCTATATGGATATTGAGGAGAGCTCTGGCTTCAAAGGATGTTGTAGAAGCAACTCAGCTTTTGATTAAAAAACTTGAAAAAGTGCCGGATAACAAAACTTTCATATCCAAATTAACGAAACAAAACCAATAAATAATAACACCCCGTTTGTTATGTATAAAAAACACCTGCTGAGAAAGAATATTAACAGTTAAATATTTATAAAAAAACGGGGTGTGTATAATGCACTCAATCAAGAAATGTCTGCCTCACTTGATGTGTATTGTATTGACCATCTTTGTGTGCGGGAAGATGCTTGATGACAAAGGGTTTTTTTTAGATAATCAAAAATTTGTAAACCAGAACCATGGAGTTTACACAAATGAAGTTTTTAAGGAAATGGTGATTTTAAAGCAACACATACAAAACAATAAAACAATAAATGTATTGCCCCAAAACCTTGATTATAAAGTAGTAGAAGAGAGAAAGCTGAATGCAGCCACTGTATCGAGAGGGAAAATAAACCGGGTTTTTAATACAAAGAAACGACCTCAAATTTTAACGTATGTTGTCAAAAACGGTGATACATTGTGGGAAATTGCTGCAGGTTATGGTGTGACGGTAGATACTCTCATATCAATGAACAACCTCAAAAATGCTGACAAGATAAGGGTAGGTCAGAAGCTTACTGTCTTGACCATAGATGGCGGACTTCACACTGTATTACCGGGCGAATCTCTGTGGGGAATATCCAGAGACTATGACGTGGATATGAGTAAAATAGTATGGGCTAACAACCTCAGCAATCCTGACCATCTGACTGTTGGGCAGAAGTTGATCATACCGGGTGTTAAAACGGCTAAAGTTTCTGCAAGCACTACCAGTTACAGGGCATGGAGAGCTCGCAGCTTTGTTTGGCCGTTAAGAGGAAAAATTTCTTCTTATTTTGGCCCCAGGTGGGGAGAGTTCCATTCAGGCCTTGATATAGCTGCCCCTCTGGGAACCCCTATCAAAGCAGCGGGGAGCGGTAAGGTAATTGAAGTAGGCTGGTTTGGCACTTACGGAAAAATGGTCTTGATTGATCACGGTAATGGAGTTAAAACAAGATACGCTCATGCTTCAAAAATTCTCGTTAAAAAAGGCGAATGGATAAAGCAGAATCAAACTATTGCCAGGGTGGGTAGTACCGGCAGGTCAACAGGGCCCCATCTACACTTTGAGGTAATAATCGATGATAAACCCCAAAACCCTCTCAGGTTTCTTCCTTAAAGATGATGGAGATGGTTCTCTGTCATCTTTCGTTTTATCTGAAAAATCCGATTCCCTTGTATAATTAAGAAGTATGGTTCTACCCTAAAAATAGCTCATGTACCAAAGCTGGCCGTTTCAACCTGGCTCCCAAACTGGCTAACCAGGCTACTATTCAAGCTCCGTAGACTTCCTGGCCTGCTGTGTATCCTTGTACGGCTTCAGGCATCCTGTCCTTGGGCACACCTTCACCTTTGGCTTTATTAACCCTGATTAGCCCCTTGAATCAATACTGCACCGAATCAGTCAGCACAGGCATATATTTTCATTCCTCTGATGGTGCTGCAATTGCAGCATGTATGTCTTGTGATAATGTCACCTTGTAAAGTATTGTGATAAAATGTCACCATGAAGGACGCGGTGCATTATCTTATGATACAAAAACAATTTAATATAATTCCCTTAACCGGGCTTAATTCATATAAAGTTAAGGAGTGAGGCCTGTCAAGGGCGGGCGAAGCCCGTTCATTTTACCCTTGACTGGCCGAACGGAATAACTATAATTGTTCAGGCCCGGTTAAATTTCCAGCTTAAAATTGACTTTTTCTCACGATAGCTAACCACTTTTTTTTAGGGTGACATTTTTGACATGTGTCACCACTTATGTCATCTCTCAAAATCTTGCAAGGATTTCAGGTTAGTGTTATAATAATTGAGTGACTATACTGGAAAGAGGTGAAAAAGGTGAAAAAAGGAATTCACCCTGAATACAAAAAAGCTGTGGTTAAGTGCGCCTGTGGAAATACATTCGAAACCGGTTCAACAAAAGAAGAATTAAGGGTTGAAATTTGTTCAAAATGTCATCCTTTCTTTACAGGTAAACAAAAATATGTTGACACCGCCGGAAGGGTTGAAAGGTTTAAAAGAAAGTACGGACTCAAAGACGAAGATGAGGAATAAACTCAGCATTTGTGTTATAGGGTTAGAGTGCCAGCTCTAGCCTTTATTTATATTTTTCTTTTTGTTTGAAAGGGAGATGCACATGAAGGAATGCAATATAGGCGGGCAAGCAGTAATTGAAGGGGTAATGATGAGAAACCCGGAGTATACAGCAATAGCAGTGAGAAAACCGGATAAAACTATACACCTTTTTAGAGAACCTACGAAAAGCCTTACAAAAAGGTTTAAATTCCTGAAGCTACCCTTTTTAAGAGGGGTAGTGGCCCTGGTAGAATCTATGAGCACTGGGATAAAAGCCATTTCTTATTCTGCAAGGGTCGCAGGCGTTGAAGAGGAAGAACTTACTAAAAAGGATGTTATCTTTGCAGTTATTGTAGCGGTTTTTTTTGCTGTTGTGCTGTTTGTGATTCTGCCCACTGTTATTACCAAGTACCTGAGCTTTAACATAACTTCTCCTGTAATTTTGAATTTGATAGAGGGTATGATAAGGGTTATAATTTTTTTGTTGTATGTTGTTTCAATTTCTACAATGAAGGATATCAGGAGGGTTTTTGAATACCACGGTGCAGAACATAAGGTTATACACTGTTATGAAGCGGGTATGGACCTGAATGTAGAAAATGTAAAGGGGTTTTCAACCCTTCATCCAAGATGCGGTACAGGGTTTTTAATGATAGTTATGGTTGTAAGCATTTTGCTGTTTTCTTTTTTAGGATGGCCCGGTTTGATAAAACGCATAGTTTCCAGGATTGTGTTTCTACCCCTTGTGGCAGGAATATCTTATGAAGTAATAAAACTAGCGGGGAGATCTAAAAATTCTGTGATAAAAACCATTATAACACCGGGTTTATGGTTGCAGAAACTTACTACCAGAGAACCCGATGATGACCAGATCAGAGTGGCTATTAAGGCTTTAAAAGAAATTATTGATAACGATAACCAAGAGGTGAAGGAGAATGCTTAAAAAACTAGAAAAAATTGAGGCAAAATACAAAGAATTAACAGAGCTGATAAGTAACCCGCAGGTTATTGCTGACAGTACCAGGTGGCAGCAACTGGTGAAAGAGCATGCAGGCCTTGAGGAGATTGTTCAAAACTACGCCGAATACAGGAAGGTTTTGGAAGGAATTAGGGAAGCAAAGGAAATCATTAAAGAAAGTTCAGATGATGATTTTAGGGAACTTGCTGAAACAGAGCTTAAGGAATTGAAGAAAAAAGAGGAGGCCTTAAAAGATAAACTTAAGAGACTTCTTATCCCAAAGGATCCCAATGACGAAAAAAACGTAATAATGGAGATCAGAGCAGGAGCCGGAGGAGAAGAAGCAGCCCTTTTTGCCGGTGACTTGTTCAGGATGTATTCGAGGTATGCGGAACGTCATGGCTGGAAAGTAGAGATAATGGATACCAATGAGACAGATATAGGGGGATTTAAAGAAATCATATTTGTTATTGAAGGCAAAGGTGCCTACAGCAAGCTCAAATTTGAAAGCGGTGTCCACAGAGTTCAGCGAATTCCCACTACAGAATCAGGAGGCAGAATACACACATCAACAGCCACTGTAGCGGTTCTACCTGAAGCGGAAGAGGTAGAAGTAAAGATAGATCCAAATGATCTACGCATTGATGTGTTCAGGTCTTCAGGGCCGGGTGGCCAGAGCGTAAATACCACTGATTCTGCTGTCAGAATAACTCATATACCGACAGGTATAGTGGTTCAGTGCCAGGATGAAAAATCCCAGCACAAGAATAGAGAAAAAGCTTTGAGGATTTTGAGGGCAAGACTTTTGGATAAGCTGCAAAAAGAGCAGGAAGCAGAAATTGCTGAAGCGAGAAAGCTTCAGGTAGGGACAGGTGACAGGAGTGAAAGGATCAGGACTTATAATTTTCCCCAGGGAAGAGTTACCGATCACAGGATTAATCTGACACTCTACAAACTTGAATCCATACTGGATGGGGAACTGGAGGAGTTGATAGATGCGCTGATTACTTCGGAAGAGGCAGAACGCTTGAAGAAGGTGGAAAATTGAAAAACAGCATTGCTGAAGTCCTGAAAAAAGCAGAACGACGGCTTAAGGATGCTGGAATACAAAATCCCCGGCTGGATGCCGAAGTTATGTTGGCATCAGTGCTCGGTATAGAAAGGTACAGGCTGTTTATTATAAAAAATAATTTGCTGGATGAAAACGCAACTCAAAAATTCATTAATACCGTTAAAAAAAGGTGTCTGGGTTTTCCCCTTCAATACCTGATAGGGCATCAAGAATTTTATTCCCTTGATTTTTTTGTAGGGCCGGAAGTGCTCATCCCCAGGCCTGAGACAGAGCTGCTTGTTGAACATGTTATACAGTGGGCACAAACCAGAACCGGCCGACTTAAGATTTGTGACATAGGAACGGGAAGCGGCTGTATTGCTGTGACATTGGCTAGATACATCCCCAATGCTATGATATATGCCACAGATATAAGCCAGGATGCCCTGAATCTTGCCCGAAAAAACGCAAAACTGCATGGTGTATCAGCAAAAATTACTTTTTTAAAAGGGGATGTGTATCAGCCCTTATTCGAATATGATCTTGTTGACAAACTGGATGTTATTGTATCTAATCCACCATATATCCCATCAGGGGATTTAAAAAAACTTCAGAAAGAGATTCGGGATTTTGAACCCCTGGTTGCTCTGGATGGTGGGAAGGATGGCCTGGAGTTTTACCGCAGAATCATTTTGGGAAGCAGGAGTTTTTTGAAACCATCCGGTCTTCTGGCTTTAGAAATCGGTTTTAATCAGGGGATACGAGTTACCGATACTGCCCGAAAATTAAACATCTTTAGAAGCATAAAGATTAAGAAGGATTATTCAAATAAGGATAGAATTTTTTTGGCAATAAGGAATGATGGAAATTAGGAGATGGTTAAAAATGTTTTTGTTGCAGCTGGCTGTAATACTTTTTTTTACAAAAGTAGCGGCTTTTCTGGTCAAGAAAATTTCCCTTCCATCAGTAATGGGAGAGGTTTTGGCAGGAGTGGTTTTGGGCCCCTCTATACTGGGAATTATTCAGTATACGGAAGTATTAAGCCACATGGCAGAAATCGGCGTGATACTGCTCATGTTTGCTGCCGGTCTGGAAACAGATGTCAATGAACTAAAAGAATGTGGCAACACTTCTATCCTGACAGCTTTGGGTGGAGTTGTGTTACCCTTTGTAGGTGGCAGTGCTGCTGCGTATTTTTTTGGGTCCAATTTATATGAAAGTATCTTCATAGGTACAATTCTGACTGCTACCAGTGTCAGTATTACAGTTCAGACCCTTTTTGAAATGGGAAAACTTAAGAGTAGAGAAGGTCTGACAATTTTGGGTGCTGCGGTGCTTGATGATATTCTCGGAATAATAATCCTCACCTTGATTGCTGGAGTGGCTGTAGGGGAAACAAGCATTATGCTTTTATTGATAAAAATCACAGCGTTTTTCTTCTTATGCTGGCTCATTTATCGGTGGCAGCTTGTTAAAAGAATGGCAAAAATAATTACTCGACTCCGGCTCCAAGAAGGTCTGCTGTCCTTTACTATTATTGTTATTTTTACTTTTGCATATATTTCTGAAAAATCAGGTGTAGCAGCAATTATAGGTTCATACATTGTTGGTATCATGTTTGGGCAAACACCTTACAAAGAAAGGGTTTTGAAAAGTATTCAACCCTTTTCAATTTCTCTGTTTATCCCTATTTTTTTCGCTACCATAGGCATTAGAGCCGAACTGGAACATTTTAGCGCTACAATTGGGTTTGCTATTACCATCATTGGTGTTGCCATTCTCAGCAAAATCCTCGGCTGTGGTTTAGGAGCAAAAATGACAGGTATGGACCTGATGGCTTCAATAAGAGTTGGGGTCGGTATGATACCAAGGGCAGAAGTGGCGTTGATCGTGGCTTCTATAGGGTTAAAAAATGGAATCATATCATCCCCGACTTTTAGCAGTGCAGTTGCCATGGTGCTGATTACCACCATCATTACACCCATCATGTTAAAGTATTCCTTTGCTGTAGGAAATGAAACACGGCTTATAAAATCCTGATTTATATTCTTCTGGAAAGGATGATACATTGAAACGTATGGAGACGAAAATTTTAAAGGTCTCACCCCGATATCCTGAAGTAGACAAATTAAAAATTGCTGCGCAGATTATAAAAAGAGGGGGAACAGCAGCCTTTCCGACTGAAACGGTGTATGGGCTTGGCGCCAACGGGTTAAATCCCGCTGCAATAAAAAAGATTTTTTGGGCTAAAGGCAGACCCCTTGATAACCCTCTTATACTGCATATAGCGGAAATTAATGAACTGGGTGCACTGGTTAAAGAAGTTTCTTTTCAGGCAGAAAAACTTATCAGCAAATTCTGGCCCGGCCCCATAACCTTAGTGTTTAAAAAATCCTTCATTGTTCCTGATGAAGCAACAGCAGGACTTGATACTGTAGCAATCAGAATGCCGGCCAATTCAATTGCCAGAATGTTGATCAGGCTGTCGGAATGTCCCATAGCTGCTCCCAGTGCAAACCTGTCAGGGAAGCCCAGCCCCACAAAGGTGGAACACGTTATTGCAGATTTACTGGGAAAAGTGGATTTGATAATTGATGGTGGAGACACCCCTGTTGGTGTTGAGTCAACAGTAATAGATGTGACCAGAACCCCTCCCATGATTTTGAGGCCGGGTGGCATTACCCGGGAACAGCTGGAGGAAGTGTTGGGAGAAATCCGGGTTGACCAGATGTTAGATCTAAAAAATGGAAAACCACGGTCTCCGGGATTGAAATACAGGCATTATTCCCCTGATGCCCAGGTAATAGTCATAGAGGGGGCTCCCAAAAACAGGGTGAAAAAGATTAAGACTCTCCTCAGAGAAAAAAGAAATCAAGGCCTGAAAGTGGGAGTAATGTGTGTTGATGAAACCTTAAAAATGTATGAAAACATACCCAATGTTTTATCAATGGGAAAGGAAAAGCGACCGGAAACAATTGCTCCAAACATGTATAATTGTCTTCGCGGCTTTGATTTGAAAGGGGTAGATGTTATTCTTGTAGAGGGAATATCCGAAAGGGGTATGGGGCTGGCAATAATGAACAGGTTGAGAAAAGCGGCCGGTTTCAATGTCATAAAGGTGTAGGACAAGACCCATCAAGGAGGGTATATTGTGCTGTATGAATACACCGGGAACCTGCACATTCACACTACATATTCCGATGGGAGCGGAAACATAGGAGATGTGGTTATGGCAGCTAAAAAGGCGGGCATTGATTTTGTTGGAATTACAGACCATAACACTCTGCAGAGCTACAGAGAAGGTAAAGAAGGCTGGTATGATGATGTTCTGGTGTTGATAGGGGTGGAGCTTAACACACGATACAATCATTATCTGGCTTTTGATGTAAAGGAAGACATCAGGGATTACACCAGCAACCCTCAGCAAACCATTGATGAAGTGAACAAACAGGGTGGCTTTGGGTTTATGGCTCACCCTTTCGAAAAGGGTTCTAGACTTGTCTTTGGAGGTAAAGCCTTTACCTGGAATGACTGGAATGTAAAAGGTCACACAGGGATTTCCATATGGAATTATTGTTCACGCTGGAGGGATGCTGCCACCTCCATTGTTAAAGGTTTTTATTGCTATTACATAAACAGAAATTACCAGGCAGGTCCGGATGATGAAACCCTCAGGAAATGGGATGAATTGACACAAACAAGGAAAGTTGTGGGTATAGGCTGTAGTGATGCCCATGCCCACAGGGTGAGCTACGGATTTTTGAAGCTGACGATATTTCCGTACGAATATCTCTTCAAGACGGTTAACACCCATGTGCTGCTGGGCAGACCGTTAAAAAAAGATTTTCATGCTGATAAAAGAATGGTGTATAATGCTCTAAAGCGCGGTCATTGCTTTATAGGGTTTGATTTTTACTGGAATTCCAGGGGTTTTAGATACTGGGCTGAAAAAGGAAAAACCCGGTTCCTGATGGGAGATGGAATTGATTTATCCGATGACATAGTATTAAAAGTAGAAGCCCCCAGAATGGGTATAATAAGATTAATCCACAACGGGAAACTCATTTTGGCAAAGAAGGAACGGTTTATAACATATACGGTTAAACATAAAGGTTCCTACCGTGTGGAAGTTTATTCTAAAGGTTTTTTGGGAAGCACTCATCCGTGGATATACTCAAACCCTATCTATATATATTGATGTGTTGAAACAGCAAAGGAGGCCTGAAATGTCAAACATATTGACTCTGCTGCTATTGGCATGTGCCCTGGGAAGTGATGCTACATCTATGGCAGTAGGAGTAGGTCTTACAGGGGTAAACAGAAAACAGATTTCCCTTACCAGTGTGGTAATCGGTCTGTTTCACATTATTATGCCCCTTTTAGGCCTTTATCTAGGAAAACTTTTTGGGAAAATTGCAGGAGATATAGCATCATGGGTTGGGGCGGGTATTTTGATACTTTTGGGTTTTCACATGTTAAAAGAAGCCTGTCAGGATGATGATAATGAAATAAAACCAGATACAATTAATGGCTGGAGATTACTGGTAATGGCAATGAGTGTAAGCCTTGATGCTTTCAGTGTGGGGTTCAGTCTGGGGACTTTTTCCCAGTTGAGTATACCTTTAACAGTAATAACTCTAGGAGTTGTGGCAGGGGTCATGACTGCAGCAGGTTTTGTTCTGGGTAAAAAAATGGGAAGGATAATTGGTGAAAAAGCCGCAGCTGTTGGAGGTTTGGTGCTGATATTTTTAGGTGTGAAAATAGTCATTACTGGATGATGGGCTTTGCGGTTTTTTACATATTACTTGAAAGGAGGGGTATCTTGAAAAATGTGCTGTTTGTGTGTACAGGCAACACATGTAGAAGCAGCATAGCAGAAGCTATTTTTAAAAAATTACTGAAAGAAGCAGGAAAAGAGCTTGAAGGAATTAAAGTAAGCTCGGCAGGCACGGCAGCCATAGAAAATCATCCGGCCACACCACAAGCTGTTAGCATCATGAGGGAAATGGGAATAGACCTTGCTTCCCATAAAGCCACCCAGCTGACACCTGAGATGATAGAAGAGGCCGATGTTATTTTGACAATGACTCTGGACCACAAAAGAAGAGTGCTTGAAATGTATCCGGAAGCAAAGGACAAGGTCTTCCTGTTAAAGGAGTTTGTAGCGGATCCAGATGATAACCGGAACACACAGGATCAGATTGAAGAAATAAGCAGAAAGATTGATGAAAAGCGAAGAAAGTATTATGAAACTCACAGGCATGAAATTGATGAACTGATGGACAAAAGAGACAGGCTGAAAAAGCAATTGAAAGAAGTCGAGAACCGGCTGGAAGAACTGAGATTGAAAATGGAAGATGTGACAGCCGAGGAAAGGCAACAGCTTTTAAAGCTGGAGTCCCACCTAAAAGATATGGAGATAAAGGACCCGTTTGGTCAGCCCGTTGATGCGTATCGCAAAGTAGCAAAAGAACTGGAAGAAAGCCTTAAAAAATTTGTTAGAACACTAAAGGGAAACCTCGAATAGACCTTTTCCAAACGTTGAAACACAGGTCTGAAAGCCTGCTTAAGGCTTTTTTGTATGTTCGCCCGGCATGTCT
>DFNM01000260.1 GCA_002376045.1 Firmicutes bacterium UBA3567
AAGCTGGCCGGTGTAAAATTTCACAAATCGGGTAATGCTATCTAACCAACCCACGTATTTCTTTAGAAAAAGTTTGTTAGATATATTAGCTTAACCCTTAATCAACTGTTTTTGAGAAGAACCATCTTTCTTTTCCTTTTGTCCGAAACATAGGCCCTCAAAATTCTTGATGAAAACCTGTGTTGTAAGCCTGTCCATGTAATGGCGAGTGGGCTAAGCCAAAAACGCCTGGATTCTTTAAACAAATCTCCCGCGTTTCAAGGCTGTCGAGTTGAGTAAACTCAATGCTGTTGTGGAATTTCTGAATAATTTGATTTACCAGTTTCTCTTCCAAAGGAACAGTAAAAACCACTTTGAACCATAAAGCACAGCCACCTTCTCTTCAAGGGTATGCAGACAAACAAATCTTTGCCCCTTCAATCATATAATGAATAAAAGCCGGTAAAAAACTACAGGTGGTCTTGCTTATGGCGAATTTAAAAACTATAAACCTTGCAGTTTCAGCCCATGGATATGGTGCTGAAGCAGCTTTCGATTACAGGGCTCAGCAAACAGGATACACTGTGATTAAGCCCAGAACAGGCAGGGAATTCTTAGAGATATTACAATATTATTCAAAACAAGGTGCCATTGAAAACGTGAAGATATTCAGTCATTCATACCCCAGGGGAATAATCATGACCAACTGGAGCGGTTTTTACAAATCCCCAGGGCCTGAAGATACTCCCAGGGCTGCGTATGTTAAAGACATGGCACTCACGGTAGAACGAGGAGAAATTGTTTTCTCATCAGAGGTAAAATTTATGCTTTTTGGTTGTAACATCACCAATGCTAGTTTTACTCAGGACCTGTCTTTGTCTATCAAAGGAGTTGTTATTGGAGCAGAGGGTGGGGTATATCCCGAAATCATAAACGGAAGAGAAACTGGTGTGTTCATTTCCACCCATAGGTGGATAAAGTATTGCAACGGCACTGTAGCCGTTTCAAATCTGGGAAAAAGAATAAGGGCCTGGTAGGGAGGGTTTATCTCGGTTTGCAGATTATCTCTGAAACCCATGTATCTAAAATGCTGCTGGCGTGGGCAGGTTTTAGAATTACAGCGGTATCAGCACCCCTCCCTGTACCTCCTATTGCTACGACGTTTTTACCATACGGAATTAAACCTGCATCAAGGGCCATTGTTGCAATTTCAACACAAACTTTCACACCCTGACCGAACATGCGAAGGGTGTGGGCCATTATTTCTACAGGGTAAACTCCCTGAAACTTGTTTGACATGGACCTTTCTGCACCTGAAAGCACATGAGTGGTTGTCAGTACCTTAACTCCCTTCGATTCCAGCTGTTTTCTCTTCTCCTCCGCCATTTCATTTTTGCCGGGTTCCCTATAACCATTAACATGGGTAACGCAAACTATGTTTAACCCGCTCTCAAGGAAATACTCCACAGTTTCACCAGTGTTGGATGCGACTACAATATCCTTTATACCCCTCTCTTTGGCCGTTTTAATGGCCAGTTCAGCGGTCTTTTGGGTAAAAGCTTTACCTTTTCCATCCCAGTACATACACATACCTCCTCATTCTTATATAATTACAGTATACCCCTTAACAGGAAATACATACTTTTAATTTCGTTAATCACGACCTGATATCCTTTATTTAAATAATTTTTTTACAAGGTTACAGGTCGTGGAACATCCAGTTCATTTTAAAAAAACCCCTATAGCTCAGTTCAAGCTACAGGGTTATAAACCACCAAACACCTTTGATACCAAGTTAACCCAAAACTTTTTTGATCTGTTCCATTGCCCAGTTTATTTCATCTTTGGAAATTATTAGTGGAGGCGCAAAGCGAATAACGGTTTCATGGGTATCCTTGCACAGTAACCCGTTGTCTTTCAGCTTTTCGCAATACGGTCTGGCGTTTTCTTTGAGTTCCACACCTATTAGCAAACCTTTACCTCTTATTTCCTTGATTACAGGATTTTTGATTTCCATAAATTGTTCCATAAAGTATTTACCCATTTCCAGGGATCTTTCTATCAGGTTTTCCTCTTCTATCACATTAAGGGCAGTTATGGCACATGCACAAGCCAGAGGGTTTCCCCCAAAAGTAGAACCATGGGAACCGGGTTCAAAGACTCCCAGAATGGATTTGTCAGCTGCAACGGCAGAAATTGGAACAACTCCTCCACCGAGAGCCTTTCCTAAGATGTAGATATCAGGCACAACATCCTCCCAATCACACGCGAAACGTTTACCGGTACGTCCCAGGCCTGTTTGAATTTCATCAGCCACTAACAACACGTTGTTTTTCTTACATACTTCATAGGCTTCCTTCAAAAAGCCCTCTCTCGGAATTTTTATTCCAGCTTCACCCTGGATGGGTTCAAATAGAAATGCAGCAGTGTTGGGAGTAATAGCAGCCTTTAAGGCTTCTATATCTCCGTATGGAATGATCTTGAACCCTGGGGTAAAGGGACCGAATCCCCGTCTGTAGTCTTCCTCTGAAGAAAAAGATATGATTGTTGTGGTTCGACCATGGAAGTTTCCTTCACACACAATTATCTCAGCCTTGTTCTCCGGAACCTTCTTTACATCATATGCCCAGCGCCGCACCGTTTTGATGGCCGTTTCAACAGCCTCTGCCCCTGTATTCATGGGAAGCACCATGTTTTTCCCCGTAAAATTAGCTACCTTCTTGCAGAAGGGGCCCAGCTGGTCATTGTGAAAAGCCCTGGAAGTCAAAGTTACCTTGTCTGCCTGCTTCTTCAGGGTATCAATTATCTTGGGATGCCTGTGGCCATGGTTAATAGCGGAATACGCGCTGAGCATATCCATGTACTTATTGCCTTCAGGGTCCTCAACCCAAACACCTTCGGCTTTCGATATAATTATTGGTAATGGATGATAATTGTGGGCACTGTACTCCTCCGTCATTTTGATAATTTCCTGTGACTTGATCATTAAAAAACCTCCTTTTCCTTAATTTTATTATTAAATTATGGTTATACTTTTTAACCACCAGTTTTTTATATATTTAAGCTTGGCCTTAATCAACATTTCCAGCATCTAACTTGATGTTGATTGAGGTTTGTTAGATATATTGGCTTAACCATTAACCAACTGTTTTGGAGAAGACCCATAAATACTTAGATAAAACGGTTTAAAAATATAACTCTTGCAAAAAACATACCATATTGTAGACCAAGAGGAGGGTAGGTCTGAAAATTTAATATAATTTATTTTGCATGCAAAAATATTTGCTATGAAAAAAAATTTGCTTCAAAGTTTGTTTGCTTAAAAATACTTTTAGAACTTATTTAATAATTATACATTATAATGTATGATTATTCAATAAAAGTTTTTCTGTTTTATTCCTCTCCAAAATAACTGTTTAAAAGTCAAAGCAGCAGCTGATACATCTGACCAACTTTATCTACACAAACACCCGGGCTGGTTAGATAGCTCTGCCCGGCTTGAGCTGTTTTATATGTCAATAACTTGAGAAAATATAACTCTACTGTTAAATGATATATCCCACTAGTTGAGTGCCGGGTTATATTCGAAAAGCTATAAGCGATGTTGATTAAGACCATCCTCAATACATAAAAAAAAGCTGTTGATTAAAAAATATAGCCATTTAAAGTAATAGTTTTTCTCCAAAACAGTTGGTTAAGGGTTAAGCTAAT
>DFNM01000159.1 GCA_002376045.1 Firmicutes bacterium UBA3567
TTTCACACAGTCTGCCGTCCCTTTGTTTCTACAAGCTTGATTGGAAAAAATAAGGTGTAAAAATCCAAGGGAGGGCCATTATGAGGATCATAGGTATCTTGCCTGATGAAAAAAGGGTTGGCAATCTAATTGACAGCCTTCGAAATGCCGGTATTAAGCGTGAAGATATTATTGTTTCTGATGTATACAAAACCAAAAAACGGGAAAGTGTAATGGATAAAGTTTATATCAAAACAGAAACGGAAAGCGTTTCTAACACTACGGCCTTTACAGATTTTTTAAAGAGGAATACGAATTTTGGAATAGTGGTTGCTGTAGAGTTACCCAAACATGAGGCCTGCAGAATACAGGAAATTATGGAACAGAACGGTGCAAAATTGGTTTTTCAGGATTAAATACAAAGCTACCAAAAAAACCCTGGTTGGTTCATCCAACCAGGGTTTTTTCAGCCTTTTATTACATCATTGGAGGCATATTATTGGCTCCATTTTTGTTTTCATCCTCTTCTTCAACATCAGTAACAACTGCTTCAGTTGTGAGGAACATAGAAGCTACGCTGGCAGCGTTCTGGAGTGTTGAACGAGTTACTTTTGTCGGGTCTACAATTCCTGCTTCAAACATATCTACAAATTCTTCCTTGTATGCATCGAAACCGACACCGGGTTTCTGCTGTTTAACCTTCTCAACTATTACTGAACCTTCAAGACCAGCATTGAAAGCAATTTGTTTTACAGGCTCTTCCAAAGCCTTTCTTACAATCTCAATACCTGTCGCCTCATCTCCAGTGGCTTCCAGTTTATCCAGAGCGGGGAGAGCGTTGATAAAGGCTGTTCCACCACCAGGAACGATTCCTTCTTCAACAGCAGCCCTTGTTGCAGAAAGGGCGTCTTCAATTCTGTGTTTCTTTTCTTTCAACTCAGTTTCAGATGCAGCACCAACTTCGATTACCGCAACACCACCAGCCAGTTTGGCAAGACGCTCCTGCAGCTTTTCTTTATCAAACTCTGAAGTAGTTTCTTCAATCTGGGCTTTGATCTGAGCTATCCTCTTCTTGATTTCTTCAGGATCTCCGCCACCATCTACAATGATTGTCTCTTCTTTAGAAACTTTTACCTGGCGCGCTGTACCAAGCATGTTGATATCTGCATTTTTAATATCAATACCAACCTCTTCGGAAATTACCTGCCCACCGGTGAGGATTGCAATATCCTGAAGCATTGCCTTTCTTCTGTCGCCAAAACCTGGAGCTTTCACAGCAACACAGGTAAAGGTGCCCCTTAGTTTGTTAACAACCAGGGTTGCAAGAGCTTCTCCTTCTACATCTTCAGCAATTATAACCAGTTTTTTGCCCTGCTGCACGATTTTTTCAAGAATAGGCAGAATATCCTGTACATTTGAAAGTTTCTTGTCAGTAATCAAAATGTACGGATCATCCAGCACGGCTTCCATTTTCTCGGTATCAGTTACCATGTAGGGAGATAAGTAACCACGGTCAAACTGCATACCTTCAACGATTTCCAGATGTGTTCCGATTGTCTTGGCTTCTTCAACAGTTATTACTCCGTCTTTCCCCACTTTTTCCATGGCTTCTGCAATCCAGTTGCCGATTTCTTCATCATTTCCGGCAGAAATAGCTGCCACCTGAGCTATTGCCTGTTTGTTTTCTACAGGTTTGCTGAACTTTTTAATTTCTTCTACTACCGCATCAACAGCTCTCTGAATGCCTTTTTTCAAAATCATTGGGTTTGCGCCAGCCGCGATGTTTTTGAGACCTTCCCTGATTATGGCTTGAGCCAGCAGTGTAGCTGTTGTTGTACCATCTCCTGCTACGTCCTGAGTTTTTGTAGCAACTTCTTTAACAAGCTGAGCACCCATGTTTTCAAAGGGATCTTTGAATTCAATCTCTTTGGCTATAGTAACACCATCATTGGTAATAGTAGGAGAACCAAACTTCTTATCCAGCACAACGTTCCTGCCTTTGGGGCCCAGTGTTACCTTAACAGTATCAGCGAGTTTGTTGACACCCCGTTCCAATGCTCTTCTTGCAGCTTCATTAAATTTTATTTGCTTTGCCATCTATGCACTACCTCCTTTTAAAATAATTTTACTCTTCCAAAATAGCAAGGATATCACTCTGTCTCAAGATAAGGTACTCCTCATCATCAAGCTTTACTTCAGTTCCCGCATACTTGGAGTAAATAACCTTGTCTCCTTCCTTTACTTCAAGGGGAATCTTTTTACCATCTACAATTTCACCGGTTCCAACGGCTACTACTTTGCCTTCCTGTGGTTTTTCCTTTGCGGTATCAGGTATAACTATACCGCTCTTGGTTTTTTCCTCACTTTCGATTACTTTAACTACTACTCGATCACCTAATGGCTTAATTTTCATATTTACCCCTCCTTTTTATGTATGTAATAAGGTCTGATTTGTATTGTTAGCACTCACCTTAACCGAGTGCTAATTCCAAATATAATATTATCTAAAAAGAAATTTAAAATCAAGAATTTTTTTAGAAAAAAAATACCTTAGAAATTAAATTACGGCAGACTATCTTTTTTTTTCTCAACATACTTCGCCAATGCTTTTTATTTTATATACAACAATGTTATAAACCCATCACAAAATGGAACCAATAGTATTTTATACCATATCAGGCTCCATTATACCCTATAAATTAAAATCTTATACAAATTTACCCTAACCTTTATTTCCCATTCATTATATTTGATTTAACTGTAAATAATTAAAATAACAAAACAAATTTAAAAGGAGGTTTGCTGGATGGCAAGATTGACCAGTAAAGTATATCCCCGAGTTTGACAGTTGGA
>DFNM01000193.1 GCA_002376045.1 Firmicutes bacterium UBA3567
AACTAAAATGGAGAAGAACCGTTTTTATTTGTCACGGATGCAGTCAAAAAAACCTTAGCCCGGGCCAAGCCTGAAATAATGAATAGTGACCAGGGAGCCCAATTTACCGACCCGGATTATATAAAGCTTCTCCAAAGTGCTGATATCAGGATGATGCCAAGTAAATTTTACGAAGAAATTTTAATAAATAATGCTATTCGAGGCGATTTGGGCGTTTGAGTCTAAATAACCGGGGGCCAGTACAAATAAAAAAATAGACCAACGGAATTGCTAGCAAACGTATCTAGTATTAGACATAGTCCCTAAAATGGTCACAATAGTGTTCTTTAAATGGTACATTTGAAAATTGCTGTGTAATATTCAAATTCAGATGTGGAATAAAATCGGCAAGAGCAGCACTGATTTACAAAAAGAGTTGAATCTAAATATGCTGGCATAAAATTTGCGTGAAATTATAAGAAGAAAGATATTGATGTTTCCAACAATTTCTATTTTATGGAGGCGAAGACTATGACTTTATCTTCCGGGTGTGTAGCTATTGAAAAAGAAATGCAAAAGAGAAGGGCTGCTGTTAGGCCAATAAATGAAAGGATTGCAAAACTTAGAGAGGAAAGTGTGAAAGCTGAGGTTAAAATATCTGATGAGAGAGCTAAACTTATAACCGAATTCTATAAAAGCGGAATTGCTGCAGAAAAATCAATTCCTGTACAGCGTGCATCAGCATTTAAGTATTTAATGGAAAAAGTGAGCCTACCAGTTGAAGATGACCAGTTAATTGTAGGATTAAGAGGGACTGGACCACAGGAAGTTCCCACATATCCAGAAATTTGTACTCATAGTATGAAAGACTTAGAAATCTTAAACGGCAGAGAGAATATGCCATACAGGGTTGATGATAAAACCAGGGAATTATACGAAAACGAAACAATTCCATTCTGGAAAGGCAAAACGATGAGGGATATTATCTTTGAAAACTTGCCTCAGGAATGGATAGAGGCTTACGAAGCAGGAATATGGACAGAATTTATGGAGCAAAGGGCACCCGGTCACACAGCTGGCGGTGAAAGGATATTCAAAAAGGGCCTTTTAGACATAAAAGAAGAAATTAGAAAGAAAATGCAGGAACTTAAACCAAGTGATCCAGAATACTACGATAAGATGGAAGAACTTAAAGCCATGGATATTGCAGCGGATGCGATTATGGTCTACGCAAGACGCTATGCAGAAAAACTTGAGAAAATGGCAGAGGAAGAAAAAGACTCCGAGAGAAAAAAAGAGTTTGAGAAAATGGCAGAGATATGTCGTTGGGTTCCAGCACATGCCCCAAGAACGTTATGGGAGGCTCTTCAACACTATTGGTTCATTCATGTAGGTGTAGTCTATGAAACAAACCCTTGGGATTCTTTTAATCCCGGCCGCATAGACCAGCATTTATATCCATTTTACAAAAAAGATGTTGAAGAAGGAAGGTTAACAAGAGAGAAGGCAAAAGAACTTCTAGAGGCATTCTGGATAAAGTTTAACAACCAGCCTGCGGTTCCAAAAGTTGGGGTGACAGCTGAAGAGAGCTTCACATATAACGACTTTACAAAAATCAATATTGGAGGGCTAAGAAAGGATGGCTCAGATGGTGTCAATGAAGTCTCTTACCTGATCCTGGAAGTTCTTGATGAAATGAGAACTTTGCAACCCAATACAGCTGTTTTAGTAAGCGATAAAAATCCAGAGCGCTTTCTTATAAAGGCTTTGAAAGTAGTGGGACCTGGATTTGGTGAACCACCGTTCTTTAATTTCGATGGAGTTATAGTCAAAATGTTAAGGCAGGGTAAAAACCTGGAAGATGCTCGCACTGCCGGCGTTAGCGGCTGTGTGGAAACCGGAGCATTTGGAAAAGAAACTTATATCCTGACAGGATATTTCAATCTCCCCAAAATTCTAGAGATTACTCTGAATGATGGCATAGATCCGCAAAGCGGGAAAAAGATAGGTATAGAAACAGGAGACCCAAGAAGCTTCAATACATTTGACGAACTTTGGGAAGCCTTTATTAAGCAAGTAAAACATTTTATAGACATTAAGATGAAAGGAAATGACATTATAGAGGCGCTTTATGCAAACTACCTGCCGGTTCCTTTCTTATCGCTGTGGATTGATGATTGCATTAAAAATGCCAGAGATTACAATGCTGGAGGAGCAAGGTACAACACCCAGTATATTCAAATTGTAGGGTTAGGTAGTCTTGCGTATAGTTTAACTGCAATTAAGTACCATGTGTTTGATAAGAAGACGACAACAATAGGCGAACTTCTTGAGGCCCTCAAGCAAAACTTCGAAGGAAAACACGAAATGCTAAGGCAAATCATCATAAACAAGACACCCAGGTATGGAGAAGACGATGATTATACTGACGATATTGCAAAGAAGATAGTCAATACTGTGGTGGAGATAATCGAAAACTATCCACCGTCTCCAGTCAGGAAAGCCTCAAAGAGGGTTTACTTCCTACCTACAACAGCTCATGTATATTTCGGAAAAGTTACGGGAGCAACGCCGGATGGGAGAAAAGCAGGTTTCCCGGTTTCTGAAGGTGTTTCACCAGTTCAAGGGAGTGACAAAAAGGGAATAGCGGCGGTATTCAGGTCAGTTTCTAAGTGTGATTGGGATAAAACTGGGGGAGCTTTGCTTAACCAAAAGCTTACTCCGGACCTGCTGGATGGTGAGGAAAACATCAGGAAGCTTGCACAGCTTATAAAAACCTTCTTCAATATGGGAGGACATCACGTCCAGTTCAACGTTGTGAGTGTTGAGTTACTCCGGGAGGCACAAAAGCGTCCAAAAGATTTCCAAGACTTAATGGTTAGAGTTGCTGGATACAGCGACTACTTTGTGAATTTACCAAAAGGTTTACAAGACGAAATAATTGCAAGAACCGAACATAAAGAAGTTTAATTTCTCATCTTGAATTTCTTTTTTTTTTAACTATCCCGCCGGGAAGTCCCCGTCCTGAACGAAGTGAAGGGCGGGGATGAAAAGCGGAAAAATTATTTTCGAACTATTGTTCTGCTTTGGTTCTCCTGGTATAATAGAACCATTCTCAAAATTCATCAATTCTCTAAAATCGGTGTCTATCAGGCTCATATTTTGGGACTTTCTATTTTCTGTCGTTAGTTGGTGAGGTGAAACTGGAAGATGTCAAAAGATACGCACGATTGCAAGGTAATGCGTAACTACAAATTCCGTATCTACCCGAACAGGGGACAGCAAAGGAAACTCTTACAGTGGCTGGATGCCTGCCGCTATATATACAATACCGCCCTCGCCATGCGTAAAGAGGCCTGGAAAAAGGAAAAACGCTCGGTTACCCGTGTCGAGCAACAGGTGTGGCTCAAGGAAGCCAAACAACTAAAAGACAACCATTTCCTGCGCTCACTTCACTCCCAGGTAGCCCAGGAAGTGTTGTTTCGAGTAGATAAGGCTTTCAAAAACTTCTTTCGCCGGGTTAAAAACGGTGAAACACCTGGCTATCCCAGGTTCAAGGGCAGGGGCAGATACAGGTCGCTCACCTATACTCAGTTCGGAAACGGTCTTGGCGCCTGCTTCAAAAACGGTAAATTGCGGCTTTCCAAAATCGGCCTGGCGAAAATCAAGCTTCACCGGGAGATTCCGGGAACAATCAAAACGGTAACCATCAAACATGATAACTGCGGCAGGTGGTATGCCGTTTTCAGCGTGGAAATGGAACTGGAAGCAAAAGCACATTCCGGACCAAAAGTCGGTATAGACGTGGGTATCGAAAAATTTGCCGCCTGCTCAGATGGGAAAACCGT
>DFNM01000198.1 GCA_002376045.1 Firmicutes bacterium UBA3567
ACTTTCAAGTAAAGAAATAACAGTTTGAACAGCAGCCTGAGGATTTCCAGACCGTTTTGATAAACTCAGTATTCGTTTTGAATTACTTAGCACTTCTAAGTCTTCTTTTTATGTCGTAAATCTCCTTTTCATTTTGATATTCTTTATGCTTTATAAATTCCAAATTATCTACGATTTCGTATAATTTTTCCATTACCTCTGTTTTAAATTCTGTTAAATTAACAGTTTGATCAAAAATTATCTTCACATCAGATTTTAATTCTTTAATATCAGATTCTATTTTGTCCATTTTGGTTTCCATTTTATCTACTTTGTTTTGTAAATTTGAAATATTTTTTTGCATTTCAACTTGATTAGATAAGATTTGATTAAGGAATTTTTCAATATTATTAAGATCCATTTTTTATCCTCCTTTTCAATCAGTTCATTATGCTTTGTATTCCGGGCCTTCAATTTTCAACAACTGCCAATAGGGAATCTCTGCCGCCAGATTGAGAAGTTCCCTGGCATCCTGGCGGGTAAGATTGGCCACACTTCGAACCGTGCGCTCATAATAATAGATAAGCAACCCACCAGGGCAAAGATTATTTGGATGTATCTTTCTTTTGTTTATATATTCTTTCTTCATATTCAAAATCCTTCGGGAAAGAAAAGATGATTTTTTAGGAATTAAATAAAAACGCCTGATACAGAATCAGGCAAATAATTATCAAAACAAAAAACAGCGAACTTTTTTAAAAAATCTTCCTCTTAAAGTTCCCAGCACTCCGAATTTTTAAGATTAAAAAGGAAAAACTGGAATTTTGTTGAATATTGTAATTACATTGACCGAAACACTTTGTTAATTAATGGATATTATTTATAAAACTATTGTAATTATAACTTATAAGTTATATAATTTAAAAAGAAGGCGATACTAAATGATAAAGATAAAAAAAGTTGAGAATATTTTATATCCTGAAATTTTCCAGACGGAATATATCTATGCCTATAACAAATTTAATAAAGAATTGAAAGAGATAATTGAATACAGTGGATATAAAAAAGAGTTTATTAGAAAATATAGAAAATGTTTAAAGTTTTTGGAAGCATTAAGGGAAAATTGTATTAAGCAAAAATCATTTGAAAAGCTTTCTGATTGTGAAAACATTTATTCCATGAGGCTAATTGGAGAAAAAAATATAAGAATATTGTTTACCTTCATCAAAAAAGGTGAGAGAAAATTTACAGTATTGTTATACGCATTTCAGGAAAAAGATGATAAAAAAAATAGTAAGTACAGTTATAACCATGCTATAGGGATAGCGCAAACAAGAATTAAAGAAATTTTAGAATAACATATTAGGGATATTAAATTCTGTTTGAGGAGGGAAAAAAATGACCTTTAATGAAGAAATATTAACAAATCCATGGGATTTAATCGAAGAAATAGCTGACGACGAAACAAAAGAATATTTTGAACTTGATGATATTTTAATAGATATATCTTTAAAGATTATTAATTATAGAATAAATAACAATTTGACACAGCAGCAATTAGCGGAAAAGTTGGGAATTTCACAGGCAATGGTATCAAAACTGGAAAGTGGAGATTATAATCCTACTATAGAACAATTATGGAAAATTTCGAAAAAACTTGGATGGAACTTCAAAATAATACTGGGAGAAGAAACAGAAACACAAATCTGGAATATTAATGACGAACTTACATTCGCTTCAGAAACATATAATAGTGAAACTTTAGAAAAATTAGGGGAGATTGCATAATGGATATTAAAAAAATCAGCGCTGATTTTCAATTCATTGGAAGTAGAATAGCCAGGTTTTCAATTGAAACAAATTCTTTAAATATGAAAAAAAGTAAAGTGACTGTCAATCTGGATGTTGATTATAACATTATAGAAATTTCAGAAAAAAACGAAAAGTATGTCGGGATAATCAATTATATTGTGGATATAAAAGCAGCCTCACAAAAATCTACATTGTTTAAAATTTGTCTCAATATTGAGGGCGTGTTTGCAGGTAATTCTAATAAAATAAACAAAGAACAATTTAGAAATATGCTCGAATTGAATGGCGTTGCTACCTTATCACATTTAAGCAGGTCTTATATTCTTGCAACTACCTCCATGTCAGGTATAAATCCGCCGGTAAAATTGCCGATGATTAACATTCATAAACTAAAAGAAGCAAAAAATAAAGAAAAAGCTGAAGTCTGAGAAGTGCGTTGTGGATGAACACTGCAAGAAAAATTTTGCTGAAGCTTATAGAACAAATTCCCGACAGTCAAATTCCTGAAATAATTGATTTTATAGGCTATCTAAAAATAAAAAAAGAAAATAAAATATTCAAAGACCTGTAATCTGCCAGTGAAAGCAGTTTAAGCTTTTGGGATAATGAAACAGATGAACTGAAAGTCTGCACATCGGTTTTGATAGGAATCTCTGCTACCAGCTTGAGGAACTCCCCAGCATCCTTGGCGGGTAAGATTAGCCACGCTTCGGCGCTCACAATAGATAAGCACCCCGCCGGGGCAAAGATCATACTGCTGTCCATTCTCTCCGGCGGTCATCCTCGGCACCCCCAGTCCATACCACACCAAGTTCCTCAGCATTATGGCAGTGTTCTTCACTACGGGTAAAAACAAATACCCTGCATCCCCAGTGTCAGGCTATCTGGATTCACATGTGGGTCGATGCCCCGAATCCATAAAGCCCTAAATTCTGATTCCCTTCACTGTCTGCTGCCCAAAAAGAAACACAGCTACCATTTTAATTTTCAGAATATTCAAATTGTCGTGCCTAGCACCTTATATTATTTCCTACCACTCAATCTCTTCTGGAAAATCTAAATCCAATCTCAGGTCATCTACGCTGCAGTTATATTTCTTTGCCTCTTCCATTAGTTCCATTTCTAATTCGCGGTATTCCTGCCCGCGCTCTACAATCCGCTTTGCAATAGTTGATAAATTCTTTAGGCGTTTTTCGCTATTCATCTTTATAAATCTGCTGTTAAGAATATCTAAATATTGGGTAATATATCTGTCGATATATACATACTTCCCATTTATTACATTTAACATCCTTGCATAAGCGCCTTTTGATACGGTTTGCTTTAAACATTCTGCCACAGCTGCTTGCAGCATACGAACCTGGGCTATGGAACTGTCCCAGATAACCTTGCTTTCGGTAAACAAATCACTGCTGTATCTCGTCTTAGCTAGTTTTTGCGCATAAAACACCAAAAATTGATTCAACGCTATAGTGACAAACAACATCTCGGGCCATAACACATATATTTTCAGGTAGACGTTCTTGCCCGGTGCAAGCACTGATAAACGTTTCTTCTTTTCTTCATCTATTCCATTGTCCATAAATTCAATCTCACGCTCTCCCATCAAGGCGTGCCTGATATCGTAGCAAACGGCTAAAACCCTTATGCGGGCAGCATAACATTCAACAAATTCTTCTTGATCCCCCACAACAGTATGCAATGCTTCATAAAGGTTTTCAAAATCCATGTAGTCGCCATAAATGGCCACTCCTGTATTGTTTGGCGTATTTTTTACAAATATCATTTTCCTCACCTGTCTTTTGGGTTTTATTCATCCAGTTCCGACGGTAGACCTCCATACCCTGTTCTTCGATTCTTTGGCGCAAATTTTCATCCAAGGAGGCGTTCATGTCTATTTGGCTATTTCCAATGTCTTACTATAATCACTTTATACATCCCTATCCCAATAAAACCACCAGCACTATCAATCAAAACAACCCGATAGCAGAATTCTTTCTAGATAAAACTGAAGATGCTTTTTGCCTAATCTATGATATGTGCCTTCTATAAAAGCCCTGACGTTACCAATTACAGTATGCAGCATACCACAACAGTCCCACCCATTCATGCAGTCCCCTCAAACAGCTGTCCAGAGAACTTCTATTGGGCAGAAAATCCAGCACATTCACATCCGAGCCTCGAAGATAATCACAGGGAGCCGGTATTATTTCATACTCCCAGTTGTGTTTAAAAGAATACACAGCCCTTCTCATGTGCACGGCACTGGTAACCAGTATAATCCTTCTATATCCCAGATCTTTTAAAACAGAACAGGTATTGACCGCATTCTCCCACGTATTGTTCGAATGGGCTTCAGCAATAATACTGTCTTCCTTAACCCCCCAATCAATTAATACATCCCTCATAACCTCAGCTTCTGAATCACCCTTATGGCCGAAAACCTTCCCACCGCTCACACAAACATCAAAACCCGTCTGTTTATGTAACCTATATCCTTCATACAACCTTTTTAGACTCGCTTTTCCAATTTCAGCATCACCCATGGGAGACCCCCTTACTGCTCCACCTCCCAGCACAACAATGACGCTCCTGATGCCATCAGCAGCTAACTCATCGCCCTGTAGAGGTTTATAATCATCCTCAAGCGTTCTGGTAAAAATTGCCTCTCCCGGATAGGAGCTCACCAGATAAACAAAAACAAACAAAAAGGCCAAACATAAAGTTAGACCTTTCCTTCTGTTCCTCATATTCAGCACAAAGGCAACAATTACAAGGACAACAAACAATCCAGGCGGGAGAACAAATGCAGCTATGAGTTTTGATATGAATAAAAACATATTCATCCCACCTGCTGCTTCAGTTCTTGGTTTTCATAAGCTCTATATGTAGGAACAAGCCGTTTTAAAGTATGTAGTATATCTTCTCTTCTACATGATAAACTCAGCCTTTCCAGTTGATTTATCAGCTTATTAAGCTCACTTGTATTTATATCCAAAGGCTTTGCTACAAAAATACGCTTGTGTTTTGTCGCTGTTGTGCCTTCTTCAGCCGTTAATAGCTCCTCATACAACTTTTCCCCTGGTCTTATTCCCGTATACACTATTTCAATATCCTTATCCGGTTCCAGGCCCGATAGAGTTATCAAATCCCTTGCCATATCCTCTATCTTGACAGGCTTACCCATATCAAGCACAAATATCTCTCCTCCCTCTGCCATGGCTCCTGCCTGAATTACAAGCTGAACTGCCTCCGGGATGGTCATAAAATAACGAGTCATGTCAGGATGGGTAATGGTAACCGGGCCACCTTCTGCAATCTGCTTTTTGAATACAGGCAGCACACTTCCCCGGCTGCCCAGAACATTACCGAAGCGAACCGCCACAAATTTGGTATCACTCCTTTTGTCCATGCTCTGTATAATCATTTCTGCAACCCGTTTTGTAGCCCCCATCACATTTGTAGGATTTACAGCTTTATCCGTTGAAATCAAAATAAATGTTTCGGTTCCCACCTTATCAGCAGCCTCTGCTACATTTTTTGTCCCCAAAACATTGTTTTTTACTGCCTCTTCAGGATTGAGTTCCATAAGAGGAACATGTTTGTGAGCTGCAGCATGGAAAACCACCTGGGGCCTGTACATGTCAAATACATAATTTACTTTTTCTTTTTCTCTAATGTTTGTTATAACACTTTTTATCAACTTATCAGGAAAACTTTTCTTCAGTTCCTGTTCTATCTCGAAAATAGGGTTTTCATCATGGCCCATAAGAATAATGCTTTTGGGTGAAAACCTGATAATCTGCCTGCAAAGCTCTGATCCTATAGAACCTCCTGCCCCGGTAACCAGTGCAACTTTTCCCTTAAGATAACCACTTACTTCTTCCAGGTTTATTTTTACAGGTTCTCTTCTTAACAAGTCCTCAACCTGAACTTCTCTGATTTCACTAAAATTTACTTTTCCATCCATCAGAGAATGGATTGCAGGCAATATACTGACTTTTACCCCCGTTGATCTACATATATTTACAATTTTTCTAATAACAGCCCCTGGTACCGAAGGCATAGCAATAATGATCTCCTGTATAGAATATTCCTCTACAAGATCAGGTATATCCTCCCTTGTCCCAAGTACCGGCAAACCCATCAATTCCTTCTTCTGTTTTTCAGCATCATCATCCACAAAACCTACAGGATTATACCCGTATCCATTACCGTTTTTAAGCTCTCTCATTAAAAGGGCTCCGGCATCACCGGCACCAACAATAAGCAGCGGTTTTCCGCCCCGAAAAACGTTTTTCCTGAAAAATCTCTCCCTAAACAACCTCCATCCCAAACGAGAACTGCCGATAAATACTATATTTAATATCCACCCCAGAACAAAAATACTCCTGGGGAGTCTTATTTCTATAAAATAAATAAAAGCTATACTAGCAGCGGTTCCCACCGTAACAGCATACACAATAGCCAGAAGTTCATCTATGCTTGCATATTGCCAAATCTTTTTATACAAACCAAATGCAAAATAACTCAAAATAAAAATTACTGTAAAGTATAAAGCTACATCGATATAACCGTTAAAATACTGTTCCGGAACATTCCCATCAAATCGTATATCCAATGCCGCAACAAAGGCTGCATTAATCAAAAAAACATCAATTACTACCAGCAGTATTCTCCTTACTCTAGCCCCCAATACAATCATCCCCTAAACAACTAATACAATACCATTTTTTTCTTATTTCAACATATTTATCAAAATTCCTTCTTTTAAACCAATATTCTATCTGTTTCTAATGCAACTAATAATGACATCTATCACCTGCGCCTGTTTTTCTTCAGTCAGATTAGAACCAGATTCCATACAACCAAATCCCAGCAATAGCCCCGGCACTATCAATCAAAACATCCATCACCTGCACACCTCTACCTGGCACAAATAACTGATGCGCTTCATCAATTACTGCACAAAGAACACAAAACACGATAGACAAGATGAATGCCTTACGGTCCCTCATGCCGCTTATACTCTGTGCATTCATCATCAATACTCCCAGCACAAAATAAACACCAAAATGAGCAAGTTTTCGTACTATATCGCACATTTCGCACCCTTTACAACACAAAAATGTAATTTTAAAAAAAAGTTTAGTTTTCAGGAAATAATATTCATATTTGGTATTTTTTAATTTGTACTTTAGCCCTTTATGGTTTATCATATTAATTGGGTGATACTATGATAAAATCGGTGAAAGTATACAATCTAGGCCCTGTTCCTGCAATTTCAGCAATATGGGAACAACTAGGTATAGGTAGAATACTTGATTCAGTATTAAAATGGGATCCCAAACAATGCAAGCTATCACGGCATTGAGATTGAAAGCCATTGTGATAAACATTTTAGCCGGTAGAACACCTCTAGTATCAGTGCAAAGATTCTTCAGGTATCAGGATTTAGGCAATCTTTTTGGTGAAGGTGTAAACTGGGAAGATTTGAATGATGATTGTCTTGCCAGAGCATTGGATAAGCTTGCATCAGCCAATCCCAAAAAGGTAGTATCAAGTGTTATTCTACAGGCTTTAGGCATTGAGGGGGCAGACATTACCCATATTCACGGTGATACCACCTCCATATCGGTATACGGCAGATATGAGAATGAAGAGGATGATGGTTTTATACAGCTTGTTTATGGTCACAGCAAAGACCGCCGACCTGACCTTAAGCAGTTAAAAGTCGGTCTTGGAGTCAATCAGGATGGGCTGCCTGTTATAGGTGAAGCACTGAGCGGCAACAAGGATGATAAAACGTGGAACAATGAGTTTATATCAACTTTATTATCCCATTTTAATAAGACTGAGCTGGAAACAACCATATATGTGGCAGATTCATCTTTGATTACCAAAACCAATTTGAAAAAGCTTGAGGATAAA
>DFNM01000182.1 GCA_002376045.1 Firmicutes bacterium UBA3567
AACCAACCCACGTATCTCTCTAAATAAAGTTTGTTAGATATATTAGCTTAACCCTTAACCAACTGTTTTGGAGAATAACCTTTTTTATTTATGATTATACAACACCCCACTGCTATAATCCTACCACGTGTTGTATCCAAATTTAAAACTCAGGGCAGCTCGCATAATGTTCTGCGCATCTGGTTATTAGAAACCATCGGGTTTCATCGAACCAGTATCAAGATATCTTTGATGCCATGATAGAGCTTTACCTATAATGTGAGGAGTGTGTTTAAACCTTCCCTTTTGAGCAGCTTCAAAGTATTCTTTCAACATATCTCTATAGTCGGGGTGAGCACAGTTCTCTATTATCTTTATGGCCCTTTCTTTAGGGCTGCTACCTCTCAAATCCGCCAAACCCTGTTCCGTCACAACTATCATCACATCATGTTCAGTATGATCATGGTGTGAAACCATAGGTACAATGCAGGAAATCTTTTTTCCTTTAGCAGTAGACGAAGTTGTAAATATTGAAAGCCTGGCATTCCTTGCAAAATCTCCAGAGCCTCCAATCCCATTTACCATACCACTTCCCATCACATGAGTCGAGTTGACATTACCATAAATATCCACTTCGAGTGCTGTGTTCATTGCAATAACTCCAAGCCTTCTTATAACTTCAGGGTTGTTACTGATTTCCTGAGGTCTTAGTATTATCCTGCCTTTATATCTGCTTATGTTATTATAAAACCTTATCAATCCCTGTTCTGATGGTGTAATGGAAGTCCCGGATGCTATAATCACTTTTTGTAAATCTATCAAATCCAGCATAGAATCCTGAATAACCTCAGTATAGCAGTAAAGGTTTTCAAATTTCGACTCCATTAACCCGGCTAACACTGCATTTGCTACACTTCCAACTCCCGATTGCAAAGGTAGCAAATTTTGAGGAAGTCTACCTGCCTTAACTTCTGCTTCTAAGAAATCTATAAGATAACCAGAAATTTTGCGCGCTATATCATCGATTTCACCCAATGGCCTCACATTATCAGGTATATCTGTTACAACAATTGCTTCTATTTTATCCGGGCTGCAGGGAATATATGGGGTACCTATTCGATCATCAGGTTTTAGTATAGGAATGGGTTTGCGATTCGGAGGGTTCTCAGGTGAATATATGTCGTGTATGCCTTCCAATTCCAGGGGTTGAGAAGTATTAATTTCAACAATTACTTTGTCAGCCCTCTCAACAAACACGGGGGTATTACCCACTGATGTTGATGGGATAATGTTCCCCTCTTCTGTTATCGCTACGGCTTCTACAATAGCTACGTCGATTTTCTCCAGATAACCATATCGAACATATTGAGGTGCATGACTCAAATGCATATCGATATATTCGCCTTTACCTTCATTTATATATTGTCTTATACTTTCGTCGGTTTGATACGGAAGCCTTTTTTTGATCGCTCCGACTCTTGCCAGAACACCATCCAATTCATCCCCTACAGATGCTCCTGTTAACAAATCAATTTTTATCCTTTCCCCTCTTTTAACTCTTTCTGCCAAAGCTAATGGAACGGCTTTTGGATAACCCGATGGTGTAAAACCACTAGCCCCTACCTTCATCCCATCCTTAATTAATTTTGCTGCATCATCTGCTGAACATATTTTACTCCTCAATCCGGGATGTCTAACACGTTCTTTCAACACATAACCCCCCTTTACGATCTTAAACCGAATGTTTCCCCTTCTCTATTTTCCTATAACAGCAGTTAAACTTTTAAAATAAGTTTTTACCCTTTCTCTCACTTGCCTTAAAATTTACAGCTTTCGAAAGCTACTTAGATAATCTAACCTGTATCTGATTTTCATGATTTTCCAACTAAATAAAAAAACGGCCCCTGTATCTGATAAGAATCAAATACGAGCCGCGATATACCTACTTCCCCGACAAAAGGTCATTTTGCCGCCATAGGTATAAGGCTTCAAATCGATTTTATTGATCTACCTATTGTTCTATTATATTTCAAATATTTCTGTAATGCAATAGTATTTTTTCTGAAAATTTTAAGCAGGTTGATTTCGTTAAGCTTTTAACACTCTTTCCTCCCAAAACATTTTTTGTTCCTGGAATTGCTCTGGCTGCAAGCTCTCATTAAGGATTAAAAGCCTTCAATTTTTGGTAAATCTAATTGAATTCCAATTCCCAACTTTTTTGCTATTTGAGCCATTTGGGACAAAGCTTCCCGCATTTCCGCTGCAGAATCGGATGTATGCCCTATATAAACGGTTTTTTACAAACCTCTACACCGGGATTTTCAGGATACATACCCGAAACTACAGGAACATTTAAATTCTCCACAACCGACTTCCAATTTCAGCACAAGCCGTTCCATATCTTCCGGCATTAAAGTCCGGACCTGTTGCAACAATATTCGGGGTATATTCCTTGATTTTATTAACAATAACTTGTAAAGCTTCCTGAGGGTTCACCTTAAAATAATTATCAGTTTCATATTAAGCATTTAAAGAACATTTCTTACATAAAAAAATTGTCGTCAACCCCCCCGTGCTGCGTTACTGGAGGTCTACGACAACTTTCTAATTTGATTGAGAAGATAAAAAGTTGCAGGTTCTTGTTTGCATCTATGGCAATAATCGTTTTTAAAACACTTCCAGGT
>DFNM01000169.1 GCA_002376045.1 Firmicutes bacterium UBA3567
TTTTGTTATCACGGATTCAGGTTATTTTTAAAAACTCTTTACATTATCATACATAACTTGTATCTCTTCCTCTTGAAGAAGCTTGTTGACAATGTAAGCAATTAGAAAAATACCAAAAATACTTACAGCCAACCGAGTAATTGCAAATTTAGTTCCAAGAGACGAAAGTTCAAACAAAAACATTGGGATTTTAGTAGTAGACCATGCTCCTAAAAAGAGAAGTATATTAGAAAACTTCGCTCCTTTTTTCATAAATACAGCAGCTACAGGAAAAGCACCATAGAGAGGTCCCGCTGTAGCTGAACCCAAAAATATTGCCAGAACAATTCCTTTAATCCCAGACTCTTCGCCCATATATTTAACCATAGTTTCTCTCGGAACCCATACATCAAGTAAACCAAGTAATACAAAAATAGGCGGTATAATTAAAATCATTTCTTTGAAACTATACATGGTAGTATTTAAAGCTTTTATTCCTATATCTTTGCTAATGACTAATAGTACTCCTGTAATTACTACAGTAATAAAAAAGAACATATATCTTTTTATTAGTTTCATAATCCTCCTACCACCTTTCCAATAACAAAAGCTACAACAAATGAAAAAACAAAGGCTAGAAAATTACGTGTAAAAGCTGACTTTTTACCAAAATACTTAATTTCAACCGGTAAAGTTATTACCCCTACCATCATTAATGAAGAAATAAAGGCTCCTATCTGCATATACCCCGCACCATTATTTAGTAGCATTGCAGCAGTTGGAAACGCAATAAAACCTGGTATAAGTGTTATAGCCCCTATAATCGAAGCCATAATCACACCCCACCATCCCGATGAGTTGCCGATCATTCCGCTAATTATTTCTGGATTTATTATTGCCAACATTATTCCAACTAGCGTAATAACACCTAAGAATTGTGGAAGTATATTCTCAAAAGCTTTCCATGCTTTCTTCATACCTTTCTTAGTTTTCTCTTTATCTTTTATTACTGAAAAGACTACCAAAAGCAAGGTAGTTGAATACAAGATTAGATTCTGCATGCTAGTTATCCTCTTTTCTTGTCTTGATTTGTATACCCATAAGTCTTGCTCCTGAGCGTGTTTCCATTGACAATAATGCTGGCTCAGTAATAAAGACCTGATTCTCCTTAAGCGTAGCTGTTTCATCATTTTTTCTAAGCTGGACTTCACCTTGTACCACATAAAACAAGACGAAGCAGTCCATCTGACAATCTGGTATTCTTTGACCCGGCTTTAAATCAATAATTCTTGTTTTAAACAGCTCGTTTTGGAAAAAAACATTTTTTTCTCTTTTCTCATATGCTTCAGACTCAAGATTCATTAAATCAAAGATTCTCATTATTTTTCTCTCCTTTTTTATTTTTTTTATTTCCATAGTTAATAGCATCTTTAGGACACATTAGCTGACAGTTAAAACATTGATGGCATAATGTAGGATTGATCCTTGCTTTTTTATCCTGTTTTGAAACAATTACAGCTTTTGAAGGACATACAGATTCACACAATTTACATCCAATACATTTGTTAAAATTTACTTTTTCAGTTAACAGTGCAAATTTCCCTGTAAGGCTTTGCAATGCACCAAAAGGACATATTTTGTTATGAAATACTTCCGGTTTATATCTTAAAGTAACACCAACCGATAATAATAACACATATAGCAATATTGGCATCTCAAAACCGGCTAGTTTTTTTAATACGATCATAGCTAAAATCAATATAATTAGCATTGACCAAGATAAAAACCCAGATTTTAACCACTTTGGAGCATCTTTTGCTTGCAGGTTAAGTTTCTTTGATAACCATTCGGTTGGTATCATAACAGTATTCATGGGACAAATCCAGCCGCAGAATATTCTTCCAAATAATAACGCCAACAGTAAACTTACACCAAATATACCTAACCATAATACCATTGCCCCTTTAATCATTAACCAAATAAAAACTGCTAAAAACAGAGTCCTTGTTGCATTAATAAAAAACTTCATCACTCAACTTCCCCCTTCAATATTTAACGCATTTCAATTAAAAGATTCATATCTATTGATTAACTTTTCAATACGTGCTTTTCTATTTTTAAGTACACTAATCCAGTTTTCCAATTCTTTTTTTCCATTATCAGTGATATTGTAAACTCTGCGCTTGGGACCTTGCTCACTTTGTTCCCAGATCGAACTAACCAATTCCTCATTTTCCATCTTTCTAAGAGTACGATACAAAGTACTGATATTCATAGTTTCTTCGGTAAATCCAAAAATAGAAAGCTTTTCTATAAGTCCATAGCCATGCCCTGTTTCTTCATGTAACAAGCATAATAAACAGATCTCCATAAATCTTTCCATTTTATTATGTTTTTCATTACAAAATAAATTTTTATCTTCACACATCTCTAACCCTCCCATAATTATATTACTATTCACTATATGCATAATGCATATAGTGAATATGAGTATAGTATAAAAGAAGATACCTTTTCTGTCAATAAGCTAAATTCTTTAATCTTCAAGAAATTAAAATGGTAAACAAATTTAATTTTTAAAACAACTTTGAGCAATAAAAACGACTACAATACTTAATGGCATCATAGTCGTTTTTTATTGCTCAATTTTATTCTTATTTACCATTTTTTTATTAATCAAAAAGTTGCCAGCCTGTTTTCGTCTTCTATAACCTTTAATGTATGAAAAGCTTCAACATTATTTCTAAACTTGGTTCTGAGTCCACCTATACCTATTTCATCTTCAACGGAATATTTATAAATTCATAATATTGATTCTACTGTTAAAAGTCCATGTTTCAATAAAATCACTCTATATCTTGTAATAATGTGAAATCACAACCACAACATATAGATCAAATCTCTCCTAAAAGGTGTTTCTACACCAAAATCAATATTATAATTATATAACACAATAATCTTTCATTTATTTCATGGATTAATCCCTTGTTTATTGCATTCTGCATATTTAATGACAGCACTTACCTAAAGGATTATTCTTTTGGCATTGGGCATTTTTCATTGCTCCAGTAAGATTTATAATATCTTCCATGCTACAGAGCCAAGAGCTTTTAACAAATTTTTTTTTGCAATTTTATCGATTACAACATATACCAAACTTTAGGTATTTGATTGATTTACTTTTCCAGTGTTCATCCAAAAAAGACCATCTGTAATCCAACGAGACATAAAAGCACTCCGACAAACTTGACGAACTTTTCTTTCGGCATATTTTCTATGAATTTCTTACCTGCCCATGTTCCCAAAACCATGGCAGTACCCATAAATAAACCAATAGTTATTTCCTTTAGACCGATTCCAATATATTTCTGATAAACCATAGTTTTTACAATATGCATTGCTGTTGCAGTTACCGCTTCACTTGCAATATAAGTAATTGGATTCAGGTTCAAAGAAAGGAAGATTGCCGCTCCCAAAGGCCCGGCACTGCCTACCAGTCCGGATAACAGTCCGACCAGTGCGCCTCCCAAAAGCATGGTTATGTTCCCTGGCTTAAATTGTAAAAGCTTAAAGTATTTCAGTACCACAAAAATGATTATCGCTATACCTATAATCCGTGTCACAACATTCTTGGGTACTACCGCAAAAGACCATGCCCCAAGCATTGCTGCCGGTATTGCCCCTGCAACAAATACTACAACTGGCTTCCAGTGAATTTGCCTGAAACCGATGAAAACTCTCGAAAGATTTCCAATCAACTGTGCTAATGTCAATACAGGCACTGCCATAGTAGTTCCTATGATACGTAACAACAACGGCAAAAGTAGCAGTGCTCCTCCGAAACCTGCCGCTCCAGATATGGCTGCGGCAAGAAAACTGCCTGAAAAAAGCAGCAGGGGTTTTAATACTGTAGTATTATCAACAGGAAATTTAAAAGCAAATATCTTTGATAGAATCACCAATGCCAAAACAAGCCAAATGAATATAATTACCGCTCCAGCCCTCCAGTTCCGGGGTTTCCCATCCTTGAACAAGCCCTCTGCTTCTATACGACATTCCTGCATTATCGGCTGAGGGACAAGCTTAATTGCTATTTTTATTCCAAGGGGTATCAACACCATATCATCAAGATAACCTAATACAGGTATGAAATCAGGTATCAAATCAATGGGACTCAAAGCATAAGCAATAACAACCGAAACAAAAGCCTTCGCATACCATGGAACGTCTTTTCTTCTGTAGGCTAGATACAAAGCTGCAATTTCTTTTTTTAATTCTTTGGAACGGGCCTTTATCTTATCAATCAAATCTACACCTACTTCTATAAATATCTTTACGGAACATAAAACTGGTTTTTCACCA
>DFNM01000089.1 GCA_002376045.1 Firmicutes bacterium UBA3567
AAAAGTTGATTGAGTGCTGGGGGCGCAGCCTTTACCCTTGACAGAACCCGGGAGAAAGCCATAATGATTTAACTATTGACCGGATTGGATTTGCATGACATTTAACTCAACTAAAATGGAGAAGAAACAAAATTTTTTATAAAAAGGCGGAGGGATTATTCGAAAAAAGTTGAACCTAAATAATAAAAAAAATCGGGAGGGATGGATTTATGAAGGAAGCAATGAAAATGGTAGCGGATTTAATGGCTGTTGCTGCCAAAACTGCACCAAAGGCAAGAGGGGATGATTTCATTGAAATAAAGGTAATAACAGGGGAAAAGCTCAATGAAATTGCCGATGCGATGAGGGAATATGGAGAAAAAAGGGGAAAAAACAATTTTGATAGAGATGGTGAAAACGTAAGAAATTCTGATGCTCTACTGCTTCTGTCTTTAAACAAACCTGCTGTAACAGGATTGAATTGTGGTGCATGCGGTTTTTCTAAATGTAAAGATTTGAAAGTTAAAAAGGGGCCGGAATTTGATGGGGGGATATGTGCATGGAGGCTGATTGACCTTGGTATCGCAGCAGGTTCCGCTGTGAAAACAGCAAGTATATTGAACGCTGATAACAGAGTGATGTACAGAGTTGGAGTTGTTGCAAAAAGGTTGAATATTATTGAAGGTGAAATCGTGTTGGGTATTCCTATTTCGGCAAGAGGTAAAAACATCTATTTTGATCGAAAGTGAAATTACTAAATTCTACGAATGCATAAACACGATTAATTTTAAAGCTGTTAGTAGAATATTCTTTTCATCTTCAGAACCACGCCTTGATCAGAGCGAAATCGGACCGGATTCAATACGTCCTCCTGCTGTGAATCCTTTCGGGGGCGTCCTGACCCAAAGGCAGGCAGAAGAGATACGAAAAGTTTTCGGTTTTTGACCGGGGCTAACCCCGGTTTTTTTGTTGTTTAACAGGATTTTGATAGTAAAAGATGGAATAATACATAATAGAAGAATTATGAAAGGGCGATTGGGATGACGCAACTGCTTAAGAAAATTAAAGGGAATACATATTATTTAAAAGGCCCGGTGAATATAGGAGTATATGTGTATGAAGGTAATAGCTGTGTGGTTGTTGATACAGGTATAGATGATGATGCCGGCCGAAAACTCCTTAAAGCTGTTGATGCCATGGGATTGGAGATAAGTGCTATCATAAATACTCATTCTCATGCCGATCATTTTGGAGGCAATGGGATCATTGTAAAAAGAACGGGTGCAGAGGTTATGACGACAAAGATTGAAGCAGCCATCATAGCCAACCCATACTTGGAACCCTTTTACCTTTTTTCCGCCCATCCTCTAAAAACCCTACAAAACAAGTTTCTGATGGGTAAAGAAAGCAGAGTGGACAGGTACATAGAAACGGGAGAATACGAACTGGGTTCCGTAAAGATAAATATAATTGACCTGAAAGGTCACAGTCCGGGCCAGATAGGGGTGGCTACCCCTGATGGAGTCCTGTTTACCGCTGATGCCTATTTTTCTTCTAAAATCATCAAAAAATACAGGTTGCCTTATTTTACAAACATAAATGATACAATTCAAACCCTTAAAATGTTAAAGGAAATGGAGTATGAGTATTATCTACCCTGCCATGGTAAGTGCGCAGAGGATATTCATGATGAAATTAAAATGAATCTAGATGCAATTTACGAAACCATTGATTTCATACACAAAAAGCTCGTTAAACCCATGAGCAGGGAGGAAATTGTTGCCAGCATATGCAAAGAATACGGTATAAAACTTAGCATCAATCAATACTATTTAACCCATTCATGTGTTTCAGCCTTTTTATCCTATATGACCGATGAAGGAATGCTGAAAGCTTTAACAGAAAATTATCAATTGAAATGGGTTGTTGCAAAAGGGTGAAAACCTTTAAAGAGGTTTTTACGGCTATATGGTAAATGGAAAACCATATAGCCGTAACCCAATACCTTTTTAGGTGTTGATTATTCTTCTGGAAGCTTTATGTTTTTAAAAGCGTGAGTGAGCGGTATAGCCAATATGACGCTTGCAACCCCCTGGACGATGTTTCCGGGTATGCTTGAGACGGCAGCAGGGAATCCCATCAGAATACCTCCGGCGATATAATACCCAAAAACCATCCACGCTGCAGCAATAAGGGTTGCCCCAATGGTGGTAAGAGACACCTTTTTTGTTCTTTGAAAGGTTTTGTACGCCAGCAGTCCCACGATGAGCCCCTCAATTCCTTTGATAACCAGGGTCCAGGGGGCCCAGTGCAGGTATCCCAGCAATATGTCCGCAAGGGCTGATCCTACACCACCGGCTATCAAACCTGCCTGAGGTCCCATAATGAGAGCAGAAACAAATATCATTGTGTCTCCAACATTGACATATCCCTGGGTGGCGACGGTAGGTATTTTAATGACCATTGTAGCGATGGTTACCAGGGCTGCAAACAGGGATACAACAATCAACCTGCGTATACTCATTTTTTCATCCTCCTTTTTTCTCCAAAAAAATAAACCCCGTCTTTAGGGGTTTTTTGCGTAGACAAACTAGTAGAAGCAGTTTGAATACGACAAACTACCTTCTACCCAATCTTGTCTTTGCCCATCCAGACTTTACTGACGGTTCCGGATTCTAACCGGATCAACTGTTGAGGCTGATGGACTCGTCCCCTTAGAAGAGGCTTCACCACCGGTCAGGAATTGGGAAGCAGCATTCCCTCACCTTGCCCCAAAGACAAGCATATTATTTTTTTGGATTTTATATATTTAATTATCTTGCAAAACATACAAACCCGTCAAGTGTTTTTTGAGATTTTAATTTTCTCAAATGATTTGATAATTAGTGATTGCTGATATAGATTTTAACACTGGAATAAGTGCTCATCAGGAAGGACTTAATTCTTATTTGTAGAAGTTTATAAACCAGCGAACACAAGGTTTATTTAAAACACAAATCGGGAGAGATGGTATATGAGTATAGAGGGTGTTCTGGAAAAAATTAAGAATTCGGCACGATTTTTACCATGGATAACGGCAGGGGAAGTAATACCTGAACGTAAAGGCATATATGAGGACTTTCCTGATTTTTTAAACGACAGGTTGAAGCAGATTCTTAAAAACAGAGGTATTGAAAAACTGTACTCCCACCAAGCATCAGCCGTTAAAGCCGTTCAAAACGGAGATAACATCGTAGTGGTGACTCCTACCGCGTCGGGGAAAACCATGTGCTACAATCTTCCTGTATTGAACACCATTCTTCAAGACAGCAACTCCCGGGCTTTGTACCTGTTTCCCACCAAGGCCCTTTCCCAGGATCAGGTTGCTGAACTCCATGAATTAATAGAGGGTCTGGATATCGATATAAAAATCTATACCTATGATGGAGATACACCTCAACCGCTCGAAAAACCATAAGATCAGCAGGGCACATTGTTGTAACCAACCCCGATATGCTTCATACTGGAATACTTCCCCATCATACCAAATGGGTGAAGCTCTTCGAAAACCTAAAGTATGTGGTGATAGATGAGGTCCACCATTACAGAGGAGTTTTCGGCAGCCATACAGCCAATGTCATTCGAAGGCTTAAAAGAATATGCAGGTTTTACGGTTCCGAACCCCGGTTTATATGCTGTTCAGCCACCATTGCCAATCCAAAGGAACTGGCTGAAAGCCTTACGGAAGAAAAAATGGTCTTGATTGATAACAATGGAGCTCCTTCAGGCAAAAAACATTTTATTTTCTACAATCCTCCTGTTGTAAACAGGCAGCTTGGTATTAGAAGAAGTGTAATCCTGGAAACCAAAGATTTGGCCCTGGAGTTCCTAAAAAAAGGTATACAGACCATTGTTTTTGGTAGAAGCCGTCTGGTAGTTGAGATTATCCTTTCATACCTAAAAGAAAAACTGGATAATGATATTGTGCCAAGCAATAAGATTGCTGGTTACAGGGGGGGTTACCTTCCAAAGGAACGTCGGGCCATAGAGAAAGGGTTGAGAGAAGGGGAGATACTGGGAGTGGTGTCAACCAATGCTCTGGAGCTGGGTATTGACATCGGTAAGCTGGATGTTTGTGTTATGGCAGGCTATCCGGGGTCTGTTTCCAGCACATGGCAGCAGGCGGGCAGAGCTGGCCGCAGATCCGGAGTTTCTGCCACTCTGCTGGTGGCCAGCAGCAGTCCCCTTGATCAATATATTATAAATCACCCCGATTATTTTTTCCAGCAGCCTCCCGAAAACGGATTGATTAATCCCGATAACCTCTTTATACTGGTGAATCATATCAAGTGTGCCGCTTTTGAGCTTCCCTTTGAAGCCGGGGAAACCTTTGGGAAAGAGAATCTGAGTGAAATCCTGGAATTCCTTGAGGAAGAAAGGATAATTCACCATTCCGGCAACAAATGGTACTGGATGTCAGAAGCCTTCCCTGCTGAGGAGATCAGTTTGAGGAGCGCAAGCTCGGAAAACTTTGTGATTATAGATATTACGAATGGTTCTCGAGTGATCGGAGAGGTAGACAGGTTCTCTGCTCCCATGCTTATTCATGAAAAAGCCATATACATTCATGGTGGGAATCAGTATCAGATTGAAAAGCTGGATTACGAAGAAAGGAAAGCCTATGCTCGAGAAGTTAAAGTTAATTATTACACTGATGCCAATCTGGCCGTGGATATAAAGGTTATAGATGAATTCAAGGGCCAGAGATTAAAAAATATAGAAAAACACCATGGTGAGGTAAATGTTACAGCAATGGCAACAATGTTCAAGAAAATCAAGTTCCATACCCATGAAAACATAGGGTATGGTCCCATCAAACTCCCCGCAGAGGAAATGCATACATCCGCTTACTGGATCAACCTGACCCCGGAATATACTGATCTTTTCAACTCAAATGAAATCGAATCAGGGATGTTGGGGATATGCAATGTCTTGACCAATGCTGCGCCAATATTCCTCATGTGTGATCCTCAGGACATAAAGGGAGTTTTCCAGGTAAGGTCGCCCTTTACAAAACTCCCGACCATCTATATTTATGAAAGTTATCCTGGAGGAGTGGGTTTCAGCAGCAAACTGTTCGAGATCCATGATAAGCTGCTGACAACGGCTTTTGAAATGATAGAAAGCTGCCGCTGTGAACAGGGATGTCCTTCGTGTGTGGGTCCCGTTAATGAAGTGGGTTCAAAAGCAAAGGAACACGCTTTAAAAATTCTAGAAGGAGTGCTAAATGGTGAGGAGTATAAGGGATAGGCTCAAAAGCAGTGGAATTTCCAACAGAGTGAGAAACAACTCTCTGAAGAGCTTTACTCCTCTGGAAAAAATAATGGATATAGAAGAAGTAGAAACCCCTTTTGGCACACACCTGCTGAAGAAAAGCAGGTTTCCTTTAAGCTACAGACATGGAAAATTTCCTTTGGAAACGGTTTTTGAGCTTCCTCAGGATACTCTGGTGAAAGTAATTAAGAGGGAAAATTTCGATTCTTTTAATATAAGGGACTTTGTGTTTTTGGATACAGAAACAACTGGCCTGGCTGGCGGGGCAGGCACCGTAGCTTTTTTGATAGGAATAGGGTATTTTACCGATAAAGAATTCGTTGTTAACCAATTTTTCATGAGGGATTTCCATGAAGAGCCTTCCGTTTTATACATGGTGAAAGATTTGATTGACCGCTATAAAGGGATTGTAAGCTTTAACGGGAAAGTGTTTGATTGGCCTCTTTTAAAAGACCGTTTTGCCATGCACAGGCTGACACTGAAAAAAGAAAGCTTTGACCATTTTGACCTCCTTTTTGCTTCCAGGAAGCTGTGGAAGGAACGCCTGGCTTCATGCTGTTTGAGTTCTATTGAGGAAAACATTCTGCAGGTGAAACGGAAGGACGATATTCCCGGAGAATTGATCCCTTCTGTTTATTTTGATTATGTACGAGGCGATCAGGCGGCTCCCATCAAAAAAATTTTCCAACACAACCTTGAAGATGTCTTATCCTTGGTAACCTTAACGGGATGTGTAGGAACTGTCATCAATAATCCCCTTACTCATTGTTACCCTGAGGACATCTACTGTCTTGGAAAGCTGTTTAAATCAACGGGAGACCTTGATAAAAGCTGTGAGTGTTTCCTTGAAGCGGCAAAAAGAGCCCAAAACCCTGTTATAAAGCAAAAGTCATTGAAAGAGCTCAGCTTCCTCCTTAAACAAAAAGGGGAATACGACAGGGCTGTAGATATATGGCGGTGGATGATTTCGAGAAACACCATGAAGCTGTTTCCCTACATAGAATGGGCTAAACACCTGGAACACAGAGAAAAAAATTATACGAAAGCCATAAAGGTCGTTAAGAGGGCCATTGAGATTGCGCATAAAAGGAGACGGGTTTTTGGAAACATAAAGAATAATACAAAAGTCTTACAGGAATTAAGACACCGTTTGGAAAGATTGGAAAGAAAGCTGGCCAGAGTAAGGGAATTCGGTAATAACACCGGTTAGGGGTAGAGGTTATGAGATTAAAAGATTCGATAAAAGAGTATGCTTACAGTCAGGGATTTGATCTCGTAGGTTTTACTACAATAAAGCCTCTGCTTGAAACAAGACGGATACTCAAACAGCGGTTAGAAGAAGGGTATGTATTTCCTTTTGAGATGGATAATGTGGAACGGATTACAGATCCCCGCAGTCTCCTTCCCGGAGCCAGATCTGTTATTGCTTTGGGAATGAGTTATTCCGTATCAGAAAACTTCATTCCTCCAAAACCTGAGGGCAAGCTTTTGGGTTTGATTTCAAGATATGCATGGGGGCTTGATTATCACAGGGTTTTCATACAAAAAATGAAAAGGCTGGGAGATTACATAAATTCTATCAAAAAAGCAAACTACAGGGTTTTTGTTGATACAGGGTCTATAATTGATAGGGCTGTAGCTTACAGGGCCGGGCTTGGATGGATTTCTAAAAACACCTGCTTGGCGAATCCGCGCTACGGCACATGGGTGTTTCTGGGGGAAATAATCCTCGATATAGAACTGGAGCCAGATACCCCCCTGCAGAATCGGTGTGGAAAATGCGAGAGATGCCTTAATGTATGCCCTACAGGTGCCTTGTTCGAACCGTACAAAATCAACCCGATGAAGTGTTTATCCTACCTGACCCAGAAAAGAGGATGGATACCCTGGGAATACCGCTCTAAGTTTGGCAACAGGCTTTATGGGTGTGATACGTGCCAGGAAAGGTGCAGCATAAATTCAACAGCTGTTAGCGGTAACCATAAAGAATTCATGCCTGTTGTATTGAAACCATACATGGAACTGACCTCGCTTTTCAGTATTACTAACGCTGAATTCAAAAAAACTTTTGGCAGATCAGCAGCAGGTTGGGTGGGAAAAAGCACCATCCTGCGAAATGCCCTTATTGTTTTAGGGAATTTCCGGGATGAAGGAGCAGAACCCATTCTTCTGAAAGCTTTAAAACATCCTTCGCCAGTTATTCGCGGACATGCAGCCTGGGCCATCGCCAGATGCCTGGGTAAAAGCAAAGGATTAATTTGCCTTGAGAAAGCATTGGCTATAGAAAATAATGATGAGGTAAAGCATGAAATCATACAATCCATAAAAATGATACAAGGAGAGAGGAAGCAGGATGACTAAATCTCCTGTAGAAAAAAACGGGGTTTATGAAGTTAAAATATACAACATCGGATATAAAGGAAAGGGGGTCGGCAGGATTAATAACTTTACGGTTTTTGTCCCTGGTGCTGTTCCAGGAGATATCGTAAAAATACAGATTACTCAGGTTAAGAAAAACTACGCCTTCGGAAAGTTGCTTGAAATCCTTAAATCATCTGGAATCCGAACAAATCCCAGGTGCAGGGTGTTTGAAAAATGTGGTGGATGTCAACTGCAACACATCGACTACACTCAGCAGCTTGTGTGGAAGAAAAAGCTGGTGGAAGACAATATTGAAAGGATAGGCGGGTTCAAAGGGATAAAAATTCATGACTGTATTGGTATGGAATACCCCTGGAGATATAGAAACAAGGCCCAGTTTCAGG
>DFNM01000054.1 GCA_002376045.1 Firmicutes bacterium UBA3567
ATTGAAGAAGATGAAGATATTAATAAAGAAAAACTTATGAACAAAATCCAGGAAAAGCTCATGAAGAAACTTATAAAAATACAGCAAAAAGTAAATAAAGGCCAGGAAAAAATGCAGGAGAAACTATATAAATTCCAAGAAAGAATACAGGAACAGACAGGAATCGCAAATGAGATTCAGGAAAGACTTCAGGAAAGACTCCAGGAAAGGCTTGAAATACAGCAGGAAATATTTGAAGCAATAGACAGCATTATTGATGAAAATATTGAAGAAGAGGATGCAGAAGAACTAATAGACATGCTGGAAGATTATGTTAAAGTAAACCATAAGGCAAAGAAGGCTTACAAAGAACTTGGCAAGCTCTACAGGAAGATGGGGGAAGAAGGCCTAAAGGTTTTCGTGAATGGCAGAATACCTCAATTTGATGTTCCACCCGTAATCAAGGCCGGGAGAACTCTGGTACCCGTAAGGGCTATAACTGAAAGCCTGGGAGCCAAAGTAAGTTTTGATCCTGAGACCAGACAGGTTACTGTTGCGAAGGATGATATAGAAGTAGTTTTAATTTTAGGTGAAGCGGTAGCACTGGTAAATGGCGAGCTCGTGGAAATAGATATAACACCTGGTGTAATAAGCAACAGGACTTTCGTGCCTCTGAGATTTTTAAATGAAATTTTCGGCGCAAATGTTGAATATGATCCGGAAACACACATGGTAATTATTGATGGAGACAGTGAAAACCAGCAAGAAGAGGGAACGACAGAGGAGACAGCAACAGAAGAAACCACTGAGGAGACATCAGAGCAGGGTACAGAAGAAACTACTGAAGAAACAACAGAAAGCAGCCCGACAACCCCTTGAAGCGAATAATGAAAAACATATTAGTTCTGAAATGAATTTGGATGGTATGATTGCTCATTTAGAAGGAAAAGCTTATGAAACAATGGTAATAGCTGCAAAAGGGGTGCATGACTAAACACCAGTAAGTAAAAGAACTTACATTATTTGAATGTAAGTTCTTTTACTTATGGTATAATATAGAAAAAATATGTTGGAGAAGGAATCATCAGTGAAGCTTACCAAGGAACAAAACAAATATCTCAAACATGTCAATTGACCAGCCTAATGACGAATAGTAACTTTTAAACCTAATTGATAATTTATCATAATTATGATAGAATTATGATAAATTAACTAAAGGGGTGATATTATGCCACATATTAGACCAGTTTCAGATTTAAGAAATAACTTTGCCGAAATATCAAGGATTGTTCATGAAACATCTGAACCAGTTTATTTAACCAAAAATGGTTATGGTGATATGGTTGTAATGAGTATGGAAACCTATGAAAAACTTAAATTGGATATTATGATTTATGAGAAATTAAAAGAAGCTGCGTTGGAAGCAAAATCAACAGATGTGAGATATGATTTTGATGAAGTATCAAAGGAAATGAGGGAAAAACTCATTGAAAAAATATAAAATAAAAATGCTTCCTACTGCAAAGGTTGATTTGGGTGATATGATTGATTATTTATCACAATTTTACCCAAGTACAGCTTTAAAACAATATGATAGGATTATTGAAAAAATTAATGCTTTGAAAGAATTTCCCTTTATGTATGAAGAATATCCAGTAGATGTAATGAGCTTTCGTTATCGAAGAATGGTAGTTGACAAATATTTGGTATTTTATGTTGTATTAGAAGATACGATTGAAATTCACCGAATTATCAATTCAAGAATGGACTTAACCAAGGTTATAAAATGATATGATTGATACTATAAAAAATATAAACAATGAGTGAAAAGAGCGATACTAAAACGATACTAATATTTTTAAAGTCTAGATTTTTCAATGAAAATAGAAAAAATATTGATATGAAATGCAGTAAAATCAATGATAGAAAATAAAGAAAAAGTCTTAACCACTGAATAGGCATCCTTGTTGTAGAAAGAGATGCTGCTTATCATCAAGACCTGATTTATACACATTCATCATATAAACAGCAGGGTAAAACTTTACCCTGCTGAATTTTTATACATGCCAACATAACCAATTTTTAGCTGCTTCCTTTTCCCAATCCATGGCGTGTTCCTTCTCTAAAACCCCTGGCATCGCTGCCGCCGTGCAGAGCCATTTAAGAAATGGGGAATCCTGTAATAAATTTTTCCTTTTCAAAAGAAGGAATTTGCAAAATGATGTTGAATAATAAAGTAATTGTAAAAAAGAGACAAACTCCATGCATTAAAACAAACTCGGCAGAGAGTATGATAGGAGGAAAGGAATTGGAACAGATAAGGCAGGAAGTATACGAAGAAGAAATCAACCTGAGGGAACTCATCGAAGTCCTCTTAAGGGGTAAAAAGATAATAGCCGGGATAACCATCCTTGCCGTGCTGGTAGCAGGGATTTTTAGTTTTTTCATTATTGCACCTAAATACGAAGCAACAACAACTTTGATGGTTTCAGCAATAACACCCAATAATCTAAATGTAGAAGAAGAAAATGCCTTCAAGGCTCTATTGGACTCCCTTTCAAGCTATCCCCGGCTCACCATGGAAACCTACAGGGCCCAGGTGAAAAATCCCCATATACTAAAACAGGTAATAGATGAACTCAAACTGGACCCTGAAAAATACACCATCAGATCTCTATCAGAATCCATAGAGGTAGAAGCAGTCAGGGATACAAACCTGATTCAGATTAAAGTTAGAAACACCGATCCAGCTCTTGCAGCACAGATAGCAAACAGCCTGACCCAGAAATTCGTAGACTTTATTTCCGATAAAACAAAAGAGCAGATAGAAAAATCAGCCTGGTTTTTAAAAGAAAGGCTTGATGAAGAAAAGCAAAACCTTGAAAGAGCAACCCAGGAGTTGAAGGCATTCCTGGCACAACCCAGGGGAGTAAACGAGCTTCAGCAGGAAATAAACTCAAAGATAGACCAGCTCACACAGTTCAAAACCCAGCTGGTAAACCTGGAAGTAGATGAACAGGAAACCAGGGCTTCTCTGGCAAAAGCACGGGCAGAACTTGAAAACCAGCCGAGGACTCTCATAACTACCAAATCAATCACCGATGATCCCCTTATGCAGGGAATAGCACAGGAGAAAACAAACTTGAATATAACAGATTTAAGCAATCTAAAAATGGAAAGCGAGCAGATCAACCCTGTTTATATAGATTTACAGCAGTCAATAACCAGCTATAATATTAAACTCTCAAGAATAACCGCCCAGAAAAGAGCCATTCAACAGAAAATCACGGAAACTCAAAAACAGCTGGAGACCCTGCAGGCAGAACTGGCAGAAAAACAAATCACATATGAACAACTCCAGAGAAAACTCAGTATGGCCAAGGACAACTACAACATATTCTTACAAAAATACCAGGAATCTCGAATTACCCAATCAGCCAAAATAGGAGAAACCAACATCATGATAGTATCCCCGGCAATAATACCGGAAAACCCTGTATCTCCCAACAAAAAACTCAACATGGCAATAGCGGGAGTTCTGGGAATAATGGTGGGTGTTTTCACCGTGTTCTTCATAGAATTCTGGAAAAACACAGATATTGAGGCGAAAACTACTCGGACGGTTTAAAATAATCAAGGAGAAACAGCTATGGGTAGAAAACAGCGTTTAAAAAAACAAAAACAAAAAGAACAAACCGCAAAACTGCAGGCGCAACAATACACTGCCTTTTACTGGATAATCTTTGCCGGGCTAGGAATACTCATGTTTTATCCCCCTTACTTCAGGGGTCTATTCTTTGATAAAGAATTTCTGCCTACACACATCTACACCGCCGCTGTTTTCGGGCTCTGGTTGGTGTATAAGTTTGTTCATAAAAAAGAAAGATTTATAAGGACACCCGTAGACTATACAGCCTTAGCCCTAGTTACTGCTTATTTAATATCTCTGTTTGCGGCTGTGAACCTGCGGTTTGCGGTAGGAGAACTTCTTAAGTACATAAACTACTTCATGGTGTTTTACCTTGTCAGCGATATAGCAAAAGACCTGAAGAAAAGCAAAATCCTGTTAAACATAATGCTAGCCAGCGCCGTGGGTGTAGCTGTAATCGGTATAGGCGCTGCAGCGGGAACATTTACATACAATGGAGCGTTTGTGGGCGGTAGGATAAATTCAACACTGCAGTACCCTAACACATTAGCGGCTTACCTTACTTCTGCTTTTGCCATATCTATGGTGCTTCTGCTTACTGCAGAAAACAAATGGCTGAGACATGTCTACACACTGTCGAATTTTATCCTCTTTTTCACATTTATATTCACCTTCTCACGGGCAGCCTGGCTGTTCTTCCCTATTTTTCTGATCATACTCATCGCAGGCCTCGGGAAAGGCCTTAAAGCAAAAGCCGCCGGTTACTTTTTGCTAACCCTGGTTGTATCATTGGTATGTATTCCGGGATTTGGGTCAGCGATAGCAAAAAATGCCGGCTCAAAAGCATGGATGTGGTTTTTTACAGGGATAGGGCTAACAGCACTGCTGAGCATTTTGACCCAGAATGTTTTTGATAAAATTAATATATCCCTGAACAGGCGGATTTTAATTCCGGTCTGCGTTATTCTGCTGTTGCTCTTATCAGCAGGGATAACAGCAGCCTTAAAAACAGAAGCCCCGCTTACTTTAAGCCATTCAGCAGATGAAAAACCGAGCTGGAAGGGTATATACAGGAGTATAGGCAATATAAAACCCGATACGGAATACAAACTTACTTTCTTTGTAAAAGGAGAAAACAAAGGGGAACAACCCTATACATACAATGTAAGAGTAGCCGGTATCAATAAAAACGGCGAATCCGTTTATTTGCTGAACAAAAGAGAAAACGCCGGCCCTGAATTCGAAAAAAAGGAATTTGTTTTCCGCACGAGAGAGGATACACAAAAAATTAACATATATTTCTACAACTACTACACCAATACCAGCGCAACCTTCAAAGAAGCAAATTTAATAAACACTCAGGACAGTTCAGAAACAAAACGCGTAATTTTAAAATATAAATTTATTCCCGAAAACATTATAAGGAGGGCAGCAAGCATCAAGCTTACAGACACCAGCGCAGGAGGCCGTTTCACTTTCTACAAAGACGCCTTTAAGATAATAAAAGACCACCCCATCATAGGAACCGGCGGTGGCGGCTGGAAGGCATCATACAAGAGCTACCAGTCACACCTTTACTGGACAACCGAAGTTCACAGCGGATTCTTACAAACCTGGGTGGAGACCGGAACTGTTGGATTTCTGGCACTTACGGCATTATGGCTGGCTGTAGCCTTTTCCGTTTTTCGATTTATCAAAGGAGATTCGAAAGGAGAATATAAAACCCTCATCTGGGGAATGTTTTCCGGTGCACTGGCTATTGGAGGGCACAGTATAATAGATTTTAATCTGTCCCTGGGTGCTGTTTCCCTTTATCTCTGGGAACTGTTCGGCCTGATAACAGCAGTTGTTTTAATATCCGAGCCGAACACCGCAATGACAAAAGCCCGGACCAAATCATCCTACAAAGCAATTACTGCAGTTATAATTTTACTGATAATTATTTTTACCGGTTTCTCACTGCTGCAGGGTTACAATTACGGCCAAAAGGCTGTAAAATCTTTAAAAAACAAAGACATAACCGGAGCCATGGAAGCCTTTGAAAAAGCTTCCAAATACGACCCCTTAACCGCTTCGTTCCGGGCGGATTTAGGCCAGATATACAATGTGGTCGGCCGGCAGACGGGGTCTAAAGAACTGAAGGAAAAGGCCTTGAAGGAACTTGAAAAAGCCGTAAGACTCGACTCATATAATCCCGAGCTTAGAGTAAAACTCGGCGGTCATTATCTGGAAACAGGAAAAATCGAGCAGGGGCTTGATGCTCTGGAAAAAGCTGTAGAACTTCAGCCATATAACATAAAATTCTATGAATACCTATCCGATGCCTATAAAGGTGTGGGAGCGCTGTATATAAAAAACGGGATGAAAGACAAAGCGCAAGACCTGTTTAAAAGAGCCAGGGCACTCTTAAACTCAATTGAAGAAGCAAACCTAAAAACCGATAAAAAAATGAAAATAACCAATAAGGTTATGCTTAATGTCCAAAAAGCAGACCTTTTAGCTCAAAACATAGACGACAGGCGTTATTACAAGAAAATCGACGACCTGGCGTTCATCTCCCGTTTTGACATAGATACAGACCAGGACGGGTTGCCTGACCTGTGGAGAAAGAGCGATTCAAAAGATGGTTATCTGGAGGTAAAAATAAACAAAAAACCCGGCGGGGGTTTTGTCCGCATAAACAATAAGGGCAAGGGCACATCCTACCTCCTAACAACAGAAGACTTCAGCCTAAAACCCCAAAATCTTTACAAACTAAAACTGACAGCAAGGGGTAGCGTAAAACCAGCCAGTGTGAGGATTGATGTCCTGAGCCGAACCGGAAAAACAAACCAGCTTACCGTAAAATCAGTTCCGATAACCAGTGAGTTTACCGAAATTGAAGAAACGTTTCTAACCACAAAAGACATAGAACCCGGCAAGCAGTGGTTGAGAATCATGTTTTTAGGCAATGAAGAAGGTTATATAGATATACAGAGTATAGAGATTTGGTGTCAGTAAAATATCTTTTTATACCAAGGGATTTTAAGATTTAATAACCCTTGAAATTAGGGTCTTATCTGACATAACATAACTGCCACTGCAAAATGAAACAAGTTGTATCAGTCCAGAAAAAACCCTTCTTTCAAGAGATTTCAGATATAATAAAAACCTTTGAATCAAGAAATGAACAGGCTATCAAAGAGAACCTATCGTATGTTGAAATCTATGTTTGAGAGAGTGAAAAGGATTGAAAGACAGTAATGTCAATTGGTTTTGAGAGGTTTGAAGATGTGAAAATTTGATGCTTTTTAGCATATAAAATGTATTTAAATCATTGAAATTGCTTAGATTTATGTACTTGCGTAGCAATTTTGTAGCAATAACATTAGGGGCATTTTCCAACGTATTATCAAGGATGTGTCCATATGTTAAGCCATGCTTATTAAAGAAAGGATGTTCTAATGAAAGTTTACCCAATAATTAAGAGGATTATAGATTTTACGTTATCTTTGATAGCATTAATAATTCTTTTGCCGTTATTATTGCTAGTTGCATTACTAATTAAATTAGATTCAAAAGGTCCTGTTTTTTATACGCAATTTAGACCAGGCAAAAATCAAAAATTATTTAGAGTCTATAAGTTCAGGACAATGGTACAAGGTGCTGATAAATACCAAAAAGTAGGTGTAGAAGTTAAAAAAGACGACAGTAGAATAACAACTCTAGGCAGGTTTTTAAGAAGATTTAAAATTGATGAACTTCCTCAATTAATAAATATATTGAAAGGGGATATGAGTATTGTCGGTCCCAGACCTTCCCTTCCAGAGTATCTTCAACAATATGAAGAATGGGAATTGGAAAGATTTTTAGTTAGACCAGGACTTACAGGATTGGCACAGGTAAATGGAAATATATACTTAGAGCGAGAAGAAAAAAGTGCTTATGATGTTAAATATGTTAAAGAAATGAGTTTTTTTCTAGATATAAAGATTATTGTGAAAACAATTGCAATTGTTTTGTTTGGTGAAGAAAAATTTATTAATAAATCTAATGTAAAGTTATTAAAAAGGAGTAACGCTAAATGAAAAAGACAGTGTTTATAGGATCAGTACTATCCAGTAAAGTTGCCTTAGAGACCCTTATTGAGTGTGGTATAAGTATAGATTTAGTTTGTTCATTAGATGAAAAGTACTCAAAAAATGTTTCTGACTATTATCCAATACATGAAATAGCAGAAAAGAATGGAATTCCTTTTTTTAAATTTAAAAAGGTTAATAGCCCTGAAGTATTAGTAGCAATACAAAAAGTTAATCCTGATTTTATTTTTGTTATTGGATTATCTCAGATTATTTCAAAAGATATTTTGAATTTAGCTAATAAATATGCAATTGGGTTTCACCCAACTCCACTTCCTAAATTTAGAGGAAGAGCTGCATTACCTTGGCAGATAATATTGGGAGTTCGTGAATCTAAAGTATCACTATTTAAATTAGATGAAGGTATGGATTCAGGTGATATTATTTGCCAATATCCATATGTAATAGACGAAAATGATTATGCAATGGACGTATATACCAAAGTATGTAAAGCTATGAAACTTGCATTAAAAAAATGCCTTGATAATATTTATAATGATTCTGTTAATTTCGTAAAACAAAGGGAAGAAGATGCAACCTATTTGCTTGTAAGAAGACCTGAAGATGGTAAGATAGATTGGAATTGGTCGGGAAATAAAATTCATACATTAATACGTGCTGTAAGCAAACCATACCCAGGCGCATTTGCTTATTATAAAGATAAAAAAGTTATATTTTGGAAAGCTAATATTGAGAAAAATGAAAAATATATAGGTATTCCTGGACAAATAGCTTGGATAGGTAGCAATGGAGAAATTGGCATTGTAGCAAAAGATTCATTAATTGTAGTTACTGATTACTTTACAGAAGATAGTGATGTAGCATTTGTTGTAGGACATAAATTTGAATAAATAGGTGGTGTTTTTATGAGGATGCTAGTAGTAGCTCCACATGCTGATGATGAGGTTCTCGGAGTAGGTGGAACTATTGCAAAATATATAGATAAAGGTTACGAGGTTTATGTATGTGTAGTAACATCTGGACATCCTTCGATGTTTCCAGAAGATTTATTAAAAAAATTGCGAAGTGAGGCGTTAAATGCTCATAAATTTTTAGGAATAAAGGATACATTTTTTTTAGACTTTCCTGCAGTTATGCTAAATGAAATACCAGTACATGAAGTGAATATTAAAGTTCTTGATGTAATAAATGAAGTTCAACCTGATATTGTTTTTATTCCTCATTAT
>DFNM01000051.1:0-1666 GCA_002376045.1 Firmicutes bacterium UBA3567
GGCTTTAAGTCCATATATGCATGCAACGGCAGGGCTTTTGTTATCAATAGCTCCCCTTCCATAAATTTTGCCATCATGGATTTCTCCGCCGTAAGGGGGATATGTCCAATTGTTGCCTTCAGGTACTACGTCCAGGTGAACAAGCACAGCTATTATTTCCTCTCCTTCTCCATACTCGATATGTCCTGCATACCCGTCTATGTTTTCAGCCTTTAAACCCAGGCTTTCACCCAATTTAAGGGTGTATTCAAGGGCCTGGTTAACCCCTTCTCCAAAGGGCATCCCGGGTTTGGCTTCATCCTCAACGCTTCTGATTTTTATGAGTTCCTGAGTGGATTTTACGATGTCATCTTTCATATTGTCAATAAGGTTTTCCAGTTTATCCATTTTGAAATAATACCCCTTCTAGAATTTTGTTGCTGTCTCCCAATAACTAAATCCATAGCAAACACCTAAATTGTAAATTGCTGACACCCCAACCAATTATGATTGTATCAGAAAAAATTATAAAAAGGAACATTAGAAACCATGTGAAAAAACCTTTATCTTCCAACCAATTGAAAACTATATAGCCCCCCTAGAAGATTTGGAGAAAATACTTGCATATGTTAGAATTAGTATTAAAATTACGCCTAACGTTTCGGGGGCATACGAAACCACCCGAAGGGTGGTTTGGGTGAAGCGAAGCGGAACCGTATGTCCGGTGTTGCACTAAACCGCTGCGCGGTGGCACGTGGTATCCCGTTTTGTGGTATCATATTTCCTGTAAATTATTATAGGAAAGGATGTTTTATCTTATGTTAAACCATTATGAAAAAATGAAGTTTGAGATGGAACTACGCTGCTATTCCCCTCACACCCAAAAACATTACCTCAGTCATGCCCGGTTACTTGAAAGACACTTAGGCAAACCTCCGGATCAAATCTCACCCGATGAAATAAAGCAGTATCTTCATTATCGGATTAAAAAAGGCATCAGCTACAGTAATATTAATATTTCCTGTAATGCTTTCAAGGTGATGTTTAACTCAGTTTTGAATCGCAACTGGGCCGATGATGTCATTGTTCGTCCTAAGAAACAAAGTAAACTCCCCTATGTTCTCTCCAGAGATGAGATTCTGTCTATCATGGATCATATCACCCATTTTAAACATAAGACCATCCTACTCACTGCCTATTCATCGGGCCTTCGAATCAGTGAGGTTCTAAATCTTCGTGTCTCAGACATTGACTCTGAAAACATGCTCTTAAGGGTCCGCTGTGGCAAGAGAGGCAAAGACAGGTTTACCGTCCTGGGGGAAGAAAATCTTAAGCTGCTGCGGCAGTACTGGAAGTTGTACAAGCCCAAAGACCTCCTCTTTCCAGGTATGATTAAAGGTAAACCTATTGCTGCACGAAATATTCAGCAGGTGTTTAAGACAGCAAAAGAGAAGGCCGGTATTAAAAAACCTGTTTCCGTACATTCCCTTCGTCACAGTTTCGCTACCCATCTTCTTGAGAATAATACGGATCTTAGAACCATTCAGGTTCTTATGGGTCACGCTAGTATTAATACCACATGTATTTATCTTCATCTTTCCACCAAACATCTTTCGTCTGTCAAAAGTCCGCTGGATGGAGGTGAGACCCATGCCTGAAATCCAGGATGTTTTCAATGCTATAAAGC
>DFNM01000051.1:2096-3404 GCA_002376045.1 Firmicutes bacterium UBA3567
TGTAACAGCTGCGGACACATCCGCATCTCCTATAATTCCTGCAGGAACAGGCACTGTCCTAAATGCCAGGGTTCCAAACAACAGGAATGGGTTGAGTCTCAAATGTCAAAACTTCTTCCTGCCCAATATTTCCATGTGGTTTTCACCCTACCTCAGGAGCTTAATACAATCATGTTTCAGAACCAGAAACTCCTGTATTCCATCCTTTTAAAATCAGCCGGTGATACCATTACAGAACTGGCCAAAGACCCTAAGTTCCTTGGTGCTCAGACAGGCGTCACAACTGTGCTGCATACATGGGGTCAGAACCTTTCCTTCCATCCCCATGTCCACTGTATTGTGCCAGGTGGTGGTCTTTCAAATGATGGCCTTCGGTTCATACGCTCAAGTAAAAAGTTCTTTCTCCCTGTCCGGGTGATATCAAGGAAGTTCAGAGGCAAGTTCCTTTATTACCTCAAAGAAGCTTTTAAAAACGGTGATATCAAACTTTTCAACGATACTGCAGAACTGGGACATGGTTTCAATTTCCTTAATTTTATAGACAGTTTATACCAAACCGATTGGGTTGTTTACTGTAAAAAGCCTTTTAAGTCCCCCTGGCATGTTGTAAACTACTTAGGCCGTTATACCCACAGGGTAGCCATCTCAAATTCAAGGATTGTGGACTTTGACGGAACTACTGTTACCTTTAGATGGAAAGATTACAGGGATAACAATAAAGTTAAGCTCATGACCCTTAAAGCTGAAGAGTTTGTACGTAGGTTCCTGCTTCATGTTCTTCCATCAGGGTTTACCAAGATCAGGCACTACGGCATTCTATCAAGTCGGAATATCGGTACAAAGCTGGCCCTCTGTGTCATACTTGCCGGTGTTAGACCCATTGTACCAAAGATTGTCAAGCATGTTTATACCTGCCCTGTATGTGGTGGCATTATGGTATTTTCCGGTCTAATCGGCAATGCGTATGCAGGACCGTAACACGCGATAAAACAAAATATACCTTTTCTGACAAGCCCGTATTTGGGGAGGGGGAAAGTGCGCCCTTTTATGCACTTTTTACTGTATTATCGGACCGGTATTGAGTGTACAGACTATCCTATATACTGCTATTAAGCTGATTTTATGGTTATAGGGAAAATTGAATTCCCATAACTAACTATCTGCGGTAGCCGGTTCAGTACAACCAGAGATTCATGATGTTCTAGATACTTCTACATAAATTTTAATGGCCTTGCTGGTATATGTGCTGCGGGGTCATTTTCGTTTTGCAGACTGTGAACATCATAAATCTCTAATGTGTTAGGCGAA
>DFNM01000187.1 GCA_002376045.1 Firmicutes bacterium UBA3567
ATAAAAATCCAGCATTTTGCTGAAAATAAAAATAGTCATTGCTAGCACCCTAAAAATAAAAATATCCTTCTAATTGTTGAGCACAAGGTTACGTCAAAGTCAGTTTCAACCACAATATATAGTGCCAAATAAGATCCGAAACATCTAAATATTGCACTCGAGGCAATACTTTGACGAGGTCCTATTGTTGAGCAAAACAGTTAGAAGGGAGAAGAAAGGATGCTGACAATGACCCAGGGACATCCATGCATCCCGCCCGGAATTTGAGCTTTCCCACCCCCTTTAACCAGAGGAATATTTTCGGAAACTCAAATTCCTTTATTCTCAAGCTCTCCAGTGAGGGCACTTCTTTTTTCGCCCCCAACCAGGAGAAATTAAATCATATCGCATCTTGCCGAAAATGGATGTTTTTAATAGTACAAGTCTGTATTTCAAAAAATCAAGGCAAATATCGTCTTGCTCCGCCTTTTGCTATTAATGACTACGGTATTCCCCTGTGCCCTAAAGGTTTCCCTATGGCCTTCTGGGGCTTTGAAAAAGATCGCAATCGCTTAAAATGGCGTTGCTCCAAAGTGGCCGGTAGTAAAAAGGTTAAAGCACTATCCACACTAAACCCCATGATGATTTGCGTATGTTTACTAAAACTCCTCGCAAATCCCAAACCTGGAAGGATATCTTTAAAAAAAGAAGCAGTTCGGAGCGTTCTTTTGAACGGATGAAGGTTGATTATGAGCTGGAACGCCACCGGGTTAACTTTAATTATCCTAATATCCCTATTTTTACTATATCAGCCACTCTATTCCTGGGAACTTCTAACTGTTTCCGAAATTACTCCAGAGATGTGGTGATTATTGCCAGGGAAGTCAAGGGAACATGTTCAGCAGGTATCAAACTCGGAGATAAAATCATCGTAGAAGGTCCAAACATCTCCCTGGAAAAATCGGACCCCGAGTGTAGCTATACCTTTGCCAACCTTATGCCAGTAGTATTTGCAGTAAGACCAGGTGCTGACTTTGATAACATAGGATTCGAAGGCAGGCTGTGGCAGTGTGAGGATCCAGGTCCTCCCTATACTGAAGGAGGAACGGTTTTGTTCGAAGTAATACCACTGGAAAAATACAAGGAGAAATACAAATCTTCGTCTTGATAAAGAAGTATCAGGGCTTTTTTTATTTGTAATTATAACTCAACCTGGGGATTGTTGATATCAACGAAGAGCTTTCTGGTTTCACAACCAAAAAAATTTTCCAAAAGAGCAGCAAGTTCATCTCGGGCTTTGATAACATTATTATCAGTAGTTCCATGAAAACCATCTATGGGAAAGAAGATGTTTCTGCTTTCCGAAGTGATCTTGGCCTTTTCTCCCTGGCGCCATATCCATCTTCTGGTTCTAATTTCCTCATCATCAGCATACACGATCTCACCCTCTTCAACCTCTTCATGCGTTTTTTTGCCAAAGGGGGTGAAGACATCACCTTTTCTGCTGAACCTGACCTGTAAGTTGCCTTTTAGTTTATCCATATCATGAGCGCCCATTGGGAGGACGTGTTTTAAAGCTAGGGCATTAACCAGATCAACAACAGGATTTATGCTGGGGAAATCTGGTTTCCTGCTTACCCGTTTTACCAGAGCTTCTATGGAGGAAGGGTGTCTATTGGGATTGATTCCACATTTTTTAAAAGCATTGCGCCACACAGCAATGTTTGAGTAACTGCGGTAATCCGAAGCATCTTTGAATTTTTGATAAATCCTTTTTGATGAATCCTTAAGCAGGTCAGCAATTTCCTTAACATTTCTTGTATTATCCACTTCTCTTGCAACCACCACACCTATACACGCTTCCGGAAAAAGAGAAAAAATTTCTTCAGAGACAAGGAACTGCATCACCTGAACCTCCTCAATTATAGGGGTTTATCTTACTTATTCTATTTTTACCTTTAATTTCCTTTATTAATTAAGAGAATTTCATACAAAACGCAGTAATATTAAGGGTTAACCATAAACGAACATATTTGTTCAAAAAACAAAGGAAATCAAAATGCAGCTAAAATTAGATGCTTTAGGGTTTTGGGTAAAATTCAATAGATTTATATCGTTAGACATTTAAGCAAAAAAGCGTGGACTTTTGAATTGTTTCAGTGGTCCACGCTTTTTGATTTATTATACCTTTTAATCTAATCGTCTGGGTTTGCTAACCAGTAATCCTTGTAAACAGGTGACATTACGTTATCAGGTGCATGCCCGAAGTCTATTGCTACTTTACCATGTTTTGTTGCCATTTCATTTGCTATTATTAATGCATTTACTCCAGCGGAAATTAGAGACCATTTATGAGGAATGTTGACCATATTTTTAATGCAGGTATCAATATCTTCATACGAATCCACTAGTACCGTTCCTGGAACCCGTATTTTAAGTTTTTCGAACAAATACTTAGCGAAACTTTTAGCAGGCCTACCCACAAGTAGAGGAGGATGATCTCTTATTAATCGAACAAAAGGTTTATACATAGGTAAATACACGTTTTCAAAGGCATAAAAAATATTTTTGGGTGTGATTTTAAAAGCTTTGAAAATCCTTTCAGTCAATTTATCCCCGGCAAATACCCCTACAAGGTCAGCGTTTCTTACTGCCTGCATACATCTATCCCTGGCTTCAAGATTTGGTAAAACAATGCCGCAATAATTGTGGTCATTTCTCCATGCAACATTTTTTGATATCCACTCCAGAGATAATACTTTTTCCTGAGCCATCACAATGTTTTCGCCATCCCCAATCCTGACTAATGATAGAGGTGTTTCTTTTTCTACTGCCTCCTTGATCATTGAAACTATTTTATATTTGGATAGATAAGTTTTTGCATTGAGTGTGCAATAATCCATTTATAGCAATCCTCCTTCATAAATGAACTATATATTTACATATTATGCTTTTTTAATAGTAGGCTTTATTTTTTAAAAATACATTTCTTGTCAACAGAATAAATTAAATTGTGAGGGAGATTCTCAGTTAACAACTTCGAAAGCAAAGCGGTATAGGCCGTTTTGCTTTTTGTTTTTTAATAAAAAAATTGAACATAAAAATACTATTATAAAGATCTTAAAGAGCTAATTTTATGTTCAATTTGGAGTTGATTTGATGAAGAAAAAGGATATTGGTATATTCAAAATTGCAGCTACTTATATTGGCACAATTGTGGGGGCGGGTTTTGCATCAGGGCAGGAAGTGCTGCAGTTCTTTGGTGTGTTTGGGATAAAGGGTTTGTGGGGATTACTCCTTGCAACTGCCCTGTTTTTTTTCTTTGGATATACTGTCCTCCTTATTGGACACAAACTGAGAGTTCGATCCCACATGGAGGTGATTAGATACAGCAGCGGAAGAATTCTGGGTGGTCTGATTGATCTGATCATCACTGTTTTTCTCTTCAGAGCACTTTCTGCTATGATTGCAGGGGCTGGAGCCTTATTTAAGGAACAGTTCCATCTATCACCATTGATCGGCACACCCCTCATGGCAATAATTACCTTTATAACGGTTATCACGGGTATTTCTGGAGTAATTAGTGCCATTAGTACAGTGGTGCCCTTTCTGTTAATTGCGGTGCTTCTTGTTGCAGTTTATACTCTTGTTTCAAATCCAATTTCTGCTGCTGACCTGCAGATGGCTGGCAAACTGCAGGAAGTAACGCCCCACTGGGCTGTTTCTGCCGTTAATTATGTTTCATACAACCTGATAATTGCTGTACCGGTCCTGTCACCTATGGGTTCTAAAGTCAAGGCAGGGAGAAGTCTGCTTTATGGTGCCCTTTTAGGGGGTTTGGGGTTGGGCATCGGCGTAGCGAGTATTTATCTGGCCATACTTACCGATATAGCCCGGGTGGGTAAAGTTGAGATACCGATGATTTTTATAGCCGCCAACTTTTCCGGCATAATTCAACTGATTTATAGTGTGGTGCTGTTTGCAGAAGTGTATACAACGGCTGTGGGAAATCTATATGGGTTTACAGCAAGGGTGACCACTTTTGAGCATCCTTATATAAAATGGATCATTGCCGGGATAGCGATTTTATCTTTTGTAGTAAGTCAGTTCGGGTTTTCAACTCTGGTTAAGTATCTGTATCCCCTTGTAGGATATGGAGGTTTTGTCATGTTACTGGGATTGACGGGAACATGGTTGTTTAAGAAAAAATGAAATTTTGATCAAAACGGTGTTGAACCGTTTTGATTTTTTTATGAGAAGGAAATGACCAAAAAAAAGCAGGAATTTTCTCAAACAATTTAGAAAATAACAAATATTACATCGCAGGGAACTGGATGGTTTATAGAAAGTGATAAAATAGTCATCATAACATACAAGGAAAAGATTCGTGAACTCGAGAAATTTAAAGACCTTTTAAACATCGAATTGTATCAGAAGATTTTTACCATCAGGAAGGAATTGAGCAGCATCATTGAAAACTGTGCCCAACACGGGTTTAAAGTTATAATTGGGTCTAGTCTGGTGTGTGACTGTGCGGAAAGATATGGATTGAATCCTGTATTTATTCCGACAGCAGCATATTGAACACCTTTAATCTGGCAATTAATCTTGCAAAAAGCATCAGAACGGAGAAACGCAAATCCAACTTATTAAAGACAATTTGGAATTATTGCTGTTGATGAAAAGACTTTGGCGAAACGGGTACTGGTAAAGAGTTGTTTGCCCAGAGCATCCACAACTTTAGCAACAGGAAGGATAAACCCTTTGTAGCGGTGAACTGTGCGGCTCTGCCGGAAGACCTGTTAGAAAGCGAGTTGTTCGGATATGAAGAGGCCGTAATATCCTAAAACAAATATAGAAACATGTTCCGTCATATATTTAAAAACTCTTTTATTTTTTAACAAAAAAATTAAGAATATTTTAAAAAGTTTTCCTTAGGTTATAATCGATGTTTGTGTTTTTTTAAAATTTTGTTTTATTTGAAACAAAGCGTTTAAACAAAATGTTTATATTTAACAAGCAATGCTGTTAAAATCAGCGGGAGATTCTTGTATCCCGCTGAATTTAATTTTGGTACAAATTTTGTATGGTAATATTATACAAAAATATAAAAAACAACAGAAAGGAGGATATCATGGGTTATACCATTACCGAAAAAATATTGCTGGATCATACACAGGTTAAAAACATAAAACCAGGAGATATAATCCAGGTAGATGTGGATTTCATAATGACAAATGATATTTCCGGGCCTGTTTCTGTTAAACAATTTGAAAAAATGGGTGCAAAAAAAGTATTTGATATTGAAAGAATGGCTATCATCCTGGACCACTTTACACCCAACAAAGACCTAAGTGCTGCTGAAGCCTGCAAAACTATGAGAAACTTTGCTGAAAAGTATGGGATAAAGAATTTTTATGATGCAGGAAGTGGTATAGAACATGTAATCATGCATGAAAAGGGCTATGTTAAACCGGGAGACCTTATAATTGGAGGAGATTCTCATACCGTTACATACGGAGGTCTTGGGGCTTTTTCTACAGGAGTAGGAAGTACTGACCTGGCAGGTGTAATGGCTTTAGGTAAGATATGGTTAAAAGTACCATCCCAATTGAGGTTCGTTTACAAAGGTAAAATTCCGGAATGGGTAGGGGGAAAAGATTTAATTATCTACACCATAGGTCAGATAGGAACAGATGGAGCTCGCTATAAGACTATGGAATTTTCCGGAGAAGTAATTAAGGGGTTAGAAATTGAAGATCGGTTAACAATGTGTAATATGGCCATAGAAGCGGGAGCAAAAAACGGGATCATTGAACCTGATGATAAAACTGAATGCTATATGAGAGAGGAAATCGGAATAACTGAGTATAGGGTATATAAGAGTGATGATGATGCTCGATATGAAGCAACATTTGAGTTTGATGTATCAAATCTAGAACCCCAGGTTGCTGTTCCCTTTTCACCTGGTAATGCAAAAGGTGTTAGTGAAGTAACAGGGATACCTATAGACCAGGTAGTAATAGGATCTTGCACTAACGGAAGATTAAAGGATTTAAGGGAAGCGGCAAAAATTTTAAAAAACAACAAAGTCCATCCAAAAGTAAGGGCCATAATATTTCCCGGCAGTAAAAAGATTTACAAGCAGGCCCTTAAAGAGGGTTTGATCGATATATTTATTAACAGCGGGGCCATGATAGCAATACCTGGATGTGGTGTATGTTTTGGAGGTCATATGGGTGTGCTGGCAGAGGGTGAAAGAGCGGTTTCAACAACTAACCGTAACTTTGTAGGGCGTATGGGGCACAAATCCAGTGAAGTTTTTCTTTCCAATCCTGCGGTGGCTGCGGCTTCAGCTATAAAGGGAGTTATTGCTCATCCAGAGGAGGTGGTTTGAATGATTATACAAGGTAGAGTATTTAAATTTGGTGATGATTTAGATACAGATGCAATTCTTCCAGGACAGTATCTTTCTATATCAAATCCAGAAGAACTGGCAAAACATTGTATGGAAGGATATCAACAAGATTTTCCCCAAAAGATTAAACAGGGTGATATTTTTGTAGGAGGCAGCAATTTCGGATGTGGCAGTTCCAGAGAACATGCGCCTATTGCCATTAAAGCTGCCGGTGTTTCGTGTGTGATTGCTAAAAGTTTTGCCAGGATCTTCTATCGAAACGGAATAAACATTGGGTTACCCCTTTTTGAATGTGCTGAAGCTTATGAAGGAATTGATGAAGGAGATACAGTTCAGATCGATACTAACAATGGGCTGATCAAAAACCTTACAAAGGCTACACAATTTCAAGCCATGCCATTACCTGACTTTATTAAAGACATTATAATGTCAGGGGGGCTAGTGGAATATGTAAAAAACAAATTAAAAAATAGTAGGAGGATTTCATTATGAAAAACACACAGAAACTGAAAAAGCTACTTGAATCACCGGGGATTATAATGGCACCTGGAGCATATGATTGTCTTTCGGCAAAAATAATCCAGCAAGCAGGTTTTAATGCGGTTTATGTAACGGGGTATGGTCTATCGGCATCTTACATTGGTGAACCAGATGTGGGACTTATGTCACTAAAAGAAATGGTAGATAATATTTCAAGAATTTGTGATGCAGTAGATATTCCTGTAATAGCCGATGCTGATACTGGGTATGGCAGTCCTCTAAATGTAGCAAGAACAGTAAGGCTGTATGAAAAAGCTGGTGCTGCAGCCATTCAACTGGAAGACCAGGAATTCCCTAAAAGGTGTGGTCACATGGAAGGTAAACGGGTGATTGAAGCCGGAGAATTCGTTAACAAAATAAGGGCAGCGGTGGATGCTCGCCATGACCCTGATTTTCTAATAATCGCCAGGACCGATGCCAGAGCAGTTTTCGGTCTGGATGAAGCGATACACCGCGGTCAGCTGTATGCTGATGCAGGAGCAGATGTGATATTTGTTGAGGCTCCCCTTTCAGTAAAAGAGTTTCAAAAAATAGCTGAGTCCATAGATACCCCCCTGCTGGCAAACATGGCTGAAGGAGCAAAGTCGCCCATGCTTTCTGCAGATGAGCTGGAGAAAATAGGATACAAGATTGTGATATATCCTGTGGGGACCCTTTTTGCAGCGGCTCATGCCATCAAACAGGTGGCTTTAGAGATAAAACGGAAGGGAACAGATAAAGGTCTGTTGATGAAAATGGAAACGTTTTCGGGATTCAATGAACTCATGGGTCTAAAAAAACATCTGGAATTTTCTGAAAAATTTTCTTAGGGAGGAGGTGGATCCTTTGGGGAAAGAGGTAAAAGAACCAATTAGGTATATTTGGATTTGGGTAGCACTGGTTGTAATTTTATTAATAAGTATACCATGGTATCTTCCTAAAGGGACAATTTATCCAATTATTTTAGGTTTCCCTTATTGGGCATTTATATCAGTAGTTTCAGTAATCTGTCTTTCAGCATTCCTTGTCTATATAATGCATAAATATTGGGATATGGAAGCACTGATGGAGGATGAAAAGGAACCTGAAGAAAAAAAGGAGGGATAGAGAATGCAACTTAATTTTGTAGGCTGGCATGGTTTACTGGTTATAATTTTTTATGCTCTGTTTATTCTGTGTACCACCGTTTACTTTTCCTACAGTAAAACTCTACGTGACTCATTAAAAGGGTTTTACCTTGGAGGAAAAGGGCTGGGTGTGTTGTTGTTGTTCTTTACTTTATATGCTACACAATACAGTGGAAATACCGTTATAGGATATGCACCAAAGGCCTACCGTATGGGGTATGCATGGTTCATGTCTGTACCATACATGATACTTGTCATTGCTGGATATTTGCTCTTTGCTCCTAGATTACATGTTATTGCTAAAAAATTTAATTTTGTTACCCCAGCAGATTGGTTTGATAAGCGGTTTGGATCAAATGCAGTCACACTGGTCGCAACGATTCTGATGGTTTATGCTCTGGGCAATTATTTGCTGGAACAGTTAATCGCTATGGGTCATGCTATAGCTGGGATTACAGCAGGGGTTATTCCGTATACATGGGGAGTTTTGTTTTTGGTAATTATTATGTTGATTTATGAGTGGCTGGGAGGTCTTAAAGCTGTAGCAATTGCTGACACTATTAATGGAATCATGCTAATGTTAGGCCTATTTGGATTTCTTATCATGGTATTCAATACTTTTGGTGGTCTTACTGATGCGGCACATTATATGATTGAAAACGTTCCTAAAAAAATAGGTGTGCCTCCATTATCTGTTAGCCAAACATGGTTAAGTTTATATATTCTTGTTGGTATCGGTGCAGCCGTATATCCTCATGCAATTCAAAGAATTTACGCAGCGGAAAATGAAAGGACATTAAAAAGGTCTTTAAGCCGGATGGCATGGATGCCTTTTATTACTACAGGAGTAGCTTTAATTATAGGGCTCATAAGAATCAAGGCATTTCCTGGTTTAGGCAAAATGGAATCAGAACAGTTAGTGGGTATGATGGCAAATGTCATTGCTTCCAAATCGGTTTTTCATTACTGGGTTATGATGCTATTATTTGCTGGAATTATTGGAGCAATCATGTCAACTGCAGATTCCGTGATTCTATCTTTTTCCTCCCTTATTTCTAATGATATTTATGGTAGATTTATTAATCCTAAAGCCAATGAAAAAAAGAAGGTTTTTTGGGGGAAAATTATTGGAATTTGCGTGGTATTTCTTTTATTGTTTATTGCCTGGAATCCTCCGGGAACATTGTTCGAGATATTTGTGTTAAAATTTGAAATACTCATCCAGATAGCTCCAGCTTTTCTGTTAGGCCTTTATTGGAAACGTATGACAAAATCCTCTGTACTGGTGGGAATGATCGTGGGAGCGGTTATAGCTTCAGGCATGACTTTAACAGGAATGAAAACATTCCATGGATGGTATAGTGGAATTATAGGCCTGGCAATAAACATGCTTATCTGTGTGGTAGGTAGTTTGTTGTTTCCTGAGTCTACTGATGAACAGCAAAAGGTCGAACAGCTCTTTTCCTCACGGGAGTTTACCGGTTTTAATGCATAAACTTTAAAGGAGGTTATTGTATGGGCAAAGGAAAGATCATTAAAGATTACATTGCAAGAAAAGAAATACTGGTTTCAGTAGGAGCTTTCAATACCCTGAGTGCAAAAATTATAGATAAAGCCGGGTTTCCGTCGGTATATGTCACAGGTTACGGTGCTTCTGCCAACATTTTAGGAAAACCCGATATAGGCCTTCTTAGTATGACAGAGATGGTCAGACATGTGGGTTACATAACCGATGCAGTTGAGGGGGCAGTGATAGCCGATGCCGATACGGGTTATGGCAATCCTTTAAATGTTATAAGAACCGTACAGGAGTATGAAAAGGCTGGAGTGGCTGCAATCCAGTTGGAAGACCAGACCTGGCCAAAGCGTTGCGGGCATATGGAAGGTAAACAAATCATACCTGCTGAAGAAATGGTTCAGAAAATAAGGGCTGCTGTTGATGCAAGGAGAAGAGATGATACTCTTATTATTGCAAGAACTGATGCCATAGCGGTAAAAGGGTTTGATGAAGCCATAAGAAGGGCCAGGATGTATTATGAAGCCGGGGCTGATGTACTTTTTGTAGAAGCACCTGAGGATGAAAAACAGCTAAGAGAAATTCCAAAGACGATTAAAGGGGCCCCATTTATGGCTAACATGATTGAAGGGGGCAAAACTCCTGTTCTGAGTTTTAAAGAACTTCAGGAAATGGGATATGCAATAGTGATTTATCCCCTTTCCACCCTGTACATCATTACGAAAGCAGTAATGGACCTGGTTGAGGAGATGAAGCAGACGGGCACACCCGCATCTATAATATCCAGGATGGCTACCTTCAGTGAGTTTAACGAGATTGTAGGACTTAAGGCAATAGGGGAACTTGAGAAAAAGTATAAGATATCTTAAAAAGAAGGGATTAATATAGATGTTTGCAAAAGATTTGCTGAGCTACTGGCATCTCCAAAGCATGGGTAGGGAAGGTATTGGCTCTACCCGGTTTTTCTTTTTTTTAAAAAATATTGGGAGGGATGGAAATGTACAATAAGATCCACCACATTGCATTTATCTGCAGAGATTTAGACCGTGTTGTTGAGTATTATCGGGATGTAATGGGATTTGATTATCGCGGAACCCACAAACTCCACCGGCGCAAAGTGGAAATTGCTTTGTTTCAAATAGGAGAAACTCTCCTTGAATTTGTGCATCCATATGATAAAGAGGCTCCCCGGAATTTTCTCCAAAAAAAAGGAGAAGGCTTCTTCCATATAGCCTTTGGTGTAGATGATTTAAAGCAAAAATGGAAGTACTTATTAAAAAAGGGGGTAGAATTCAAAGAAAACGCTCCCCGGAGGGGATTGGACTGGAATTTGATCACTTTGAAGAAGTCGCCTCCGGGAATTATTACACAGCTTGTTGAGGAGAAGTGATAAACAAACCCGCTGTAATAGCGTTGAGTTATTACACTGGGTTTGTTTTTTATCTGTTTAAAGGCTGCTCTATCATAAATGGTGTATTGGAATCCAGTATCTTCCAGAGCGTGTTTTACCACATCCTAAGCTCTGCTGATTTTGTATGAACTTTTTCCGTGACGAGAATAACTCTGGATATGTCTTGCTTTTTGAGCTCTTTGTAGCTCAGTGACCTTATGAGGGTTTAGTTTCCCACATAATGGCAAATCCTTTGATTCCAATACAGCAGGGCTTGTAAACGCAGGAGACATGCTGCTGATGATGGATGAAATGGGAATAGAGACGAGAATGTGGACCACGTTTTGCAGTTGGGTAAACTGAAGGAAAAGACCATGGGACGCTGTTTGCGCTCCGATTCTATCCTGAATGGGCGGATATCCAAAGGTTCACATCAGGAATTTAACCGCAAAGGTTTGGCAGAAAGGAAAAGACGGTTTGGAGAAAAACCCCATCAAAAATTCCCTGCATAAATTTTTAATTAGACCCGGTGTAGCTGCCTCCGGCTGGCGCCGGGTTTAAATGTTTAAAACGAGCTGGTCTCCTTCGCTCAGAATTCTAACTGCCTCATCAAAGTAAGCTTTATCGATTTCAAAACCTATAAAGTTTTTTCTTAATTTTTTACATGCGATGGCTGTATTGCCAATTCCAAGGAAGGGGTCCATGATGAGGTTTGCTTTTTCAAGACCGTGCAGTTTGATGCACATTTCTGCTAGTTCAGCAGGAAAACTTGCCGGATGGGGTCGCTCTTTCATTCTGTTTTGAATGGTTTTGTAAGGTATATACCACGAGTTTCCTCGGCATCTCACCCCGGTTTTGCCATTGTTCCATCTGGTGATGTTTGATTTATCTTTGTATGGTACCCCAATAGCCAAACGGTCCAGCTCTATACTGCCCGTCTTGGTCAGGTGAAATATGTATTCATGGGTATCATTGATGAATCTCTTGCTGTTAATGGGTTTGTAATGACCCACATTGAGTTCGATTTTTTTTCCATAGCTTTCGTGTTCAATATAAATGGATTTTATCCAGTGTATCACATTTTGCAGTTTAAAATGCTTTCTCATTTCGAAAGCCACTTCAAAAGCCACCCAGGGGTCTGAAGGCTTGGATCCGATATTCAGAAACAAAGAGCCATCATCTTTTAAAACATCCTTTGTTATCTCTGCCCACCTGCCGAGCCATTCCAGGTAGTCTTTTCGGGGAATTTTATCGTAGTATTTGTTGTAATCTACTCCGATGTTATAGGGAGGCGATGTTACGACAACATCAACGGATTTTGCTTCCAGGTGTTTTCTCATCCCTTCAAAACAGTCTTCAAGATAGAGCTTTAAGTTCGTATGTTCATCAATATTAATCTCTTTAACTTCCATGGACACCATCCTTTTCCGTTTTTAAATCGGGAATACTTTGACATGTTTTAATAATTTAAGATTCGGTTCCCTTTTTCCTGCTTTTTATATTATGAAAATATTTGGTTCTTCTCCAAAACAGCTGATCAAGAATTAATATTTTCCCTAGCAGGCTATATAACCGGGTAGTTTCTCTCAAACCGAAAGCTAAGGTTGAGGTTCATATACATTCTGACGGCAGTTTACAAGCATCTTATCAGGGTAAAATTTATGACCTGAAGAAACTAGAACAGCCAAAAAAAGTAACCACCCAAAAAGTTAGGACTATAAAAGAAAAACCAAGCCTGCGTACCCCCACAAGCCTGTGCTAGATTATCCCTGGCGAGGAATGACAATCTAACGATGTTTTATTTCAAGTCAAAATTAGCAAGTTTAAAATGGCTTGTGGGAAAAATTAGGGGTTTGTTAATCTATCTTAACCCTTAATTGTTAAGTAGAACACATGAGCAGCCAAGTCAAGGGCCGCCGATAGGCGGAGCGTTAGCCTTTACCCTTGACGGGCTGCGAATGGGTTCTAAAATATGAGGTAGCGTCAAATAGAATATGAGGATTCCCTAG
>DFNM01000102.1 GCA_002376045.1 Firmicutes bacterium UBA3567
ACAAATGTCTGAAGCAGGAAAGAGCAGAGGCTGTAAAAAGAATAACTTCTTCAATGATCAAGCATCCTCAGCTGGTAGACGGTACTAAGGGGTTTAATACCAGGCTTTTAGAAGTGACAAAAGGTAAGCTTATTGGTAAAGTTGGAGCAGAAGGAGTGTTTTGCGTTGGATTGATGAATCAGGGAATAGGAATAGCAGTAAAGGTTGAGGATGGTAACCCCAGAGCTCTATGGCCCTCAGTTGTACATGTTTTAAAGCAACTTAAGGTGCTTGATGCCCGGGAGATAGAGCAGCTCAAAAATTTCTATCCTATAAAACTTAAAAACTTCCACAAGGAGGTTGTAGGGGAAATCAGACCGGTTTTCCAGCTACAACCTTACAATGCAGAAAAATAAGTATTTTTGGGGCGTTTGATATGAATCTTTTTAAGCTTTTTATAGTTTTTTTTAAAATTGGTTCTTTTACTTTTGGTGGGGGTTTTGCAATGATACCCCTCATTAAAAGAGAAGTAGTTGATAAACAGAAATGGGTGGGAGAAAAGGAGTTCTTCGATGTTATATCCATAACTCAGTCTCTTCCCGGAGCTGTTGCTGTTAATACATCAATATATTTAGGATATAGGATTGGAGGAATTTTGGGGGCAGTTTTTAGTACCATTGGTGTAACTCTTCCCTCATTACTGTGCATTCTAGCTATTGCAGCTTTTTTTACTCCATTTAGAAAGCTGAAGCTTGTCTCTGATGTATTCAATGGGATTAACCCTATAGTAGTGGCACTAATTCTGAGTGCGGCTATACAGATGGCCAGAGCAACCAAATGGAATTCAATAAATGTTTCTATTTGCTTGCTTACGATTACCGTTGTTGGTGTGTTTGATGTGCATCCCATTATAGCACTCCTGGTTTTGTTACCCGCTACATTCCTGTTGAAATCATTAAAAGAGAAGTCGGAAAGAATGGATGAAAGTTAAATTGGAAAAGGTGATTTTTGTATGCTGGGCATTTATCTAACCTTTTTTAAAATTGGTTTATTTGGTTTTGGTGGCGGTTATGCAATTTTGCCTCTCATAGAGGAAGAAATTGTTAAGAGGAACCACTGGCTTACAGAAGGTGAACTCGTTGATATTATAGCCATTTCACAAATTACCCCGGGCCCGATTGCCATAAATGGAGCAACTTTTGTAGGCTACAAACTGGAAGGCACACTGGGCTCAGGGCTGGCAACACTGGGGGTAATATCAGCATCCTTTATTATTGTACTAATGGTGTCAAACTATGTAATAAAAAACAGAGAATTGCCGTGGTTAAACATGATGTTTTCCGCCCTGCGTCCTATTGTCATGGGTTTCATCATTTCTGCTGCCTTTTCCGTCGGGAAAACAGCCATTACAGATATAAAGAGTTTGCTGATTGGACTGGGAGGATTGGGTCTGTTGCTGAACACCAAAATTCATCCAATCCTTGTAATTGTGTTGGGAGGGGTTGCAGGAGTTGTTCTGTATACGTGATTAACTTGTTTACCGAGAGCTTTTCCCGCCATTAATTCTCCAGTCCCGCTTTTTACTGGCATGGCATGATAATTTTTTTCCTGGAATACAAGTTCGACAAAATTAGAAAATCCTCGACAGAGGATTTTTTTTGTTGAGGGAGAATATAAGAATTATGGGAAAAGCTGTAAAACCCGTAAAATTTTATTGGGTAAAAGGAGAATCAGCATGCAGGCTGTTATAAAGTTTAAATGTGACAATTTAAAATTGCCGATTCATTACAATCACATAATACAGGGGTTTATTTATAACAACATAAAAAACCAGGATTTCAGGGAATTTCTGCATGAAGAGGGATTTAAAAAAGGAAAGAGGAGTTTCAAATTATTTACTTTTTCAAGACTCTACGGAAAATACCAGATAGATTCAAACAATAAGACTATCACTTTTAAAGACAATTTTTCTTTGACGGTATCGAGTTTAGTAGATGACTTTACAAATGACTTTTTACAAACCTGTTTATTTTCGAATGAATTACAGATAGATTATCAACCTGTTAAAGTAATAGGGGTAGAAATAGAAGAAAGAAAAGGTATTAAAGATAAAATCTTGATAAAAACGCTATCTCCTATAGTAACCTATTCGACGGTTACAATAGAAGGCAGAAAAAAAACTATATACCACAGCCCGTATGACAGCATATTTGAAAAACATATCAGGGAAAATCTTTTAAGAAAGTCGGAAGTTATTGGAGAAAAAATTGAAGATGACACACTGACAATCAAACCTGCGAAAAATTCAAGATTAAAAGAAAATATAACATATTTTAAAAAAATAATAGTAAAAGGGTGGAGCGGAGTATTTGAATTACAGGGAAACCCTAGACTTTTGGAAATAGCATTGGGCTGTGGATTGGGTGCTAAGAATTCTCAAGGGTTCGGCTGCATAAAGATGATCAGGGCGTTATAGTTTTTATTTGGAAAACGAGGAGGTGGAAAAGTGGAGTTAAGTGCAGTATGTGAATTGGGGAAAAAAAGGCATAGGGACATAGTAGAAACGGGCGGCAGAGATATAATTTATATATATATTTATTTAATTTTATTTCCAGTTATGGTATAAAATTACCCCTTTGAAAGGGAAAAATTTTACGGAAGGATACCCATTGAAAATTTAGAGGATTATTATTCTAAAGAATATGGTTTTAATGCCGATGATGACAAAGTAATGTTTTTCTAATGCAATTAAATATGGTTGATTTAAGAATGTTGGTTTAAGAATTAATAATTTTATTGAGGTGTTTGATTTGACAGAGGATGTTAGAGTTAATGGAACGTTAGTCTGGTATTACTTCATATGCAAAAGGCAAGTATGGCTTATGTCGAGGCAGTTGGAACCGGACCAGGAAAATCCGTACATTGATTTGGGAAGATTTTTGCATGAACAGAGTTACAGAAGAGACACAAAAGAAATAAACATAGGCAATATTAAAATAGATGTAATGAAAAGAGGAGATGGCCAGCTTGTAGTCGGAGAGGTTAAAAAATCTTCTAAATTTAAAGAAAGTGCAAGGATGCAGCTTTTATACTATCTTAAACAGTTAAAAGATTTGGGAATACATGTAAAAGGAGTACTGATGTTTCCAAAGGAGAAAAAGAGAGAAGAAATAGAGCTGACAAAAAAAGATGAAGAAAACATAGAAAAAGTCGTTAAAGATATTTTAAGAATAGTTTATTTAGAGAAACCGCCGGAAGTTGTCAAGACTCGCTTTTGCAGCAAATGTGCCTATAAAGAATTTTGTTATTCTTAGCAGGTGATATCTATGAAAAAGAATATTTACGTATTTAATGATGGAGAATTTAGAAGGAAGGATAATACATTTTATTTTGAAACAGAAAAAGGAAAAAAATACTTACCTGTTGAAGACGTAAGCGATATTTTAATTTTTGGTGAAGTTGCTTTGAACAAGAGGTTTCTGGAATTTATATCCCAAAAAGAAATTTGCCTGCATTTTTTTAATTACTACGGTTACTATACAGGGACATATTATCCCCGGGAACATCTCAACTCCGGATACATGATATTAAAGCAGGCAGAATTTTATCTGGACAAAAATAAAAGGCTTGAAATAGCTAAGGCTTTAGTAGAAGGAAGTTACAAGAATATTTCGCAGGTGTTGAACTATTATTACAAAAGGGGTAAAGATGTAGGAAATACATTAGAAAATATTATAGAACTATCAACTAGAATAGAAAATTGTAAAGATGTATCAGAACTTATGGGTATAGAAGGAAACATCCGTGAAACTTACTACAAATCATTTGACAATATTTTGGAAAAACCCGATTTCATATTCAAAGGCAGAAGCAAAAGACCTCCTAAAAATGAATTAAATGCGCTTATAAGTTTTGGCAATTCGCTATTATACGTATTGGTTTTAAGTGAAATATACAAAACACATTTAGACCCGAGGATAGGGTATCTTCATACAACAAATTTCAGGAGATTTACTTTAAACCTCGATATAGCCGAGATATTTAAACCTATTATTATAGACAGAATCATATTCAGTCTTATAGGGAAAAACATGATAACGAAGAAAGATTTTGAGAAGGAAATGGGAGGAATTTTATTGAAAGAAAAAGGACGCAAAACCTTTGTCCAGGAATTCGATAACAAAATAAGAACGACAATATCCCATAGAGGACTTGGCAGAAAAGTATCTTATAGGAGATTAATAAGGATGGAACTTTATAAACTTCAAAAACATTTGATGGGAGAAGAAAAATACGGTCCATATATTTCAAGGTGGTAGGAAATATGTTTGTAATACTTGTTTATGATGTGAATACTAAGAGGGTTACAAAAGTTTTAAAGACTGCGCGGAAATATTTGTACTGGGTACAAAATTCTGTATTAGAAGGTGAAATCACTGAAGCGAACTTTGTAAAATTAAAGACCGAATTATTAAAGAAAATAAATAAAGAAGAAGATTCGATAATTTTTTATACTTTCAGATCGAAAAATTATTCTAAAAGAGAAGAGTACGGATTAAAAAAAGGTGGGGATGACTCCTTCTTATAGAAGCGTGTATATTAAGGAGGTAACAGGAAGCAATTTGAGTTTATAGCCTACCTATAAGGAATTGAAACTCAATCCCTCATTTGATATAGGAAAAGCTCAGAAGGAGTTACCCGATTTTTGGTATGATTTAGTAAAGGGAGGGGATTTTCACGGATATTTTATACTGGATAGTGAAACTATTTTTATAGGCTATTGCTCTATTTTTTCCCCCAAGGGATGTATCCATTTGGAAAAAACGCTGGGTGGAGGGGTAAACCGATCTAAAGGAGTTATCTTGGATATTGAGTATTAGGGTGAAGCGGTGAGGTTTCACGTTCAGGGGTTGTAGGAAAATAATTACTACAGAATTGCCGCGTTATTTCTTCTGACATATTTCGACAGGCTATCCAAAGGGAAAGAGAATTGAATTGCAGTATAAAAGAATATATGTGCAATTTGTGAAAAATCATAAAGATATTTTCAAGCAGTAAAGCAATTATTTTAATAAATGTATGCTGGGAGTGACTGGTATTGCATATCAAGCTGACATTAAAACCCCGGGAGAAAAGTTATATTGAGCTCCCTCTTTACTATAATTATTTACTTCAGGGGCTAATATATAAGAATATCTTTCCTGAACTGGCAGAGTTTCTGCATAATGAGGGTTTTTGTTTTAAAAAAAGAAGATTTAAAATGTTTTCTTTTTCCAGACTGCAGGGAGTGTTTAGAATCAATGCTGAAAAAAAGACAATAGTTTTTGAAGATAGTGCAGAACTTGTTATTTCGACTCCTCTTACAGAATTATCTCAATCGCTGGGTGATTTTATCTTGAAAGATAATTTCAGGTTGGGAAAGGAGCAAATTGTTATTGACGGTTTTGAAATGAAAGATTGTATTGTCCGGGATGATTCAATTATACTGCGTACTTTATCTCCAGTAACAGCTTACAGTACAGCTACCCTCCCGGATGGCAGCAAATACACCATTTATTACAACCCGCAGGAAAAGCGTTTCGAAGAAATCATTAATAACAATCTACGAAAAAAATATTATGCACTTAATGGAGAAGAAGCACCGGAATATTCCGTCCATTTAAAAATAAAAAGCAAACCTAAATTAAACATAGTTAAATTTAAAGGTATCATTATCAAAGGTTATACATTTAATATGGAACTCACGGGACCCACAGAACTCTTGCAGCTCGCAGTTGATACGGGTCTTGGAGGCAAAAATTCGCAAGGGTTTGGTTGTGTAGAGATGATGTGACTGCTTGTTCCCGTGTAGCCGAACAAAAATGAAAACCACGATAAAAAATGGGGGAAGAAACCCCCATCAAACTTAATTTTAAATCCTTATAGGTAGGCTATTAAAACTTTAATGAATAGTAATATGTTTCAACTCCTGCTTAGGTAAAGTTCTACTAGATATATTTTATCAATTTAGGTATTAATATTCAATAAAAAATTTAGCAAAAATATTAAAAAAGTATTGAAAAAATATTCCAAATAAAATAAAATAAGATTAAAGGTCCATAATGAATAGTAATATTAAATCAATTAAGAGGAGGTGAAAAGGTGGGGTTTTTGAACGCAGTAAGAGAGTTAGGAGAACTAAGCAGTGCTTCCGGGTGGGAGTCTTATCTCAAGTTTCCTTTGGGGCAAATAAAAGAAAATAAAAAAGATGAAATTCCCAAAGTTCTTCGCATCTGGCTTGAGGTTTATAATCCGGATGCATTACAGCTTAGAGTTCATGGTGTAAAGAAAATGGATCTTGTTGATTATATGATTGACCCCGAAATGAAAAAAAAGTATCTTTATCGTGACAGGGTAGGGAAAAATACTTTCTGGGGTTTTACTCCTCTACATTTGATGGGAAAACCCAAAAAGGATGAGAATGCACGCAAAAAACAGCTGGTTGGTGAAAGCGGAGACTGGGAAAATGAAAAGGATTGTATTTTTTACAAAATAAAATATCGACTGTTAAATGATTATGAAGCATGTGAATTTTTTACTCCTGGAGCAGTGGATATAATCATGAATTTTTTGAACGAACACGTAAATGACATAGCTGATCTATACCATGGGAAAGGCACTTTTATGCTGCTCTTTGGTATTGAAGATAATGGTAATTTTCGCTATCCGGGTGATGTGCCCGCTTTTGTGAAATACTTCCGGGAAAAGCTGGAACAGCACATACAGAAAAAGGGAGGTGACAGTTCTGCGAGAGTTGCATGTTCCTGTTGCCATAAAATCACCAACAATCCCGTCGCATTAGATAAGGTTTTCAAATTTTCAACCTTTGATAAGGTTAATGTCTTACCCGGTCTGGACAAAAGAAATATTTATAAAGTAATACCTGTTTGCCAGGAATGCTTGGAAAAACTTACTGCGGGAAGAGAGGTGATAGAGCGAGAGCTTACAGATAAATCAACTATTCAGGGCATTAACATCTGGATGGTGCCAGAAGTGGTGGGTATTTTACGGGATAGCGAACTTTTGCGGAGAACTATTAAGCGACTAAATGTTAATGACGAAGGTGCAAGGGGAATGGGTAAGGAAGGTGAGCGGAAATTTTTCCGCCGACTGGCGAAAGAAGACAGCGGCCTGGTGTTTCATTTTTTATTCTGGGAGACGCTGCAAGCTCAGGAAAGAGTGCACCTGATGGTTGAGGATGTACCTCCTTCGCTCTTAGCACGTTTGGAAAAAGCCTGGCAAAAAGCGCTGACCGCCTGTGGAAATCAAAGCAAAAAAGATTTGGATTCTGCTTTCAAAACAATATTTGCAGCATGTATTTCCCTTTCAGGAAAGAGTACTGAAGACAAGGCAGTTATGCGAGATTACGTTATCAATATCATCGGACGGATGTTAAGAGGAGAGCGTTTAACTGTCGATTCCTTCAAAACCATGTTTGTCCGGAGAATTCCAAAACTCCTATTTGATAGTGATAAATGGATGAATGTGAGATCGGCAGCCAGCAGGGGACAGCTTGTAGTAGAATTTATGGAACGGATTAATAAGGAGGTAGCTAAAGATGAGGCCGAACTTGGTGTTTCTTGATTCTTTTGAAGATAAATATTTGAAGACCATTCAGGGGAAAGGGGTATTTTTAGCCGGTGTGTTGCTGGGATATATGGCGGAACTGCAGGCCGGCAAAAAAGATGATATTCATAGTGCGCCACTTTTTAAACAAATGAATTTTGGCAGGATGACGATACGGGACCTTAAAAAACATCTTTCTCGAGTGCCCGAGCTAATAAATGCCTATAATATGAAGTATTCATTTTACTTACAGCAATTAGCAAATGAAGTGGGGAAATTGCTATTAGAAGGTGGGGAAAAAGAACTGGGCGTTGACGGTAACTTTGCTTTTACGATTGCGTTTGCCGATGCATCCAATTATTTCTGGAACTATATTTTTAAAACAGATAAAAAGGAGGAATTAGAACATGACATTTAAGAACAGAAGGGAAATCCTTTTTATATATACAGTTAAGGACGCTAACCCTAATGGGGATCCGTTGAATTCCAATCATCCCCGTTACGATGAAGAAACCGGGCAGGTTTTAGTTTCCGATGTACGGATAAAAAGGACGATTCGTGATCAGTGGTTGCGTAAAGGTCTACCGGTATTTATAGATGGAGAGCCAAAAACATTAAAGCAGCGCTTTGAAGAATTAAAAAAGAATACCGGTAAGAAAACAGGGCGGGAGGTAATGGCAAAATGCCTTGATGCAAGGCTCTTTGGAGTTACCTTTGCGCTGGGTAAGGAATCATTTTCCTGGGTGGGTCCGGTTCAGTTTAAGTGGGGGCGGTCTCTACATGCGGTAACTGTTGATTTTGTTCAGGGAACGTCTGCATTTACTACTGAAGGCAGGGAAGGCAAGGAAAGGCAGCAGCGTTCGTTTCGTAATGAATACAAGGTGCCCTTTGCTGTCATTTCAGTCTATGGAATAGCAAATCAGTTTGCTGCTGAAAGAACCGGAGCTACTGAAGAAGATCTTGATTTATTACGTGAAGCAATATGGGAAGGCACAGAAAACCTTATTACACGGAGCAAAAATGAACATTTACCCCGATTGTATATCGAAATAATTTACAAACAGGATTTTAATGGAAAAATCGGTGCTCTGGATGAAAAAATTAAATTAACAGACAATGCCGGGGAACTTCTAACCAAAGAAAAGGAACGAGCTCTTCGTAGTTTAAAAGAATGCCGGCTAGACATCAGCGAG
>DFNM01000096.1 GCA_002376045.1 Firmicutes bacterium UBA3567
CATTTAACTCAACTAAAATGGAGAAGAACCCAAAAAAACTTTTATGTATATTGTTTGTATTACCAGCAAGAAGATATGTGCTGTTTTTTTTGTTTTAAAAAGTGCCTGGCACAACAATTTGATGAACGGTTAATAACTGGTTGTGGAGCATACCGGGATAACCCCTTGTCCTGGTCAAACACGGGGAACGATTTGGCAAAACTCCTTGGGATGTAGCTGCTGACAGGGGATTTGGCTCAAGGGCTAATGGAGAACTCTATATCCAAAAAGGGGTAAAGCGTGTTTGTCTGCCAGAGAAAGGCAGATTCAGCCAAAAGCAAAAGCAAAAACAGTCATGGTTCAAACGACTTTTTTTGGAAGTTATCCTAAAAGCTTAAAGGCTATTAGCTCTTTTTGTGAATTTTGCTGTTAGTGGAAATTAATGTAGCAAACCAGTTTTAAGCAGATTTTTCCAACAAACACTTCTTTGAGCGGGATGAGTATGGTATATTATAAATAAAGATGTAGATAAATGAAAAAAGGGATTCCGATGAAAAAAACAAGAAGAATGCATTTTTCTAAAGAAACATTGAGAAAACTGCATGATTATTTTATAAAGGAGTTAAATGTATATACCGTATACCTTTTTGGTTCATATGGAACAGAATGTGAAACCCGAATGAGTGATATAGATATTGCTATACTGTTTCATGATAAATCAATTCCTTTGATTGAAGAAATGCGAACAGGTGCAGAGGTAGAATTTATTTTGGGCCAGAGGAAAGTTGATGTTGTTAATTTAAACAAAACCAATATGTCATTACAACATGAGATCATATCGACGGGAATAAAGTTGTTTGAGAGAGACCCTGTATTCACTGCAGATTTTGTGGAAAGTGTTTTGAAGAGATACTTTGATTTTGGTTTTACTCTAAAAAAACTTAAGCAAGATTATCTACAGAGTTTGAGGGAGGAATATTTAAATGGGAATTGATCGTAAGAAAATTCAGAACAAGTTATGGTTTATTAAAAACAATCTGATAATCATGCAGAAAAATGACTGAGAGATATCAAGTTATGGTTTTATGGAGGTAAGTAAGACATGAAAAAGTTTCTTATTATTTTTTATATCAGTATAGTAATAGCTTTTTTCCTTGCTAAAGCCGGAATAGGCATTGATTTTTTTAATTTTGGAAATGAAGGCTCAAATAATGAAGGTTCATATGTAGAGGAAGATATAGGGGAAGTAAACCAAGAAATCCAACGGCCGTTCCAAGGTACATTGGAAGAAGTTTTTTCAAGGACCAAAGGGGAGATAATTTATAGTCTGGAGGATTTTTATAAGCTGGTACAGGATAACGATAGAAAGGGAGTTGAAGAACTGATATCAAAGTATTCTATAAACCTCATTGGTGCGCTGGTAGAAGAAGTAGACGAGTATGTAGAGGATTTGATGTCGAACAGTGATATACAGCCGGAAGAAATTCGGGTGAAAGATTTGGTTTTGATGGAAAATGGAGTTGTGCTGTTTAAAGAGGTGGCAAAGATTGATGGAGAGTATTATGAGAGATACTTTTCTATGATACGGGAAGAAAACCGGTGGAAGATAAATCTTTTTAGGCTAATCGATGCTGTATACTTTGACCCCCAAAGTGTTGCCGGGAAAATTAATATTGATATTGATACAATAGCCAGAGGTATAAACGAGATAAATGTAATATTTAGAATAATAAACAATACTGATGAAAGAATTACAGTAGGGAAAAATTATGGGTTCAGAACTGCTATAGAACTACATGGCAATATTTATCACTGTGATTTTGATGACCAATTTGAACTCATGCCCGGTGAAGCTTCGGAGTATTATTTTGGTGTGTTCTTTGGTTTGAATACCATACCCGATATTCCGGATAGATTCAGCATATACAACATTACTTTATCCAATGGTAAGGAAATAAATTTGAGCAGTGATATATCAAAGATTGGGTCTGGAGGCGGTAATTCTGGAGGTCTAGTTGAACAGTATAATCTGAAAAATTGTCATTTAAAGAAGGATTTTATGTTATTTTGTAGAATGAGTAACTTCCAATCCTCTTTCTAAAAGTAGGGATAAAGACATAAAATATTACTGATTACTGGAAACTTTTTATTAAAAGGGGAGGATGTTTTCATGAGTTCTTTAATAGACTATGAGGAAACAGATATAATAAATGCCTTAAAAGATCTTCCTTCCAAAGAGTTGAAGAAAATAGTCGAAATCCTGGTTGAGGAACTTAAAAGCCGTGAGGAAAGAAATCATTGTGAGTTTTAAAAAGAGATGCATGTTTATGCCCGGACATAAACATGCTTTTTGTTTTGCAAAATCTCTGCAGTTGTATTAGAAGTTTTTTTAATTTTGTAAAGGATATTGGTTGATGTATGTTGAAATAATTATTTGTTTAAAAAAATATGGGAGACAAAGGCAAACTGTTCGAAAGGACAGGACGCAAAGCCATGGGTCTAAGTCCCTAAGGGATATGATTGCCAGGCTGCCGTTAGATTGAATCTGGGGTGGCCGCAATTTGCGGTCTTTTTGATTTAAATAGTTATGAATCATTGAACAATCTAAATGAAGGGGATGTGAGAATTGAGACAGGTTGCAATGAGAAATGTGCAGGAAGGAGATGTAATTGCAAAACACATTTTTTCGAGCAATGGTCAGCCCCTTGTTACAAAAGGGGTTCGGCTGTCAAAAAACATCATCAGAAGGCTCAAAAGTTTGGGGATTTATTTTGTATACATAGAAGATGAACGCTTTGACGATGTTATAATAGGGGATGTGATTTCTGAGAAAACCAGGCTTATTACCCTGCAGACGATAAGGGATGTCTTTGAAAGGGTTGCAAAGGGAGAAGATTTTGACGGGTTTTCTGTCAGAAAATGTGCTGATGATATCTATGATGAGATTAAGTATGACAATGATTGCATGATAAATCTGCTCAACAGTTACAGTCATGAGGATCACATCTACTTTCATTCCATGAACACTGCCATCCTTTCAGCGGTCACTGGTAAGAATCTGGGCATGAATGCGTATGAACTGGAGGAACTGATTGTTGGAGCACTGCTGCATGATATAGGTAAGGTTTTCCTTCCAGGAAGATTGCTGTACAAGAAAGAAGACAGCTTGAAAGGGAAAGACAGGGAGCTGTTTGAGAAACATACTAAAGATGGATTTGATGTGTTGAGGAAGAAGAGGGAGCTTAGTTTGAAGTCATCAGCTGTAGCCCATCAACACCATGAGAACGTGGATGGCAGCGGGTATCCCCGGGGCCTGAAAGGTGACAGCATAACACTGTATTCCCGAATTGTAAGGGCTGCTGATATATATGATACTCTGCTGTATGTAGATAAGATACTTCCCCATGAAGCCGTTGAAGTTTTGATGGGCCTTGCCAATACCCACCTGGATGCCGAAGTGGTAAAAGCCTTTGTGAGAAACGTAGCCATATATCCCAATGGTGTTACTGTAAAATTGAACAACGGCAAATATGGTGTGGTGATCCGGCAGAACAGGAATTTTCCCCAGAGGCCTGTTATTAGGCTTATTCAGGAAGAGGACAACAGTTATTATGATTTTGACCTGTTGACAAACACCACAACCTTTATTGAGGAGGTAATTGTGTAGTCGTACATTTCGCACCCTTAAATATTTTGGTTCTTCTCCCTTTCAGTTGAGTTAAATGTCATGCAAACCCTATCCGGTCAATAGTTAAATCATTATAGCTTTCTCCTGGGTTCTGTCAAGGGTAAAGGCTGCGTCCCCCGGCACTCAATCAACTTTTGAGTGCCGAGCCCTTGACAAAACCCATCCTTTTTAGTTGTTGAGAATTGACCGGATACTTCAACAACAGCGAA
>DFNM01000172.1 GCA_002376045.1 Firmicutes bacterium UBA3567
CGAACGGAATAACTATAATTGTTCAGGCTCGGTTAAATTTCCAGCCCAAAAGTGACATTTTCTTGCTGAAACAAAAGGGACGGTTCCTGTTGGAAACAAAAGGGACGGTTCCTGTTGGACGGTTCCTGTTGTATCCTGTTGTATCTTTCCTGTTGTATCGACATACCGCAATTTAATGTTAATATTTTAGTCTATACACAAAATCGCTTATAATTATTTCAAATTTCAAAACAAGGATTTGTTAGATTTGCTTAGTAAAGTCACGCTAGAAGAATTTATTGTTTAAAATGATGAAACATCACGGTCAATTCTTAACTAATAAAAATCTTTCGGATAGGTTTTGTCAAGAGCACGTTACTCAAATGTATTTGAGTGACGGAGGCGTAGCCTTTCTCTTGATTGAACCCAAAGCTGTATTACCCCAAGAATTGGCCGGTATGGGTTTGAATAAAATTTAAGGCAGCCAAAATGGAGAAGAAGCAGGTTATTAGTATTAATGAAATGGGTGGCGATAAAATGCTTGTTGAGAATTTATATTTTAAAGATATGAATATAGTAGATGAAATTATAGATAGAAAAGTTCCCAAAATAGGCCAAAACACCACTATCCAGGAAATAACCCACTTGATGATAGAGAATCAGCAGGATGTGGTTTTGATTGTAAAAAGAGATGGTGAAAAAGAAATCCCCATTGGTTTTATTACTGCCACTGATGTGTTAAAGATACATGCCGGAGAATTAACCCTGGATGTTTTAATAGATAAGTTTAAAGGGCAAACGTTCTGCACGGTTAAAGAGAAGGAACAATTAAAAGATATAGTGAGAAAAATTAAAAAACATCCATGCAGATATATGCCCGTTATTAAAAATGACAAAGTTGTAGGGATAGTTAAAAGTGAAGAATTTATGAAGCTGTATAAGTTGTACAAGAAATTGTTGCGAAAATTCAGTATCGGGTTTAAAAATGTGTTGGATAATATTCAGGACGCTGTGTGCATTGTTGACAAAAATGCTGTAGTGAAATTTTGGAACAAAAGTTCTGAAAAACTTTATCAATTAAAACGAAGCAAGATATTGAACAAACCGATATCCCGCTTTTTCCCCCAGGCTTTATTGTCCAGGGTTATCAAGGAAGGCAAACCGTATGAGAATGTCTACAACAGCCCCCGTAAGAATTGCCACATCATTATTAGTGCAAGACCCCTAATTGAAGATGGAGAAATAGTGGGTGGAATAAGCAGTGATAGGGATATTTCTGAAATGATAGAGCTTTCAGAGCTTCTCAACAAAACCAAAACAAGCCTTCAGGTGCTTAAACAGGAGGTCTCAAAGATACACGAGAACATGCACTCCTTTTCAAAAATCGTGGGTAAAAGTCCTAAAATACAGGAAGCCATGAATCTGGCCAAGAGGGTTGCCAGATCAGACATTAGCATCCTGCTTACCGGTGAAAGCGGCACGGGAAAGGAAATTTTTGCCAGAGCGATCCATATAGAAAGCGGCAGGAAGGGGTGCTTTATTCCAATCAACTGCAGTGCCATACCTAAAGATTTACTGGAAACTGAGCTGTTTGGATATGAGAGCGGTGCCTTTACAGGAGCCTTAAAAAGGGGCAAAATAGGTAAGTTTGAACTGGCTCATGAAGGAACCCTTTTTCTGGATGAAATCGGTGATATGCCCCTTAACATGCAGCCCAAGATTCTTCGGGTTCTGGAAGATGGGGTTATTACAAGAATAGGAGGAGATAGGTCCAAAAAAGTAGATGTAAGATTGATTGCTGCTTCCAACAAAGACCTTGAGGAGATGATAGAAGAAGGTCGGTTTAGAAAAGATCTGTATTACCGATTGAATGCTATAACCGTTCATCTACCTCCTCTCAGAGAAAGGAAAGAAGATATACCGGAACTTATAAATAAATTCCTCAAAGATTTTAGCATTGCCCATCGTGTTCCCATACCGGATATACCGGAACGGATCCTTAAAATCCTCATGGATTATGATTGGGAAGGCAATGTAAGGGAACTTAAAAACGTTGTGGAGAGTATGGTTATTCTCTCGAAAAACGACCCGTGTATTGATGAAAGTTTTTTACCTGATAGGATCCTGAAAGCCAGCAAAAATAACCCCAAACTGGCTTTGGATAGAGGGCTTGGTTTGAATACCATTGCAAAAAATGCAGAAAAGGATGCAATAATGAAGGCAATGAAAATTGCCAAGGGGAACAAATCCAAAGCCGCAGAACTCCTTAAAATTCCAAGGAGTACCCTTTATTTCAAACTAAAACAATACGATATAATAAAGTGATTCTCAGGTGAACCGTCAACAGATTGACACTGTGTCAATCTGTTGACGGTTCGGCTTTTGTTTTTGCGGGGAATGAAAGGACGAAAGTATTGAAATACAAGGCATACAAGAATGTAAAGTTGAATTAAATATTGGCATAATCATTGCAAATAAATTATATTGTGAATATTTAAAATGAAACCAATAATAAATAATGTTTGGCAAATTTGTGAAGGTACATGATGATACGTAAAGATAAAACAAACCGTGCTTTTACATTTCATTTCAATGGCTGTATGAGCATTCATACGGGGGAATAACAAGAGGAATTAAAAAAGCTGCAAAAGTTGTGTTGCTAATTATCAGGAAAAACCGCCTTGAAGCCTTTACCAGGGCGGTATGGCCTGCCGGTGCAGGATCCAGAAGAAGTAGTAAAAAGCTGTGAAGTATTGAGTTCGGCTGCGGTTATGTTAAAAATACCTCTATCTGTAGTGAAGCAAGAATGGGTATCCAAAGGTCAGACTATCCTGCCTTGTGACCTAAATACATTCTGGGGACCAGCAATAGCTAAAAAAGCGGATAAATACATTGTGGACAGTATTGATGAACATAAATTGTTTGAAGAGATGGGTTATTTCCCTGATGGTTTACCGGATATTTATTGTGAGACTGGGGAAATCATTGCGGGTCTTAAGAAAGGAAGAGAGCCTAAAGATGAGTTAATAGTAAACCGAAGTTCAACCAACATTTTTCAGCTCTAGAAACGTTGAAAATATTGACTTTAATAAACCAGGAAAGTCTACACTACAAAACGGGTTTTTGGAGTATAAACCCAGTAAAATCAAGGCTTTAGCGGAGTTTTATGGTTGAACTTCGAAGTAAACAGTAATACAGGAATGGCAGCAGAAGATGTTGTATCGGGTAGAGAAATTTTAAATCGTGCTTTGAAGGGGGGGATGGGAAGAAAATTGCCTTTATAATTTGTGGTTTAAGGTATTGAAGACAGATGAACAAGTTTAAAAAAGGAGGAGGAAATGATGGGGAACAAGGGTAATGATGTAACTTTTACCAGCAGGTTTGGATTTATCTGTGCAGCCATCGGTATGGCTGTAGGAACAGGTAACATCTGGAGATTTCCCAGGGTTGCAGCAGCCAATGGTGGAGCATCTTTTATCATTGCTTTGACAGTGGCTGTGTTTGTTTGGGCAGTGCCTTTGCTTATTGCAGAAATGGTAATTGCTAGAAAAACCCGGCTTGGGACAGTAGGAGCTATACGGGATTTTGCAGGTAGACAGTTTACCTGGATTGGAGCCTGGCTGGGCTTTGCCGGATTAGCTATCATGTTTTATTATTCCGTTGTAATGGGCTGGACCCTTAAGTATTTTGTTTTGGCACTCCAGGGAGTCTTTAATGGTGAAGTGGATACACAGGCGATTTGGAGCACCTTTACCACAACTCCATCTCAAACTATACTGTTCCATTTCATTTCCATGGCCATAGGGGCTTTCATAATTTACAAGGGAGTAACAGGGGGAATTGAAAAAGCTTCAAAAATTATGGTGCCCACCCTCTTTGTACTGTTGGTTATTACAGCTATAAGGGGATTGACTCTTCCTGGTGCAGCAGAAGGAATTAGATACCTTTTCAATCCAGATCTTAGCTACCTGTTGTCAGGTAAAACCTGGCTTGAAGCCTTTACCCAGGCAGCATGGTCTACCGGTGCAGGTTGGGCTCTGTTGATGACTTATGCTGTTTATACCAAGAAGGAAGAAGACCTGGGTGTAAATTGCTTTTTAGTCGGTTTTGGAGATGTTGTTGCTGCGCTTTTTGCTGCCATGGCCATACTGCCGACAGTGTTTGCACTGGCTCCTACCAAAGAGTATGCCTATGATGCTCTGGCAGCTGGAAACACCGGATTAACGTTCATTTATCTGCCTGCTCTCTTCAAGATCATGCCTGGTGGATATATAATCTCGGTTATCTTCTTCCTGGCAATGGCCTTTGCAGCGTTATCATCCCTGCTGTCTATGATTGAGGTCGGTGTGCTAAACCTTCAGAATGCCGGTTGGGGAAGGGGTAAAGCTACCCTGTTTGTCTGTGGAGTAGGTTTCCTTCTGGGAGTGCCTTCGGCATACAGCCTCGAGTTCTTGAACAATCAGGACTGGGTATGGGGTGTAGCTCTTCTGATCAGCGGGCTGTTGGTATCCATTGTTGTAATGAAATACGGTGTTGAAAAGGTCAGAAACGAGGAAATCAACCATCCATGGAGCGATATGTATATAGGCAAATGGTGGTCAGTGTGTATCAGGCTCTTCCCCGTTATGTTTGCCATCGTTTTCGGATGGTGGGTATGGCAGTCTATAGGCTGGTATCCGGATTCATGGTGGAATCCTCTGGAAACATACAGCCCTGGAACAATGGTTGTCCAGTGGGTTATTGCGGTTATCATATTCCTGGGGCTTAACAACTGGCTTGCTGACTGGATCAGAAAAGGGAGTGGTGGAACCGTTCAATACCCAATCTCCTCTGAGGATATAAAGGAGGGTAAATAATGGATGGCATGACTATATTCTTTATGATTCTGATACTGGGGTTTTATATCGGTGGCTTCATATACTTCGCCAACAAAGCTGCTCTATCAGAAAAGAAAAAGAAAAAATCATAAAAGCTTTTAAACGGGTAGGGAATTTGATGTTCCCTACCCGAAAACAAATAAGGTTTTTGATTTGTTAAAAGGATGTAGCTACACTTTAAAAAAAAGGCTCAAAGACTGTATTCAGAATACAAGGATACTAACTCAATGGAGGTTTTAATCAATGAGAATCGAGAGAACTATATATGCTGTTGATTCCCATACCATGGGAGAGCCGACCCGTGTAGTGGTGGGAGGTCTGCCGAAGATACCAGGAAACAGTATGGCTGAAAAAAAAGCCTACCTGGAGAACAAGCAGGACCATTTGAGAAAAGCCTTAATGCATGAACCCCGGGGCCATAATGACATGTTCGGTTCCATTCTTACTGATACAACTCATCCCGAAGCAGATTTGGGAATCATATTCATGGATGGCGGCGGATACCTGAACATGTGTGGTCATGGAACGATAGGGGCTGTGACAGTGGCTATTGAAACGGGGATGGTGAAGGCTGTTGAGCCGGAAACCCGGGTGGTTCTGGAGACTCCTGCAGGTCTTGTGAAAGCAAGGGCACGGGTTAAAGACAATGTTGTAAAACAGGTATCCTTTGAAAATGTCCCGGCATTTCTGTTTGAAAAGGAAGTGGAATTCGAGCTGCCTGAAATAGAGGGTTTAAAAGCCGATATAGCTTTTGGTGGAAGCTTCTTTGCCATCATATCAGCACGGGACATAGGGATTGAAATTGTACCCCAAAATGCATCCAAATTGGTTGAATTAGGGCTGAAGATTAGAGAAGTTTTGAATAAAAAGATTAAAGTTCAGCACCCGGAAAAACAGCATATAAACAGGATAGACCTTGTAGAAATTTATGATAGGCCGTCTCATCCAGAAGCGGATTTGAAGAACGTTGTTATTTTCGGTGATGGGCAGGTTGACAGATCTCCGTGTGGCACAGGCACATGTGCTAAAATGGCTACCCTGTTTTCAAAGGGAGAGCTTCAATTAAATGAAACCTTTATCTATGAAAGCATTCTGGGGACCCTTTTTGAGGGTAAGTTGTTGAGGGAGACGAAAGTGGGAGGGTTTGATGCCGTTGTTCCTGAAATAACCGGAAATGCCTTTATCACGGGGTTCAATCAGTTCGTTATAGATCCGGAAGACCCATTAAAACATGGGTTTGTATTAAAATAAATGTTTTTAAATGCAAGTTGTGTTTTGTATCAATTGAAAGATAAAATAAAACTTAATTTTTTAAGAGGGGCTATAGTATTTTGATGTTTTAAAAACTGTTTAGCAGGAGGGAGAAACCGATGCGTATACAGCAACATCCCATTTTGACCTTTAAAAGGGGGCGCCAGGTGGAATTTACTTTTGAGGGGAAGAAAATGAAGGGCTATGAAGGTGAACCCATAGCAGCAGCCCTTCATGCCAATGGAATTAAAATTTTGAGGTACAGCCCCAACCTCCACAGACCCAGGGGTTTTTATTGTGCCATTGGTAACTGTTCATCTTGCTTGATGACGGTGAACGGTGAACCGAATGTAAGGGTGTGTATAGAGAAGCTTAAGGAAGGAATGGAAATCATAAGGCAGAAAGGGAAAGGTGATTTAAGTGAAAAAGCCTGAAATAGCTGTAATAGGAGGAGGACCAGCGGGGTTGTCTGCAGCCATTGCTGCGAGTGAACTGGGTGCCCGGGTCACATTGATTGATAGAAATTCCAGGCTTGGTGGTCAGCTGGTGAAACAAACCCACATGTTTTTTGGAAGTGAAAAACAGTACGCCTCGATAAGAGGGATAGATATTGCTGCGATACTGGAAGAAACCATGAATAACTACGATGTTGAAGTAATGCTGGATGCCACGGTGCTGGGATACTACCAGGAAGATGGAGTTATAACTATAGAACAAAATGATAAATATATAAAGCTAAAACCCCAGAGAACAATAGTAGCTACCGGTGCATCGGAAAAGGTGCTGGCATTTCCCAACAATGATTTGCCGGGAATTTACGGTGCTGGAGCCGTTCAGACTTTGATGAATCAGTATGGAGTAATACCGGGTAATGATGTGTTGATGGTGGGGGCAGGTAACATAGGGTTGATCGTCAGTTATCAGTTGAGACAGGCTGGAGTAAATGTTAAAGCCATTATAGATGCTGCTCCCCGAATAGGTGGATACCTGGTACATGCATCAAAGGTCAGGAGATTGGGAATCCCGATATACACCTCTACTACCGTTAAGGAAGCGGTAGGAGACCAAACCCTTGAGAAAGTGGTGTTGTGGAAGCTTGATGAATCATGGAATCCCATAGAGGGAACGGAATGGGAAGTGGATGTGGATGTAATGTGTATATCGGTAGGCCTGTCTCCCCTGGCAGAGCTGTTGTGGCAGGCAGGTTGTGAAATGAAGTATATTCCGGAGCTGGGAGGTCATGTGCCCCTCAGGGACGAATTAACCCTTGAGACCACGGTAAAGGGATTGTATGTTGCTGGGGATGTGGCAGGAGTAGAGGAAGCCAGCAGTGCAATGGTAGAGGGCAGGCTGGCGGGATTGAGTGCCGCCAAATCCCTGGGTTATGATAAAGACGGCATATATGAAGCACTTAAAAAGGACTGTTTAAAACAACTGAATGATCTCAGATCAGGGCCTGTAGGGGAGAAGATCAGACAGGGCTTGAAAAAATTAGCAGGCTAAAAGGGGGGCTGTTTATGCTGGAAAAGACGGGTGTTGCAACACAAAAAGACCTGGAAAAAGTAATGCCTTCAAAAGAAAGGTTAAAGAAAGGGCCTGTGGCTGTAATTGAATGTTTTCAACGAATACCCTGTAACCCGTGTTATACATCGTGTAAAGTTGGTGCCATTAAAGAACTGGTAGAGGATATAAACGATATACCGGAACTTGATGAAGACAAGTGTATTGGTTGTGGGCTTTGTGTCAGTAAATGTCCGGGGCTTGCAATCTTCATAGTAGATGAGACATATTCAAAGGATGAAGCCAAAATAATGCTTCCCTATGAGTTTCTACCCCTGCCGGAAGAGGGGCAGATAGTTGATGCTTTGAACAGGGAAGGCAAGGTAGTGGGGAAAGCCAGGGTTTTGCAGGTTAAAAATGGAAAATATGAAGACAAAACACCTGTTATTTCGATAGCGGTTCCTAAAAGACTTTCTATGGAAGTGAGGAATATCAGATTGGGGGATTGATTATTTATGAAAGAAGAAAAAACCATTGTTTGTCGTTGTGAGGATTTGACCCTTAAGGACATAAGAGAACTTATTAAAAAAGGGTTTAGGACAATGGATGAAATAAAAAGGATCAGCAGATGTGGCATGGGACCGTGCCAGGGCAGAACATGCAGGCAGATTCTCATGCAAGAAGTGGCGAGAGCTCAGGGAAAAAGCATTGATGAGATCCAGATAACGACCTTTAGACCACCAACCAAAAACGTTAAACTGGGAGTTTTGGCAGGAGGTGCAGAAGAATATGAAGAGGACTGCTGAAGTTGTTATTATCGGTGGAGGTATTACGGGAGTTGCAACTGCCTTCAACCTGGCTAAAAGGGGATGCAGGGATGTAGTGCTTTTGGAGAAGGGTTACTTGGCCAGCGGTTCTACTGGAAGATGTGGAGCGGGTGTGAGGCAGCAGTGGGGATTGGAGATGAACTGCCTTCTTGCCAAGGGAGCGTGTGAACAGTTTGAGAACCTCAATGAGATTCTGGAATATGATGGTGACATCGAGTTCCATCAGGGGGGATACCTGCTGCTGGCTACAACGGAAAAAGAGGTTGAGCAGTTTAAGAAGAATATAAAGCTTCAGAACAGCCTGGGTATTAATTCCAAACTACTTTCGGTAGAGGAAGCCAGAGAAATTGTGCCTTACCTGAACACGGAAGGAATTCTGGCATGTGCTTTTCACCAAAAAGACGGTCATGCCAATCCCTTTTATACGACCCAGGCCTATGCAGATGCAGCAAAAAGGCTGGGTGTTGAAATAAATACCTATACAACAGTAACGGATATAAAGGTGGAGAGGGGCAGGGTTGTGGGAGTGGTTACAGATAAGGGGGAAATTTCCACCAACAAGGTGCTGAATGCTGCAGGAGGCTGGGCTGGACAGATTGCTGAAATGGCAGGTGTCAGTCTGCCGATTTATCCTGAAAGGCATGAAGCCCTTGTAACTGAACCCATTGAAAGGCTTATAGACCCAATGGTGATGTCCTTTTCATTCAACATATATTGTCAACAAACACCTCATGGCAGTTTTGTGATGGGCTATGGTGATCCCAATGAAAAACCGGGAGTCAATCTGAAATCAAGCTGGCACTTTATCCAGACTATGGCTAAAAAGGTCACTGCCATACTGCCCATTATGGAAAATGTAAGAGTTGTTAGACAGTGGGCCGGTCTGTACACCATGACACCCGATGCAGCACCTATCCTGGGCTCTGTTCCGGAAGTAGAGGGCTTCTATGTTGCTGTGGGTTTTAGCGGTCATGGTTTCATGCTTGGGCCCATGACGGGGATCCTTATGGCCGAACACATTCTGGGAATGGCCATGACCCTCCCCATTGACAAACTCGATGTGGGCAGGTTTGAACGGGGAGAACTGATACAGGAACCGTCGGTAGTTTAACAACAAATTAACAGTTGACCATTAAATAAAAAACTGTTAAGATGATGCTGGGGGTTTATATACCCAGCTTTTATTTTTTTGAAAGGATGAATTTTTAAATGCAGGTCATAGCCCTTGTTGGCCCCAGCGGTACCGGTAAAAGCCATAGAGCTTTACTGGTAGCCCATGAATACAATATAGATCTTATAATTGACGATGGTTTGCTGATTAAAGGTAATCGGGTAATTGCTGGTAGATCTGCGAAAAAAGAAGTAACCAGGATAAAAGCTGTAAAAAGAGCTATTTTTACTGATGAAGACCATGCAAGGGAAGTAAGAGAAAAAATTAAAGAAGACAATCCCTCAAGCATTTTGATTTTAGGCACCTCTATAAGTATGGTAGATAGAATAACAAAAACTCTTGGTCTCCCTAAACCCGAAAAATACATTGATATAAAAGAAATAGCTAATGAAAAGGATATCAAGAAAGCTAAACTTATTAGAAACAAACAGGGAAAGCATGTTATCCCCGTTCCCACCTTTCAAATAAAAAAGGATTTTTCAGGGTATTTAATAGATCCCCTTAAAATATTTTACAGAAAAGCATCAGGTATTAAAAATGTTGCTGAAAAATCCGTAGTACGGCCGACTTATAGCTATTTAGGAAAGTATGTCATTTCAGATACAGCAATTATTTCTATAGTTAACCATGTTGGCTCTAAAACTGAAGGAATTTCTAAAGTAAAAAGGGTGAATATTGTTAATAATAATAATGGTATCTACCTTGATGTGGAGGTTGTTGTTGAATACGGCAAACCTGTGTTCCTAATATTAAAGAATACACAACAAAAGATCAAAGAAACCCTGGAATACATTACAGCATTAAATGTAGAGAAAGTTAATATTACTGCAGTAACCCTTGATCTACCTAAAAGAAGTTAGGGCAAAGAGATAAAATAATTATTGACAAATTTTTAACAATATCTTATAATTGCTTTAGAAGTGATTATCATGTTTTTCATAATTGCTAGTATTAGTATATTATAAAAATCTTGACGATTTTTCATAAGGTTTAATTTAAATTTTAATATACTAATTATAAAAGAAGTAGCTTTATTTTTGTAATTTAATATTTAATTTTTTTTATATATTTTCATTAATATTTTGTCAAGTAGCTAATTCGCCTGGCTATGACCCAATTAGAGGTATTCTATTGAAAATTTTTATATAAAAAAATGTGGCTATGTAGTTGACTCAGCATAAGTAATTGCAGAGGTTAAAGTACATGCTACCAGAAGCTTATCAAATAACCAGTTTTGCATCCATCGGCGGTTAAGCCGATAACAAAATTCATTTTAATATAATTGAAGATGTTTTTTTCAATCCGTGATATGTTCCTTCTATAAAAATCCTTTTATAACGGGCAGGTCATTAGGGCTGTTAGCAGCAGTCAACTCAAAAACAGTACAACCGTAGAAAAACTTCTTAATAAGAATTAAAGATTGCAGCATGTTGGAAGGATCACATTTTATAGACCTGCCGATATTAGAGAATGTTTAAAGAGAGGGATGGCAGGATTCAAATTTATGAGCCACAATTTAGAAAGAGACTTTTCAAAAGACTTCGAGCTTTTGTGATCCTGCTTCCATAATTTGGGTGCTTGTTTTTTTAGGAACTCTCTTGAAATCAGCCAATTTTACCCCGATCAAAATTGGGGGTGAAAAAATAAAAGTCCTCTCTGGAGGGTTTGAGAATCAAAAGATTGGAGTTTCCGAAAATACTATTAAGAATAAAGGAGGGAGAAGTATTGTTTAAAATAACACGGAAAAAAGAACTGGGACCTGGTGTAAAACTTTTTGACATAGAAGCGCCTCTCGTAGCCAAGAAAGCCAAACCAGGTCAATTTGTTATTTTACGTATAAGGGAAAATGGTGAAAGAATACCTTTAACTATTGCCGATTATGACCCAGACAAGGGCACTGTGACTGTTATTTTCCAGGAAGTAGGCAAAACCACCAAAGAGCTTGGCAAAAAGGATGAGGGAGACAGCATAGCAGACTTTTTGGGGCCTCTAGGTGTGCCTGTGGAATTTCTCAATTACAAAAGAGTTTTAGCAGTTGGCGGAGGTGTAGGGGTAGCACCCTTATACCCGAAAGTTAAAATGCTGCATCAACAGGGAGTAGAAGTGATATCAATTATCGGTGCTAAAAACAGGGATATGTTAATCCTGGAAGATGAAATGAGAGCTGTAAGTGATGAGCTGTATGTGTGTACAGATGATGGAAGCAAAGGGCATCATGGGTTTGTTACAGATGTACTGAAACAGATTCTGGAGAAAGATACTGATTTTGATGAGGTTATAGCGATAGGTCCCGCCATCATGATGAAGTTCGTGTGTAAGATAACTAAAGCCTACAAGGTGAAAACCATGGTTAGCCTAAACCCCATAATGATTGATGGGACAGGCATGTGTGGCGGGTGCAGAGTTACTGTTGGCAATGAAACAAAATTTGCGTGTGTGGATGGCCCTGCCTTTGATGGTCATCTCGTGGATTTTGATGAGATGATGAGGCGCCAGTCCATTTACAAAGATGAAGAAAAGCTGGCCCTTGAAAGAGCTGAGGGGAGGGAACACAAATGTCGGTTGACTTAAGCAGAAGGGAAATGCCCAGACAGGACCCGAAAGTAAGGGCTAAAAACTTTGATGAGGTAGCTCTGGGTTATTCAAAAGAGGATGCCGTTGCTGAGGCAAAAAGATGTCTGCAGTGTAAAAAACCCATGTGTGAAAAAGGGTGCCCTGTACAGGTGCAGATAAGAGATTTTGTCAAGCTGGTGGCAGAAGAAAAGTTTGATGAAGCCATCAAAAAGATAAAAGAAACCAACAGCCTGCCTGCAATCTGCGGAAGGGTGTGTCCTCAGGAAGAGCAATGTGAAAAATACTGTGTGCTGAACAAAAAAGGTGCACCCATTGCGATTGGACGCCTTGAAAGATTTGTGGCGGATTATGAACAGGAAAAGGGAGTAGAGGTTCCCAAACCCGCTAAAAAACTGGGTAAAAAAGTTGCCATCATAGGTTCGGGACCTGCAGGACTTACTGCTGCTGGAGACCTTGCAAAACTTGGTTATGATGTAACGATTTTCGAAGCTTTCCATGAACCTGGTGGAGTGTTGATCTATGGAATTCCTGAATTCCGCCTGCCCAAGAAGATCGTTAAAGAAGAAGCTCACTTTGTTGAGCAATTGGGGGCGGAAATCAAGACCAACATGGTTATAGGGAAGATTCTGACTGTTGACGAACTCATGAAAGAACATGGATATGACGCCGTTTTTATAGGAACGGGTGCCGGCCTGCCCAAATTCATGGGGATTCCAGGAGAGAACTTAAATGGAGTCTATTCTGCAAACGAGTTCCTGACCAGAACCAATTTGATGAAGGCTTACAAGTTTCCTGAGGCTGACACACCCATCAAAGTAGGAAAAAGTGTTGCCGTTGTAGGTGGAGGAAATGTTGCGATGGATGCTGCCAGATGTGCTCTTAGACTTGGAGCAGACAGAGTGTATATAGTTTACAGGCGTTCTGAAAAGGAAATGCCTGCCAGATTAGAGGAAATTGAAAACGCCAAAGAAGAGGGGATCATATTTAAGTTGTTGACCAACCCAACAAGGATTTTGGGTACAGAAGATGGCTGGGTAAAAGGTATAGAATGCGTCAGGATGGAACTGGGTGAGCCCGATGAGTCGGGGAGGAGGAGGCCCATTCCGATAGAAGGATCAGAATTTGTACTTGATGTAGACATTGTTGTTATGGCCATCGGAACAAGTCCCAATCCCCTTGTTCCCAAAACTACGAAAAATCTTAAAACCCATGGCTGGGGAGGCATCATTGTCGATGAGGAAACCATGCGGACAAACAAAGAAGGCGTTTACGCCGGTGGAGACATCGTGACGGGTGCAGCAACAGTCATAGAAGCTATGGGTGCCGGGAAAAAAGCCGCCAAAGCCATTCACGAATACTTGAAAAACAAATGAATAAATGGAACAGATAAAAAATGAACTGTTTGCATGAGCACCAAGGATGGTCCTTTATAAAAAAGGCCTATCCTTTTTTCTTTTTATTTATTAGTGTGTAGTAACACTGATACCATTTGGCTGGTTTTTGAAATTAATTACATAGCCATATAATTTCAAAACAGCAATGGGAAAAAGAAGGAATGAGGATGGATTGATAGAAATAACTGAATGAAGGAAAACCTGCAAAATGCGAGGAGTGGTTTGAAATGGCTAATGGTTCTAAATTGATGGAACGCATCAGAAAAAACTTTTCCAATATGAGCAAGGGCCAGAAACGCCTTGCAGAATACATTACTACCCATTATGATAGAGCAGCTTTTTTGACAGCGGCTAATCTTGGAAAAACCGTGGGCTTAAGTGAGTCTACAGTGGTTCGTTTTGCTTATGCCCTGGGATATAATGGATACCCTGACCTGCAGAAGGATATTCAGGAAATGGTAAAGCAAAAACTGAGCACTGTTGAAAGACTGGAATTGTCCGCTGATTATCTGGGGAATGAAAGCATTTTGAAGAAAGTGCTTCAGACGGATATTGAGAACATAAAACTAACCATGGAAGAAATCTCTGAAAGGGTTTTTGACACCGTTGTTGATGAAATACTGAAGGCAAATCGAATATACATTATTGGATTGAGGAGTGCAACCTCTCAGGCATATTTTCTGGGATATTACCTTAACTTGATCTTAAGAAATGTCAATATTGTAACCCTGGGATTAAATGACCTGTTTGAACAACTCCTGGCTGCAGGCAAAGGTGATGTGGTGATAGGTATTAGTTTTCCTCGTTATACGCGAAACACAGTTGAAGCCTTTAAGTTTGCAAAAGAACTGGGAGCTACAGCTATTGCTATTACAGATAGCGACCTCTCCCCCCTTGGAAGAATTGCAGACCACACCCTAACGGCTAAGAGTGACATGGCTTCATTTATCGATTCCTTTGTTGCTCCATTGAGCGTTATTAATTCCCTGATTATAGCTGTGGGAATGAAGAAAAAGGATAAAATTTCCAAATCCCTGAAAGTGCTGGAGGATGTGTGGGAAAACTACAATGTTTTTATGGCTAAAAAAGAAAAGCATAATAATTATTAAAAAATTTGGTTCTTCTCCAAAACAG
>DFNM01000174.1 GCA_002376045.1 Firmicutes bacterium UBA3567
CGTCTTATCTGACGCTACGAATAATTTAAATGGAGTTGATGGTATGATTCCTTTAGTTTCAATAATAGGGAGATCCAACAGTGGAAAAACAGCGGTGATAGGGAAAGTAATAAAGGAATTAAAGCACAGGGGTTACAGGGTTGGCACAATCAAACATAGTGTTCATGGGTTTGATATAGATGTATCGGGTAAAGATAGCTGGAAGCACGCTCAGGCTGGTGCCGATACTGTAATGATAGCTTCTTCCAATAGAATCGCTTTAATAGAAAGAACAGCAAAGGAAAAACCCATCAACGAGCTTGCAGCATACTTTAAGAGTGTTGATATTGTGATTGCCGAGGGTTTTAAGAAAGGAGACACTCCCAAAATCGAAGTTTTTAGGTCAAAGCTTTATGATGAACCTGTTTTAAAAAAAGGAAGCAATGTGCTGGCATATGTGGTGGATAATCCTGCAGGCTTTAAAAGCGATAAACCGGTAATTGAATGGAATGATACGAAGAGGCTGGTAGATTTAATAGAAGAAAAGTTTCTTCAAAAGAAATAAGGAGGCAAGCCTCAACTAAAAAATTTCGTTTTCAGCGGATTTTCCAGGAGTTTTAAAATTAATAGAGCGATTATACCTCCAGTAATAGCCGTATAAAGCTGTGGAAGCTGAAGCATTACCGAGACTTTTGGAGGTACATTGATTAAAAACCTTACTGCTGTAGTTAAGACCAGGAATTTTACAACAGCAGCTGTAACTGTTGCCAGGTAAATATTAATTTTTCTTAATGTTCCAAAAAATATGACAAGCACAGCATTGCCCAGCATTATAAAGGGTATAGCAGGGGCTAAAACGGGTGGTAGGATACCGTTTAAAAAAGCAATCCATGGCGTCAGGGCACCTATCAAGACACCCCCTATAATTCCTACAATGGCAGAGGATAGAAACAGCATGGTGTTTACAGCAGGACCGGTGAAAGGCTGGGGCAATCTAAACATTTGAAAGGTTAAGGTTAATGCCAGAAGGATGGCTGTTCTTGTGATAAATTTAAGATTCATTTTTAAACCCTCCACATTTTCTTCCAACAGCTTTGTTATTGGAAAAGGAAAGATTTTCTGGTTAAATTTTAACACAAGTATAAATTGTTTTCAATGAGAAGCATTTCACAACATTAAAGAAAAAGCAAACCCATGCCCTTTCGGTGCATGGGTTTTTTAAGTTTTTCATCCTCTAGAAACCCAGCTTCTCAATTTTTGCGATCTTGCATAAATGTGCCACATTTTACCAAAGTATAGATGCTGTTACGAGATGCATCACCAGTGTTTACTTATTGTTTTAAATTTAAGAATTGGGTACAATTTATATTGGAGTGTTGTTATTATCTGCAAATAAACATCGGGCTGAGTGCGGACTCATAGCAAAATCGGGCAGGATTTAATGCAGTGCCCGGCCGGTGAATCCTTTTTAGGAACATCCTATCCCCGCCATTTGATTTTGTTCCTTCCCTTCAGCAGGTTCCACCTGCTGTTTTTGAGAAGAACCTTTTTTTTGTTATTCTATGATATTTTCAATACAACCTGTTCATCAACCCCCACTCATAAGATGAATGACCTGAACAACATCACCGTCTTTCACCTTATAGGTTTCATACTGGGCCCTTTTGATGATTTTGCCGTTTACCTTTATAATTACCATGGGATAGGTATATCGGCAGGTTTCAAGCACATCCTGAATGGTCATTCCTTCCTTCCATGGAATATGTTCGCCATTGACTTCTATCATGATTTTTCTCTCCGTTTGTTAATCAAGATATTGTTTAATGATTTCTACTACTTCAGGGTAATCTATACCCAGTCTCTTGAGGGTTTCTAGCTTAGGCACGCCATCCATTGTCCAGCCACGCCGTTTGTATACAGCATCTTTTAGTTTTTCGTATCTTTTTTCTCTGTATTCCCTTAAAACCTTAATTTTTTCTTCCGTTGTCATACCTTCGGGGTTGATGCCAACTTCTTCTTTGAGTTGCTTATCATAGCGTTCCTGCCTGGATTCATATTCCTCTACAGTTACAGGACCAACAGCACGGTATGGAATATCATCATGTTTTCTTCTTCCTTTACCCATTCTGATGTTGAAAACTCTCTGGAAGTTATACACTCTTTCTGATTGAAGAATCAGGTCTTCTTTAGTTATTTTTTTACCGGTGACTGCTGTAAATAGATCTACATAGTTCTGAACGTGTTCTGGAATCTTATGGGGTTCATCAGTTTCTGCATTGTCTTCAGGGACGATATCATTCCATGGTAGCTTGCACAGGCCAACAAGGCTGAACCATGTTCTGAACATGGGGAAGTAATGCAAAGCTTCAGCTTTGTCTTCAAAGGTTGGCAGCTGTTTGTTAACCATATCCATGAAGATCAACCATGCTTCATCATGCTGAGGACCTTTGTTGGTTAAACCAAATCCGCCCTGTTGGGCAAGGGATTCTTTTGGCATGTACTCGGCAAATTCCAAACCTTTTGCTTCCATTCCAATATCGTTCAGGAAGTTGATATCAGCACCGTAATCTTTGGCAAAGATTTCTTTCATGCGTTTGATACCCTGGCCGGCTATTTTTCCAAAACCTTCTCCCCTTGCCATCTGATGTAGCAGTTCCAGCTGGGCTTTCCAGTTCCCGAATTTAAGCTCCAGCCCGCCGGTGGTTTCTTTGTTGATAATGCCTCTTTCATAACATTCCATTACAAAAGCACACAGCGTTCCGAAGGAAATCGTATCAACTCCGTAAGTATCACAATAGAAATTGCATTCTAGCACTGCTTCAGGATCAAATATTCCGCAGTTTGATCCAACACCAGCTATTGTTTCGTATTCAGGGCCGTCTACGATAACTTTTTGTCCTTTGTATGGTCCAGTTTTCAATTTGAATACATCCACAGATTTTGCACAGGCAAGGGTGCATCCATACCAGCAGCCATCAGTTTTGGTTATATTAAAGTAGTTTTTAAACACTTTAGATGAAATTTTGTGGGCCTCTGGATGATTACCAAACTGGAAGTTGCAAGTGGGCAGCAGGTCATAATCATTCATTATGCTGACAAGGTAGGTTGTGCCTGTTTTGCGCATGCTGTTCTGTAAGTCATCAAAATCGTGAATTTCTTTGTGAAGTTTAATCCCGGTTTTTGCAATGGTATCAAAATCGGCGGGATTGTTTGAATCACCCTTAAGGTTGGAGAATTTAATTACTAGAGCTTTAATTTTTTTGTCTCTAAAAACAGTTCCGATTCCACCCCGCCCTGCCTGTTTGAGCTTGACTTTTTTTCTGCGGACATCGTAATAGGAAAAGTTTAACATACCAATACGGGTGTGTTCTGCTGCACTACCTGCTGATACAACGGAAACGTTTTTCTTGCCTTCTTCGGAATCGGCATACATTTCTGTCAATTGTTCTGCTAAAATGTGACTGTCAACGCATTCTTCAGGAGCTTCTTCAATGGTAATTTTATGGTTGTCTCCATCGATGAAGATGATCACATCATTTTCGGCCTTGCCCTGGATTTCTAAAGCATCAAATCCTGAAAACTTAAGAAATGGACCAAAATATCCACCCACATTGCTGTCAATGGGGATATTCGTTAAAGGAGAAAGGCTTACAACATAGGATTTTCCTGTTCCAGGATACTGGGTAATACCACCAATAGGTCCCGATGATATAATAATTTCATTTTCGGGGTCATTCCATTTTGTTTCAGGAGTAACGGCCTGCCACAGATACCACAATCCAAAACCCCGTCCTCCTATGAATTTTTCCTTTAATTCTTCTGAAACAGGTTTTAACTCGATTTTGTTGTCTGAAACGTTTACATATAAAGTCCTGTTGGCATAACCTTTTTCAACTTTTACGGGTTCATAATCGAACTCAGCCAGCAATTTATGAGTTTTTTTCAATTCCTCTACAGTGGTTTTGTTGCATTTGCCACAGCTCATTTCTTTTACCTCCTTTTAAGGGTTTTCAACAAAATTATTCTTTTTCTTTCATAAATATTGCTTCTGTTGGACATTCTCTTGTGCATGCTCCACATGAGATACATTTAAAGGGTTGAGTGTAATCTTTATGCTGCCGCATAGCACTTATAGGGCAAAAACCAACACATGCGAAACACCCTACACATTTTTCCTTGTTAATCATAACATTTCCGTTTTTCCCTTTGTAAATGGCTTCGACGGGACAGATGTCGATACATTCACCACACTGGTTACACACATTGATGTCAAATCCTTCATCTGCTTTTTCAAAAATACGTATTGCGGATTTTTCCGGGTCTTCTACTTTAAACAATACTTTTGAACATGCCTGTTCACAGGTGTGGCAGCCGATACACAATTCGGCCTTTTTTTCTACTACTTTCATTTGTGTTCACCTCCAACTAAAATAAAAAGTTGATCTTTAACAAGTGGTTAGAAGGTTTTGTATACTTTATGCAAGCCAATAATATACTTCTATAAAAAAATTTTTTTTCCTTCTTAGATAAGAATGAAAAGTCTAAAAATAGATGTTTATCCTTTTTGAAAAGGTTTTACGGTAGAATTTATTTTAGCAAAACTGGATAAAATAAAGTTTAACAAACAAAAGAGCGATGGAGGATATAAATGGCTAAAAAAATAAATATACTCATGTTCAGCGGGGATTATGATAAAGCTCTAGCGGGTCTAATTTTGGCTAACGGTGCTCGTGAGAAGAACATGGAGGCATCGATGTTTTTTGCCTTTTGGGGCCTTTTAATTATAAGGCACCCTGATAAAATTGCAGATGATGATAAAACAGCATATGAAAAACTGTTCAGCATTTCAACTCCTAAGGGAGTAGAAAACTTACAGCTTTCAAAGATGAACATGATTGGAATAGGCCAGAAGATGTTGAAAGCTATGATGAAACACCACAACAAACCAAAGCTGATAGATTTCCTGCTAGGTGCCATCAAAAAAGAGGTAAAATTCTATGCATGCAAGTTATCGATGGAAGTTATGGGATTTAAAAAAGATGAATTTATCGAAGGTGTTGAGATAATGGATGTGTATCAATACCTAGATGATGCTTTGAGTTCAGATATACAGTTGTTTGTATAATTTCAAAACCGTGGATTGCCATGGTTTTATTTTTTTGAAGGAAAAGGGGAAACCATTGCTGAATAAAATAATAGCTTATATGTGAGTGGGAGGAGTTTATAGGTATGAAATCAGGGAACAAGTTTTTGTTGGTGTTGTTTATTGCAGCATTTCTGATGGTTAATTTATCGGGATGCAGTGATAAAATCCCTTCTACAGAGGATGTAGAACAATCAACAAAGGTCAGTTTAAACCCGGGATATAATAGAGGGAGAAACAAATATTGTATAACTGTGGAATACAATCCTGAAACTCAGATGTATTACGGTGAAGAGGAAATTTTTTTTATTAATAATTCGGATAGCACAATATCAGAAATAAAATTTATGATGTATGCCAATGCTTTCAAAGATATCAGGACAGCCCCTATGACCAAGGATATTAACAGATCTTATCCCCAAGGGTTTGATGAGGGATATCTGTACATAAATGGGGCTGTTCATGGTAAGGAAACCCTGAGATATAACCAGTCTGAACAGGTTTTAACAGTCTTTCTAGCGGCTCCTCTAAAGCCGGGCGAAGCCATACGGCTTAAGCTTTTTTTTACCGGAAAAATCCCCAGGGCGGCTACCCCTTTTGGGACAATGAAAGGGAAATCGATATTTTATAACTGGTATCCGGTGCTGGCAATTTATGAAAATGGAAAATGGCGAACGGATAGAAGGTTTTACATAGGTGAGCCCAATTATTCGGAAACGGCTGATTATTTAATTCAAATCAAGGTTCCTTCTTATCTTACAGTTGCTGCACCGGGTAAGGTGGTAAAGCGCGTTCTGATAAATGATGAAGAAAAAACAGTGGTCTTCGAAGCTAAAAACATCCGGGATTTTGTTTGGGTTGCAGGAGAATTTGATTTCGTTAAAAAAGAGGTAAAGGGGGTTACGATTGAGAGTTACTTTACCAGAAAAAACCGGGTTGCAGGGGAAAAACTCCCTGAGATGGCGGCTCACATTATTGAATTTTACAGCAATAATATAGGGAAGTATCCCTATGATAAACTGGTAATAGTTGAGACGGATATTGTAAACTCAGGCATGGAATACCCTCAGCTGGTGTGCATAAGTGCAAGAAATTATGATCTTAACAGGATGAGTGTTTTGCGGGGAGTGCTTGCCCATGAAATTGCCCATCAGTGGTGGTATGCTGCAGTTGGTAATGATCAGTTCAATGAGCCATGGCTTGATGAGGCTTTTGCTACATACTGGGCCAGGTTGTATGGGGAGAAAATATATGGCAGGGATTACCTTGCTACTACCATGGATTTTGCAGCAAACACTGAGGGGAATGGTAAGGCAGTGAATTTTCCTGTATCCCGTTTTGGAAGTTATGCGTATTATCAGTCAACGGTATATTTTAGGGGGGCTTTGCTGCTTCACAAGTTAAGGCAGAAAATAGGGATGGACAGGTTTTTGATGATTTTTAAAAAGTTTTATGAAGATTTCAAGCATGAAGTTGTTCATGGAGAAGCTTTTATAGGCACCATAAGGGAAGTGGCAGGGGATAAAGCGGCGGACTTTTTTAGGGAAGAGCTTAACAGAGTTGGATATTCCGATGAAACTGTAAAGGCTCGAGGAATCAAGGGACCCTTAAGCCATTTTTATGAAAAAGTAATGAATGATGAACCCATTGTGATTATCTATGGCAGTCAAGGCAACAGATGGAATAGAACAATCTGTATGGCAGAAGCGTACAGGCTTAAAGGATTTTACAGGGATTTAGCTACGAGAAAAAAAGGGAACACTGGGGACAACATTCGAGTATTTTCCGATGTTGATGCAAAACCGGAAGATTACCGAAGTAGTCATTTAGTGGTATTGGGCAACCCATCCACGAACAGGTTTTACAGAAAAATAAACAAAATGCTGCCTATTCAGTTTGATGAAGGAGCTTTAGTGGTGGGAAACAAAAATTATAGAAATCCTGATACACTTATTTCAATGGTTCTACCCAATCCTTACAACAAAAACAAATACCTGGTGGTGTATGGAGGAAACAATCCTTCCCTGATTACAGAAATACACGACTATCCTGTAGACCTTTATGATTATACCGTGATATTTTATAAAAGGGGCTTTAGTGGAGGATTTTTCAAGAAAAAAGAATCAGTGTGGCTTATAGAATAAAGGGCTTGTGACTATTCTTCCAGCTTTAAGGATTTGGGTTTAAGTGTTAAAAACACTTCCAGATCAGTATCCATTACAATTATGTCTACTTTCATCAAAAAAAACTCTTCTTTTAATGAAATGATTCGGTTATCAAGGATTTTGTATATCAGCATTGGATCTACCCTGTTTAAATCCTGGCCCAGTACATTTTCAAGAAGTTCATTGATGATTTCTTGAAGCCTGATTTTTTTGTGCTGATCTTTTAGATTTGATATGACATGAATGTTTTTTATGATTCTCGTTTGCTGCTTCATTAAGCTTTTGCTTAAATTTTCCAATTTTTTTTCCTGTTCCTTTACTTTTACCAGAAGAGCTGCTTTTTCAAGGTAGAGTTGTTCGATTTTCCTGGCAGTAATAATGTTTACCACTGCAACTCCGAGGATTATTCCCAATACGATTGGAGCCAGGCATAAAAGCAGCTTTCTTATTCTTGAAAATAGCATTATTATTCCCTCCATGATACAACAGCTATAATCAGCCAGTAGCCCAGGTATGACCCTGAAAATGCTCCGAGAATAACTATTCCATGGCGCATTAGAGTGGATATTTCTCCCCCTAAAATACTGGATTCTATTATCCTTATGGTTGAAAAGGTTCCTCCGATAGCCACTACCAGAGCCCATATGCGGACGTTTTTGGCCAACTCAATCATTGTTTGAGCAGGTGAACCAAAGGTGAAAAGGGAAGCAAAGGAGCCAATTACAGACGCACCGATTACTACCCCCAGGGCTGTGCAGAAAGATAACAGGAATTCCTTTAGAATTTTTAGGAAAAGCATACTAACCCTTCTTTGATAAAATCTTTTTTATATAGTAATATAAAATCAAAAGCCATTTTATGATTTGTTGGGGGATAGAACATGAAAAAAATAAAGCTTGTTGAAACAGAAAAAAACAAATACAGGGTAGTTGCTGATATTGAAACAGAAGTGGATGTTTATGTGTATTTAAACAAAAGGCTGTATAATGCTTGGGATGAGGATGAAGCTTTATGGCAATTGTTCAATGCTGCCCGATTACCAGGAGTGTTCAAATATGTGCTGGGTATGCCTGATATACATGCTGGTTTTGGTTTACCTATAGGTGGAGTTATGGTTTCTAAAGAGGAAGGGGTTGTATCGGCAGGAGCAGTGGGAATGGATATCAATTGCGGTGTGAGGCTATTATCCACCAAAATACGTGAAAAAAATATCAACAAATCTATGCTGACTGATTTGATAACGGCAATTGAGAAAAGGGTACCTACAGGGATTGGAAAAAAAAGCAGGTTGAGCAGGCTTTACAAAAAGCATTTTCAGGAAATAGTTGAAGGAGGGGTCTCTGAACTCATCAGACTGGGTTATGGAAAAAAGGAAGATTTGAGGGTTATTGAAGAGGGTGGCAGTATTTCCCCCGCTGATCTCAGCAGTGTCAGCAATAAAGCTATTGAGAGGGGAAATCAACTGGCAACCCTTGGAGGTGGCAACCATTTTTTAGAAATAGGGGTTGTAGATGAAATCCTTGATAAGAAACTTGCAGAAAAATTCGGATTGCATAAAGGCAATCTTACTGTTATGATCCATACAGGGAGCCGGGGATTTGGTCACCAGATATGCACTGATTACACTAAAGTCATGGTAAATGCGGCTCTCCATTACGGAATAACACTACCTAGTAAAGGCTTGGCATGTGTTCCCATATTTTCGAGAGAAGGGCAGGATTATTTATCTGCAATGGGATGTGCCGTAAACTTTGCTTTTGCCAATAGACATCTGATTTCATGTGAAGTGATACAGGCTTTTGAGGAAGTGTTTGGAAATTCTGCAGGTGAGCTTGGGATAAGCATCGTGTATGATGTTGCTCACAATATTGCGAAGTTTGAAGAGCATTTTGGTAAAAAAGTGCTGGTACACCGAAAGGGAGCTACCAGAGCACTGCCTCCAGGTCATCCGCAAAACCCGGAAAAGTTTGTGGATACCGGTCATCCCGCAATTGTTCCGGGGAGCATGGGAACCTCATCATATGTGATATCAGCGACGACAGAGATATCTTGGACCTTTAATTCTGTAAACCATGGGGCGGGTCGAGTTATGTCAAGAAAGGCAGCAAAGCAAAACATTACGCGGAATGAAATGAAATCCCTTATGAAAGGTATAATAATAAACAAGAACCTGAGAAAACTCCTTGATGAAGCTCCTATTGCGTATAAAAATGTTGATGATGTGGTGGATACCCTGGCCGAAATAGGCCTGACAAAAAAAGTGGTAAGGATTCAACCCCTTGCTGTTATTAAGGGAGAAGATTAAGCGATACCGGAAAACTATTGTCAACTGCTCTTCCAATAATATTACTTATATCAGACATCAAGGTATAAAACCTTGCTTCTGCCTGCAGGTAATTGACAATATCCTGATTGTAGCTCAAAACTTCGTATAGTTTTTGTAGCTGTAATTCTTTTTCCTTTACATCCTTTCCCGCTAACTTCTCACTTTGTAGTTCCCACTGTTTTTTTCTGAAGTCTTCCAGCATTTCTTTGGCTTTTTTATCTTTTTCCAATTTCTCAGCTGCTCTTCTGAATTCCCTGAATTCCTGAGACTGTTTTACAGCCTTTGCAAGCTCATGGGCTTTGTCATACACATTCACAGCATATGGCCCCCTTTAACATTAAAAATTTTTTAAAAAGGATACTAAATCTGTATAACTGCCAGTGTAATCCGATACATATTCAGCATTGTTTTTGTTTATCAAGAAATTTTTAACCAGAAAGGTTTTGATACCTGCTTTTCTTGCTGCAAGGTCTTCTTCTACATCATTGCCGACCATTAAACATTCTTCAGGTTTCTTGTCGATTTTTAATAAGATCTCTTCATAATACTCTACATGAGGTTTACAAAAATGCATGTTTTCATACGAAGTTATGAGTGTAAAAGGAAGAGTATGGGCATCAATCCAGCGAAGCCTTTCTTTAATAGCGATTTCTGGAAAAATGGGATTGGTGGCCACTACTATGTCTATGTTTTTATTCTGAAGGATGGCGAAGATTTCACGGATTTCAGGGTATTCTTTTATACAGGATTTGAGCTTCTTGAATTCCTTTGCATAAAATGACATGAAGATGTGGGTGATTTCTTCCTCA
>DFNM01000205.1 GCA_002376045.1 Firmicutes bacterium UBA3567
GCCTCCAACTGTCAAACTCGGGTTTATAATAATAACATAAAAAAATTGCCCAATCTATAAACAAAACAGCCCAGACCATTAAGGTCTGAGCTGTTTTGGCTTATATTATTCTTCCTTCTCAAGTTCTTTTAATCTTTTTGCTATCTCATCCAATTCTTCTTTCAGGTATTTGGCTTGTTCTTTTAAAAATTCCTTTTCATCCTTATATACAGGTTGTACTGGAGGTGCGTAATTGTAAACCCCAAATCGTGCCCAGCCGGGAAGACCGGTTGCATAATACATTCTTCTCCAGCCTCGGCCTCGGCCAAATCCTCTACCCCAATATGGTCCTGGATTCATATAACCAGGAACAGGGAATCCAGCACAATATCCGGCTCTTCTGCCAGTCATTGGGCCAAGACCTAGAGGACCGGTTCCATCACCCCATGGCATATTGTTTCACCTCCTTTTTTGTGTTATGAACTTATGCTCATTATAATTATACAACCTTTATGATCATATGTCAATAACTCTTTATTTGTTGTTCTCCCTTTTATCTTCAAGTTCCTTTTCTCTTTTCTTTAAATAATCCAGTATTGCTTTTTTTAAACCAACAGCTCCCAACACTGAACAGTGCAATTTATCCTCAGGCAATCCACCAAGAGCATCTGTTATATCTTCATCTGTAATCTCGAGAGCTTTCTCAATAGTTTTCCCTTTAGCCAGTTCCGTCATCATGCTGCTTGTAGCAATAGCAGCTCCACATCCAAAAACTAAAAATTTTACATCCTTAATTACGTTTTTTTCAACTTTTATCGTTACTTTCAAACTATCTCCACAGGCAGGGTCTCCAACAAAAGCCGAGCCATCAGCATCGGGAATTTCTCCTACATTCCTGGGATAGAAGAAATGGACCAGCACTTTTTCATTGTACAATTTTTTGTTTCACCCTCTTCCAAAGCCTCTCTATCTCTCTGGAAACCTGGGAGTAAGGATAAGCCTCTACAACAGACTTTCCTTCAAGCATTGCCTTTGTCAGCAATGAGCTAAAACTGACCTTTCCAGCAACTTCAACCTGATAACTTGAACAATAATTTTCAATCTCTTTCGTTTTCTCTTCATCTAAGTCATATTTGTTGATGCACACGACATGGTCAATTCCAAAATGTTTCGCAACCCTTACAACTCTATCGAGGTCATGCAAACCTGCTACAGTTGGTTCTGTTACAATCACCGCCAGGTCTACACCGGATAAGGCAGACACTACCGGACATCCTATACCCGGCGGACCATCGGTAATAATCAAATCTGCCTTTTTCGTTTCAGCTATTAGCCTTGCTTTTCTCCTCACTTCTGCCACGAGTTTGCCGGAGTTTTCTTCTGCAATTCCAAGTTTTGCATGAACGAGGGGACCGTAGACCGTCTCAGAAACAAACCAATTACCCGATAATCTGTCTGTTAGATGGATTGCATCTACAGGGCATACATAATAACACACCAGACATCCTTCACAAAAAAGCTTTTCAACCTCATAATCGTGTATAGCATCAAAACGGCAATGCTCCTTACATCTACCGCATTCTACGCATTTCTCTTTATCAATTACAGGCAGCTGGGAACCGTAGAATTTACCCTCTTCTTTTATCCTGGGGTTAAGGAGGAGGTAAAGGTTGGCAGCATCCACATCACAGTCTGCCAATACTTTATTTTTCGCAAGGGCTGCAAAAGCTCCAACCATGGAAGTTTTACCTGTTCCACCTTTACCGCTTATAATCAAAACTTCTCTCATTTCCTAACATCCTCCCGAATATCGTTCCATAACTTCCTGAAAACCCCCATCCATTCTGGAAATTCATCCACAATACATTTCCCCCTGGCATAACATCTTGCAAATTCTTTTTTGTAGGGTATTTTTAAGAGTAGTGATATCTTTTCTTCCCGGGCAAATTTAGTCACATCATTATTTCCAATTCCCCAACGATTAATCACAATCCCAAACGGTACCCCTATCTTCCTGCACATAGCAACAGCAAGCTTTAAATCATTTAAGCCAAAGGGCGTTGGTTCTGTCACCAATAAGACAAAGTCAGTTCCTTTTACTGCTTCAATTACAGGGCACGATGTACCCGGCGGAGAATCAATAATCACATTTTTTTTATCCTCAATTCTGGCCTTCGCCTCGCTTATAACAGCTGGAGCCAAAACCTCTCCTGGATTGAGGATGCCGCGAACAAATTCTACTTTTCCTACATGACCCGTTTCTATCGTACCCACTTCTCTATCAACTTCTTTTATTGCACCTTCCGGACAGAATAGCGAACATGCACCACATCCATGACACAATTCCGGAAAAACTATTACTTCTTTACTCACTACTGTTATGGCATTAAAATTACAGACTTCCGAACACTTTTTACAGTAAGTACATTTGTTTTTATCTATTTCAGGGATAGGCACAGATACTTTCTGTTTTTCAAAAATGTTAGGTTTTAAAAAAAGGTGAAGATTGGGTTCTTCCACATCGCAATCTATTGCCTGAGTTATATCGTTGTTTAATGCTTTTACAAGGTTTGCCGCTACAGTAGTTTTCCCTGTCCCACCTTTTCCGCTAGCTATGGATACAATCAATCTGTTCATCACCACACTTGTAAAATCTTATTTTATCAATGATCACACATGTCTGGACCAGATTCTAAATCCCCCGAAATAAATTTCTGAATGACATCCTCCACAGGCCCTGTTACACCAGTAATAGTTTCAATATTATGTTGTTTAAAGAGCTCGGAAGCTCTCACACCCATTCCTCCTGCTATGATGCACGTAATATCCCTTTCAGCAAGATACCGGGGTAAGAAACCCGGTTTGTGGCCGGGATTGGGTACTACTTTCTTATCAATGATTTCATTGTTTTGAACTTCAACGATCGTATATTCTGGGCATCTCCCAAAATGCTGGGCAACATATCCTCCTTCTGTAGCAACAGCCACCTTCATTTAAAAACTACCCCCTTTTTTATTATTTAAGCCAAAATGCTGAGAAACTGTGGCTTCCGAGACAGCCTTGAGTTTTCCTGATTTGTATTGTTCCAGAGCATTTTTAATTGTACCACTGGCTCCTGTGTAAACCTCAACTCCAGCTGCTTCAAGGGTTTTTAATGCTTTAGGACCAACATGGCCTGTAACCACAGCTTTAACACCCTGTTCAACTATAAACTGGGCACTGCCCACTCCCGCACCGCCAGAAACAAAAGCATTCTGATTCTCTACAGCTCGATAATCCTCTGTATCAACATCTACAATTACAAAATAGCTACAACGTCCAAATCTGGAATCAACCTCGGCACTCATATCCTTACCTTTTGAAGTCACAGCTATTTTCATTCTTTGCTTTCCTCCTTTACTAAAATTTTAAAAGATGTAATTTTCTCGATGTTTTCATTTTCATATTCTTCTATTCTTCCCTCATCACACAATCGTGCTATAACAGGGTCTATCGGCAGGGAACCCAGGAAAGGAATATCCATTTTTTGAGCTGCTTCCTGACTTTTGCCTTTTCCAAAAAGTTGTATTTTTTTGCCGCACTCCGGACATTGCACATAACTCATGTTTTCAATCAAACCTAAAATGGCTACATTTAATTTTTCTGCCATTTTCACAGCTTTTTTAACCACCATTAATGCAAGGTCCTGAGGTGAAGAAACTATAATCAAACCATCAAGAGGTATTTGCTGGAGCACAGTTAAAGGAGCATCTCCGGTTCCAGGTGGCAAATCGATAAACAAATAATCCAAATCACCCCATATCACATCTGTCCAGAACTGCCTCACTGCACCTGCTATTAGCGGCCCTCTCCAGATTACAGGATCATCTTCTTTTGCCAACAATAGATTTAATGACATAATTTCAATTCCAAGGTTTGAAGTTTTAACAGGATAAATGCCAAATTCAGAGTTGTCTGGTTTATCTTTTATACCAAACATTTTGGGTATACTCGGACCGGTTATATCTGCATCGAGGACTCCTACTTTATCTCCCTTTCTCGCAGAACTGATTGCCAGTAGAGACGTGACCGTTGATTTGCCGACTCCCCCCTTTCCACTCATAACAGCAATTACTGTTTTTATGCTGCTAAGTTCATTTGTCGGAAGCTTTTCAATAGGGCTTTTTTCAGTTTTTGTCATAAAAACTCCTCCTATTCTTTTATTTTTTGGCAGTCGCAACAATAACCAAATAAACGAATTGAACAGTCCGTTATTATCAAATCCGCATTTTCAGGTATGTATTTTTTACAGTCTTCCAGTTTAATTTTTTTAGTTTCTAAAATTTTCCCACATCCCAAACATATAAAATGACTGTGGCTTGCCCCATAAATTTTAAACTCATACAAAATTTTCCCTTCACCCGTTTCAAGTTTTTTAACCAAATTTAATTTGCTAAAAAGGTGTAGTGTCCTATATATTGTTGCTATACTAAGCCCATAATTGTTAAAATTCGCAATCTCATATATCTCCATGGGTGAAAGATGGCGGTTTTTATTTTCGACTAAAATTTTTAATATTTTTCTGCGTTGCGTAGTTAATTTGTATTCACTATTTTTAATCAGCTGCTCAGCTCTTTCCCTCATTTTATCCATAAGGATATATTATATTCTCCTTTAATATTATTATCATATGCTCATAAAATTATTATACAAGTGTTTCGGGCATATGTCAATAATTGAGAAAAAAAATAAAAACTTATATTTTACCGGAACGCCATATTGAAATAACCAGACCTATTCCGAGCAAACCTGCTGCCAAAAAACCGAATACACCGAGTAACGGAACATCATACATATATGGTCCAAACTTAGCCTGAATAATCAATGAAGAACCTATGATTATTGATGAAACTATCATGCTGAACACCAGACGATTTACCATTTTATTTAATTCGAAAACAGCTTTTTCTATTCCCTTGTATTCAAAATCTATTTTGATATTATCCTGCTTTATTTTTTGATATGCTTCTTTCACCAACTCGGGAATAGTTTTAGAAACCTTTTTTAATTCTAAAAGGGTTTCATTAACCACTTTCATTAAATTTCGAAGGTTGTAGCGTTCCTGCAGCAGCTGTTTGACAAAGGGTTTTGCTGTTTTAATAATATTAAAATCTGGATCCAATTCCCTGCCAATTCCTTCAATGGTTATAATACTCTTACACAACATTGTAAAATTCGAAGGCAGTTTCACTTTGTATCTTGATGTAATATGCAGCATTTCATTAATCAACTCTGAAAATTTAATTTGTCTTAAACTTCTGCCATAGTAATGTTCTAACATATCTTCAACATCAAGCTTTAATTTTCTCACATCTGTAGTTTTACTAACAACTCCTATATCCAATAATACTTTTACAATTTTCCCTGTATCTTTATTGATCACTCCAAAAATCAAATCAACCATTTTATATTTTGTTTCTTCATCAATCCGCCCCATCATCCCAAAATCAATAAACGCAATCTTTCCATCGTGTTTTATTAATATATTGCCTGGATGGGGGTCACCATGGAAAAAGCCATGTATAAAAATTTGTTTCATCAATGCTCTGGCACCATTTTCTGCAATTTGCTTTCTGCTTAATCCTAATTCTGATATTTTTTCCACCTGGTTTACTTTGATTCCTTCAATATACTCCACAGTAATGACCTTTTGGGATGTTAAATCCCAGTAAACTCTGGGAATATATATTATAGGATCCCCTTCAAAGTTTTTATTGAACCTTTCTATGTTCCAACCCTCTCTGATAAAATTAAGCTCTGTTTTAATCGCTTCAGCAAACTCTTCCACTATTCCTACCGGATCATATGTACGGCTTTCTGGAACATGTTTCTCTATTAGTTTGGCCATGTGGCTGAGAATCTCAAGATCAGTCTTTATTATACCTGTAATATTTGGTCTTTGGACTTTTACAACAACATTCTGACCGTTCTCTAAAACGGCCCGGTGTGCCTGAGCTATTGAAGCGGCCGCAAAGGGTTCCTTCTCAAAGCTTAAAAACACATCATCTATGCTGCATTCTAATTCCTTTTCTATCTGGACTTTTACCTTTTCATAATCAAAACCCGGAACATTGTCTTGAAGCTTCTCCAGTTCCATAATATACTCCCTGGGAATGATATCCGGCCGTATACTTAATATCTGACCCAATTTTATAAAAGTTGGCCCCAGCTCTTCCAGCATAAGCTTTACTTTTTGCGGTGTAGTCAACTTTTTATAACCCAGCTTGTCTTTGTAGAGTTTTTTACCTACAGGTAATACGTTTACGACCCCAATTTTATCCATAAGATAACCAAATCCGTACTTTATAAAAATATTAACAATCTGTCTATAACGTTTAATATGTTGGTAAGTCTGTCCAAAAATCAAGGAAAAAACCTCCAGCTTTTTTTTAAATTTATTATATCAAAGGTTTACTTTTATATACATGTTTATTTTGCAGCACATTAAACTTCATTATCAAAACACAAAAAGCAGCCCATACGACTGCTATTTTGCAAGTTTATATACACAGGTATTGTGCAGCACCTTAATTCCTGCCTTTCTGGCACTTTCAATAGCCTTTTCGCTCTCTGCCCCGGGCTGTATCCATATATACTTAATACCAAGAGTTTTACACTTTTCAACAATCTGTTCCGTTGCTTTAGGAGGAGTAACTATGTTTATCACTTCAGGAACTTCTGGCAATTCATTAATATCTTTGTAACAGTTTTCTCCATCTATTTTATTAACCTTAGGATTTATAGCATACACTTTGTAACCTTTTTCTTTAAGCCTTTTGTATATTATGTATCCATATTTTTTTTTGTTTGTAGAAACTCCAGCAACAGCCCATGTCTTTTTTTTAAGCATTTCCTGAATCAACTCTTCCATCAAAATCACTCCTAGGTTTTTTAAGATTATTATATCACGCCCATTGCTAGAAATAAATCGTAAACAAAGTTTATGAACAGTTAAGCGGGGCACAGACTGAAAATGTTTAAAGTAAAAAAATTAGCGGAAAAGTCTTGACATTATACTGGTATTGTTGTATACTTGTATACAACAAAGAGTCGTTTTGGGGAGGAGATTAACATGACTGATACCAAAAAAGCATGGTTGTTTGAGGATGTTGTTAAAGAAACAAGCAATAGTAAAAAATTAGAAATATTAGATAAACTAGAAGAATACTACCTGAAATTGAGGTATGAATGTTATGATTATGCCCTTTGCATGGAATCGAGTAGCTAGAAGTCG
>DFNM01000069.1 GCA_002376045.1 Firmicutes bacterium UBA3567
CCCGAAAGGAGTGACCCACCCAATGTCATTATACCAAAAATTAAAACGGTCTGGAAATCCCCAGGCTGCTGTTCAAACTGTTATTTCTTTACTTGAAAGTTATTCACCGGCCAAAAGTAATCTGATTGGAAAATAGATACTAAATGTTTTCCAGTAACAATAGGAGAAGGTAAAATGATTTCGATTCCAATTCTATTGGATATTGCTGCCCATATTACCAGGATAAATATTGCTGAACCTATTGTTATTAGACTATTTTTTAAAGAAGAAGCCCTCATCTGGAATTCTGCCTCCTATTGTTTCTGGAGAAAAATTCATCAATACAGTTAAAAACTTTTCTATTGCCGGTTTAGCTTCCCAGGCATCCATATAGCGGATATTGCACCTGGGTATAGCATCTTCTGCTGTCCTTGCTTTCATGCCCAAACCGTGCTTTTCAGCTAAAACTCCAGCCGCCGCCGGGTTCTGGTTAACCCAATCGATTGATTTTTCATATTCTTCTAAAAATGTTTTAATTACACCGGGATATTTCTCTGCAAGATCTTTTTTCACAACCAGGCAGGCCTGCGCAAAAGCCACTTCCTGCCCGTGCACTTTTTTCCATTCATCTTGAAGGTCCAGCACAATCCTCACATTGCTATTTTCGTGTAGTATTTTTGTGACCCATGGTTCCGGCATAACTGCCAGCGCTGCTTTCCCCGCTATCATTTTCTGAGCCAACTCGATATGTCCCGACGTATACTCCAGGCTCACATCTTTATCTGGATCAATTCCGTTTTTGCTTAACAGATATCTTAACACAATGTCAGGAGTAGCTCCCTTGGCCATTAAATTTATTTTCTTTCCCTTTAAATCCTCCCAGTTCTCTACTTCTACTCCATTACTAAGAACGTACAGAACCCCCCACGTATTCATCACCGCTAATTGATATGGAATTCCTTTGTTGTAAAGCTTGGCTGCTAAATTGGTGGGAATAGTTGCAATATCCACTTCCCCGGAAAGCAATTTAGATACTAATATATCAGGAGATTGCGCCACTGAATAATCAGCAACAACATTTTCTCCTAAAAATGGTTCTTCCTCAATCATTTTTACCATACCTACTATGGTAGGTCCTTTTAAAGCTGTTACATTAATTGTGACTATTTCTTTTGCTTCAATTTCCTCTTTTGTTGGTTTTGAATTATCTAGCTGTCTACAACCACTAATTACAACCAGAAACATGCATAAAAAGACACAAGCTAAAAGTTTCCTTTTCATAATTATAAACCCTCCTAAATTTTTACCTTTTGTATTTAGGGCATTTGGCCATTTATAGAACACTTGCTCCTCTTTTAAAAATCTGGCGATACCAACAACATAAGTGAAAGGGAGCTGTTAAGGGTGCTGGAGCGGGACAAGACCCTTTTCTGGGAACGTTGTAAAATCCATAAAATAGGCTTTTGATAATTTTTTTTGGAAGGCAAATGCTCTATTTGCTTTATCAAAAGATGTCCCTCAAATTTCGAAAGCCTCTTTGCTCTGTAACAATTTCAGTTTTTTCGCTTGTCTTTTGGGCCATTTTATCTCCCACATGTGCCATAGCCCCTCTGCAGCTTCCACCAGAACCGGATCAAACTGTAAGGCTTTACAGGAAACAACTTCATCCCAACATTCTTGCCAGCTAAGAGCCTGTCGATAAGGCCGGTCAGATGTCATGGCATCAACAGCGTCGCATAGGGCAATAATTCTTGAGCCTAAAGGAATAGCCTCCCCTTTCAATCCAGATGGATAGCCGTTTCCATCCCAGCGTTCGTGATGGTGCAAGGTCATCAGTGCTATACGCTTTAGTTTTTTTGATTTGGCTAAAATTCTGTATCCTATTTTCGGGTGGCGCTGGATGGCATCCCGCTCGTGTGGCAAAAGCTTATCTTGCTTGCTCAATATCTTATCCGGGACACCAATCTTGCCTATGTCGTGCACATGAGCGGCAATATGTACAGCCTCCAACTCTGCGCCTTTTAGGCCAATCCTGCGGGCCAAATCTAGGGTCATATCCGCCACCCGCTCAGAATGACCCCGGGTGTATGGGTCTCTGGCCTCCAGGGCAGCCACCAAACATTCGATAATATCGTGGTATACCATATATCGTTTCCTGGTGTTTATCCAAGGTAGCAGTCTTCATTCCTCCTTTTTGCAGCTTTTCTGCAGTTTGGCTTCCAGAGCCAGTGCACCTAAAATGTGAGACCATGCTCTGCGGGCAAAGACGACCTTCACCCCCTTTTTCCGAGCTCTTTCTTTTATTTGCGCGGCAAGCCTGTGATTTACATAGTCGGTAAGAACCAAGATAATGCTTGCCTGACTCGGTATATCAAATTTTAAGTGATTTTTTTTACGACCAGATAGATGTTTGATTTTAGTAAACCCTAAATTCTTTAAATTGCCAGGAATACATCCCAGCCGGTCTCCCCCAACGACTAAAACAAACATGGGATTCCTCCTATTTAAAATAATTTACTTTATAACCCAAGTTTGGCGACATTTTTTTCAACACCAGCTATACTAAGGATTGCGAGTTTTCGCCCTGGAAAACGTAGTAGAGAAAATCTTTTTGCTCGTTGAAGATCTTATAAAATCAAGAGTTTAAGAGTCTAATTTGATTTCGCTGCTGCTTTTCGTTAACAATCGCTGAAACTCTTGCTGGATAAGGGCTGATAAATTTTTGCTCCAAATTTGGGTTATAACAATGGAGTAACTCAAATCATTTCTACCGGATACTAGCACATAGCAGTGGCAGCACACTCTCCTACATTTGATTCGATTGATAATGATTATCAATGAAGGTTTTTTAAAAAACCCTTTCTAAAAGGGTACTCTTTGTTAACATATACTGTTATTGCTACCTGCCTTCGCCGCGTGAACAAGCAACAGCTGTCAACACTATCGAAACAACCGTAAAGCCTCATATCACAACCATAAAACATTCTCAAGTTTTATCCCCCTTGCAGAAACAGCACAAACGGATAACAAAGATGGTACAAGGTATCAAGCAATTAATCAAGATGGTAACCGGCCACTCCTGTTTATTTTCTCATGTCCCATCTATGTAATAACTGGACCTTTAACCAACAGCAAGCCGAAGGAGGTGAAGGTTTTCCGGTTTAAAACCTCAACATGTTCATATATATTCATTCTACAATCAAAGTTCAACTAATTTCTTCCGACTCTAGAAGCGTTGAAACTATTGATGGCTGATAATATCTTCCTTTCTTTGACCAGGAGGCTCTTAAAATTGCCTCCTGGAACATCAGAAAAATCAAGATATGGCATGCAATGTGCTTATAACTATATCATTTAACTATATCATTCGTGCAAGTTTTTTCGACGCCACAGAAGTTTTTGCATGAACCACCACAATACTCACAAGCACCCTTTCCTTTTATTATTTTATACAGCTGCCTTCCAGCAATACCAACACCTATGATTCCAACCGTTACAATAATCACCGTTTCCATCTCAATCCCTCCAAAAAACTTTATAAACCCAATAATCTGCCTCCCTGATAAACTATGAAAGACATAATCCAACCAAGGACCAAACTATAACCTACTGCAAAAAATGTCCATTTCCATGAGTTGGTTTCTCTTTTAATGGCGCCAATTACTGCTACACATGGTATATAGATCAGGGTCATGACCATGAAGGAATATGCTGATAGTGCTGTCCATTGTGAGCCGAGCACTGCTGTTAATCCTTCCTCTCCAACTCCATAGAGCACACCCAGTGTCCCTACAATTACCTCTTTGGCCAGAAGACCGAACATCAAAGATGCAGCAGCTTCCCATGTTCCAAATCCAACAGGTCTAAAGATTGGTGCCAGAAAGCTTCCAATTCTACCGATGATACTTTGCTGGCTGGCATATTCTACACCTACAGGCAAATTAGACAGTGCCCACACAATCACCACAACACCGAATATGATGGTTCCGGCTTTTTTGATAAAAGCACTCCCCCGCTCCCACATGTGAATAAATATCCCTTTTAATGTGGGAATGCGATATGGAGGAAGCTCCATAACGAGGGGTGCGGATTGCCCTTTGAAAAGAAACTTTTTAAACACCTTTGCCATGATCACTGCTAGGACCATGCCCAGGATATACAAGGAAAATATAACTGTTCCCTCATTTGCAGGGAAAAACGCACTTGCAAAAAGCACATACACAGGAAGCCTTGCTCCACAGGACATTAATGGATTGATAAGGACCGAAATCATCCTGTCATTTTTGTTTTCAAGGGTTCTTGTTGCCATAACTCCAGGAACATTGCAGCCAAACCCTATTAGCAGTGGAATAAAGGCTTTCCCTGGAAGCCCGAAGGCCTGCATAATGCGGTCCATTACATATGCAGCCCTGGCCATGTATCCACTGTCTTCAAGAACGGATATGGCAAAAAACAGCAGGAAGATATTCGGTATAAACACCAACACCGAACCAACACCACCGATAATGCCATCGGTAACCAGGGATATCGCCAGTTCTGATACACCTGCTGCCATCAACCATCTACCTGTCAAACCTGCTAAATACTCAAACAGACTTTCTATCCAACCGATCATCGGGTCACCTAAAACAAATGTAAATTTAAAGACCATCCACATGGCAAGGAAGAATATTGGTAAACCAAGATAGCGGTTTGTAACAATTCTATCTATTTTATCTGATACAGATATCCTCTCTTCAAAGGTCGGATGTTTTTTAACAGCTTCTCTGACAAGCCCGCTAATATATCCATACCGTCTGTCTGCAATAACTGTTTCAGCTTCTTCTCCAAAAATTTCTTCAATATGTTTTAAGCTGTTTTGAACTTGATTTAAAAGATTCTCGTTGTGCACAAGCTTTTCAACTTCTCTTAAAATCTGCTCATCTTCTTCAAGCAGTTTGACTGCCAGCCATCTTGGTTGGAATTTTTCCTTTAGAATGGAGTCGGTTTCTATTAATGACTGGATCTTCTTAATCTCCTCTTCAATCTCTTTTCCATAATCAATTTTCAAAGGTTTTCTTTTCCCTTTTTTTGATGTTTCGATAGCTTCGGCAATTAATTTCTTAATTCCTTCACCTTTCGTTGCTACTGTTGGAACTATTGGGACTCCTAAAATTTTAGATAGTTTATCCACATCGATTTCAACCCGATTTTTTTTAGCTTCATCATACATATTAAGGGCTAACACTATACTGGCTCCCATCTCTAAAAGCTGTGTCGTAAGGTAAAGGTTTCGTTCAAGATTTGAAGCATCAACGGTATTAATTACAACATCAGGATTCCCAAATAATATGTAATCCCTGGCAACAACTTCATCTTCTGAGTATGCTCCCAAGCTGTAGGTTCCTGGCAGGTCAACAACACGAATTTCGGAACCCTGATATGTCAAAAATCCTTCTTTTTTTTCTACTGTCACCCCAGGCCAGTTACCAACATGCTGTCTGGCTCCCGTGATTTCATTGAAAATACTGGTTTTCCCGGAGTTGGGATTACCGGCCAGAGCAACAACGATTTCGCCCTGTTTTGAGTCTACCTTTCTGGCAATCTCCATTTGATTTCTCCTCCCTCTGTTTTTTGTTAGGTATGCCTAACATTAAAGCGATAAAAATACACTTTTCACTTGGCTTTCGGCACTTCGATTTTTTCTACCAGTACTTTCCGTGCCATGCCAAAACCTAATGCAATTCGGCTGTTTCCTAAAGCAAGAATTAACGGACCGTGATCATTCTTCAGTATTTTTACAGTCATCCCCTTAGCTAATCCCATTTCTTTTAGCCTTCTCTTTAGACATCTTCCACCAATTATCTCCTTGATAACCGCATTTTGCCCTATCTGTAAAAATGCAAGAGGTATTGCAGTTTTATTCATTTTATATCACCTCTACGTATATTTCTGATGCTTCTTTTTTTCGCAGGCTGAGGTTGTAGCCTTTTATTTTAACTTCTATCGGATCACCAAGGGGCGCTTTCCCTTTTACTGCAATTTCTGAGCCAGGAACAATCCCCATATCAAGGATGCGGCGCCTCACATTTCCTTTTGCAGTAATTCTTATTACTTTTCCCTTCTGGCCAATAGGAAGTGTGCTTAAAGCCATTATACTTGATGAGCTCATTTGGTCACCTCCTTCCCTTTTATTTGTAGTTTTCTCCTTTGTATTAAAATTATCGTTGCTTGACTCTTCGAGAAAAGCAATCAGCTTCTCCATCGTTGTAGGGCTTACTACATGTTCCATTAAACAGGCATCTTTTTCTGCTACCCTTTCTTGAACTCCCAGCACCTCTATCAAAAACTTTTTAAGAATTCGATGTTTTTGACGAATCCTTTCAGCATGTTTTTTGCCTTTTTCTGTTAAGGTAACAGGACCATATTTTTGCTGATTTACTAATTTCAGTTTCACCAGATTTTCAATGGCCTGATTCACACTTGATTTTGCAATATTTAGCTTTTGAGCAATATCCGTAACCCTGGCTACTCCTTCCCTTTCAGTGAGTTTTAATATAACTTCCAAATAATCTTCCATTGCAGCAGATAGTTCCAGTGTTGCGCTCATTTAAAATAGCCTCCGTTTATTTATGTTTGTTAGTTTGACCTAACTCGTATCTAAAATTAATTGAAAAGCATTCTCATTTTATATTATAGGCTACTTACTGTTTTAAGTCAATATGAATTTTAAAAACAATCCTAACTTTTAGGCATTCATTCTACAAAACTCAAAAGCAAGCTGGCAAATACAGCCGTTAAAGGTGTTGCTAAAATCAATCCTATACTGCTTGAAAGGGCCCTAACAATCTCTGTTGAAACAAAATCAAGATTATGAATTTTTTCACATTGCTTCACCTCAAAGTGTTGCTTCTTTAATATATTCAATTATCCTATTTTAATCTTTAGAATAAAGTTCTATTAATATTGTTTTTAGAAACTATATTGATTGTTTTAAAATACAGGTAACCACAAAAAAAATCGGAGTTATTGCCCAAAATCAACAACCCCGATTTATTATAACCTATTCATCACTTTGACTTACATTTTTCCCCTTAAAACTAAAAAGCATGCCTGCAGCAAGTGCGGTTAAAGGTATTGCTAAAATCAATCCTATGCTTGCTGATAAGGCTCTTACAAATTCTGTTGCAATCAGGTCAAGGTTGATTATTTTTGTATATGACATATTGTATGCCATAAATAACAAAAGTAAGGGAACAGAAGCACCGGTATAAGCTAGAATCAATGTGTTTGACATTGTACCCATAATGTCTCTACCGATACTAATCCCGGACTTTATTAACTTGCTCATTGATATTGAAGGATTAGATTTTTTTATTTCCTCCAGGGATGAAGCAATAGACATGGCTACATCCATTACCGCTCCAAGGGCACCTATTATAATTCCTGTAAAAAGCAGATCTCTAAAGTTAAATTTTATGTTTTGTGGAATATACATCAACATCTGTGCTTCTTCGCTGCTCATTCCCGTTAAATGGGCTGCTCTGCCAACAATCATTGATATAAGGGCAGCTATTAGCACTCCTCCGGCTGTGCCTACTGTGGCTGCAGCAGCCTTTTTTGTAAAACCGCTGATCAACACAAACGTTATAGTGGTGGAAATTATTGCCACAATAATAGCAAGCATAATAGGATTATATCCCTTTAATATTAATGGTAACAGCATCTTACCTATTAACACTATGGTAATGATTAATGAAAATACAGCTTTAATTCCTTTTCCTTTTCCGATTACTATCAGTAAAATTATAAACAACCCTATCAATAAATAAATATAATTATCTCTTACATAATCGGCAAGGTAAGCATTGCCTATTTCACCTTCATATAGCTCTAATTCTAAAAGCACTTTATCTCCGGGTTTTACTTTCATATCATAAGCGATATTCCCTGAAGTTGTATTTTCAACCTCAACTATTTTACCTTTGTATTTAGAAGAAAGGATTTCGGCTGTAAATATTTGCCTTTCAGCAGTCATTCCAAATCCATGTTCTATTTTTTCCTCTTCAATAATTTCCAAAACCTTGGCTTTAACACTCATAGTTTCAAAATCTTCTATGTAGTTTTCTTCTCCAGAAGGTGCCATTGGTTCTGGCTCAATAAAATCTTCTTCTAAAGGATCCATTGAATCTGCAAAACCAATAGAATTGAATAACAATATAATCATTAATATCAGGAAAAGGCTTTTCTTCATATTTCTCCTCCTCGAATATTTATAATAAAAAATTCTATATCTAGATTACCTTAGTGGAGATGTGTATCCCGCAGCCGTCCGATTTTTTAATCATTATATTATACGTCCTAAGCAATTTTCGTTAATGTTTCTTCAAGTTGTTTTACAGCTTCTTCTTCAATCTGATTTGCCTTGTCTTTTTTGTTGTATGCTTCAATTACTAAAGATCCGATTTTTTCTTGAACTTCACTAGATGGAATCGGAATCTTAATCTGTCGTATGTGATCTTCTGTCAAATGATCGATAACTCCACCGAAAATTTCTCTTTTAAGCTGATATTGTCCATAGGGAGAATGGAGGTAAGCTAGTAAATAACCTCTATGCAAATCCTCAGTTGGTACAATACGTGCAAAATTATTACTTCCATACCATCCTGTAATAAAAGGAGTTACAATTGATGCCCATCCAATAGTACCATCTGTTACAACTAAAATATCTCCTTCCTTCAACCGATATAAATCACAATTTTTGAATGTTTTTGCAAAATATTTAGGCTCAAAATACTTGATCATAGGTAAATCAGAGGGTCGAATATATCTTATACCTTCATCTTGATTTCCCACATAGGGACGTTTGAAGCGAGGTGGAATGAAAACACTTTCTAATTTATTACCTAAAATCTGAACATCTACTTTGATTTTAGCTAAATATTTCTCAATCATTTTTATTATGGGTAAATGATACGAAACATCCAGTCTATAATTCAATTCACTTGCTTTGACTTCAAAAGCCTTAACAAGTCTCCCAATTTCATCGCCAAAATATTCAACATCATCCTCATTTATTTTGGGTAATCCAAGTTCTGAATATATCATTTCTTCTGCTTTTAAAAGGAGTTCTTGAGCTTCTTCTCGTAACTTGTGGGTTTCAAGGATTTTTTTGTTTATCTCTTCCTCCAAATCTTGTATGCGTGGGATAGGAATATTAGCGACATGGTGAGTTTCTATATGCTTAACTGTTGCTCCATACTGGTCTTTGGTGAGAAATGCCTGGCCTATCCAAGTATTTAAATAAGCATATAGGTAACCTATCTTTTTATATCCCTTTTCATTTGGGACAATTCTAATTACATTGGGCGACACAACTTTATCTTTGAACAATTTATTCATTAATAAGCATCGTCCAGGAGTTCCCGATTGTGTAATTAAAATAGTAAAAGGTTTAACCCACCAGTTTTCTAAATCTTTTGTTTCTTTCCTTACCCACTTTCTTGGCTTCAAATTAAACATAAACAAATCTATTGGCATAAGGTAAGGAATTCCTTCTTTGGAATTGGTAAATAGTCTCTTTACCCTTGCCCCAACGAATATTTTCTCTGATAGGTTGTTTACTGATTCAACCGAAGTTCGCTTTTTAATAGATTCAATAAGTTCTCTTGCTTTTATTGATTCAAACGAGTAGGAGGATGCATTGAGCCTAATTTCTTTATCTTGGAAAATCCACTTGCTTTTAAGTGTAACCCAATTAAGATCTATCAGTTGAGCCACCATCATATCATCCCTTTCCTTCTCAACCATTCTTCAAATGCTTTAGCAACCAAAGGTAAATAATCTTCTACTATTGGATTTCCATTTTCATCAAGCTTTATTTCTCCACCGGGTGTAGTTTTGTAGATGAGATTACCCCTGCGGTCATGTCCAACTTTTTCTGGGATAGCCATGAATATTTCATAATCTTCCTGTAATTTCTGTTGCACAGGAGTCTTCTTTTTAAGAATAAGAATACTTGTCTGCGTTCCTGTATGTGGCTCAAATGTTTCCACAGGCAGGTCTATACTCGCTATGATATATGCTTTTTGAAGTATCCATTCTCTTATCCATTTTAGGCCCGGATTGCTCAATATACTATCAGGAAGAACAATACCAAGATAACCACCAGGTTTAAGAAAGTCTAAACATCTTTCAACAAACAGTTGTTCGGGAGGCAAGGCTGTTCGTGATGAGTTTGCTCCAAACGTTGTTAATTCAAATTGACTTAGTATATCAGGATTATCTATTACTGCTTTCGTTCCAAATGGAGGATTGGTAACTACCAAATCAAATTCTCCAAATTTTATCTTTTCTTTTGCTTCACTATTCCAGTTAGCAGAATCTTCAAGAGAATTAGCATGAACAATGTTGGCTGAACCATCACCATGCATAACCATATTCATCTGAGCAACTTTCACCAAAAACGGATTAAAATCTATTCCATAAAAATTAGCATTGGCAACATCCCTCACTAAATCTCGTAATTGATCATATCTAAATCCACGATTTAAGAACAATTGCTTTATTTTCTGAACGCCTGCAATTAGAAAACCTCCTGTGCCAACCGCAGGATCAAGGATTTTCATACCACCTGGACTTGTAAGTTTGTCCTCGGGAATAAGAGAGAACATCATTTCAATAGTCATATTGCATACATTACGAGGCGTAAAAAATTCTCCTCTATCACCTCTTAAATTGGGACCAACAATTTCTTCGTAAGCCTCCCCTTTCACATCGGTTTCCGTGTCCACAAGGCTAAATCTTTGAAGTTCAGAAACCACATATTTTAAAACTGTATCGTTTAGTTCAATAATCTCATTGCCTTTAAAGATGTATTTGTAACGATTCTGGACTTTCTTAAAGAGTTTATTTAATCTTTCTCTTACTTTGCTAACATCTTCTCCGGGAAGGATATAAAATTGCAAAGAAGGACTGTATTGTTCGTCATAAACTTTAATGAAAATTAATTTTAAAAGCTCTTCAAAGGCTTTATCTTTTTGAAACCCTTGATTAGCATAGATATAATTATGGATTCTTTTAAAAACCTGTTTTAAGTTTACAGCAGGAACAAGTGAACCACGAGTTGGTTTTGGAATCGTTGTTTCACCTTTCTTGGGTATATCGGGAATTTCTACTAGTTTTCTCCTTCCCTTTTCTTCCACAGCTTTAAACGCTAACCTTTCACTACCAACCCAGAGGGCAAATTGAGTATTGATACATGCCGCAACATAGCTTTTTAGTTGTTCAATACCTTCTTTCTTGTCAGATGGTTTAACATTTTCAGTTTTAACTTCTACAATTATGTAAATATTTTCTTGTCTATGCTCATCCCCTTCCTCAAATATGACAATATCGTTTCTTTTCTTGGCTCTACCTATTTTGATAGGAAACTCAATATCAATGTCATCCTTATTGTATCCATATTCCTCAACAAAACTCCTTGCCACATCTTGACGGATCCTTTCTTCCGGAGTATCTTTTCTAAGTTTCCCAGTAATAAAACATTTAATCTTTCCTGGGGGAATTACCTCTATTGTTCCCACTTCATCTTCTATCAGTTTTAGTTGTTTTTCCTTCGGCATGTTTACACCTCCTTAAGACGGCTGGGAACGTGTCGCCTAACTAAGTATATCATATTCTTTTAACAAAAGTCAGATTATTTTTTTAAACCCAGGAGCCAAGGGTGTTTTTTTGTTTTAGTTAAGTCCGTATAATATGGTTCAATATAAAATCACCATTGATTCTGAACTTTTGCACTATCTATTTTTAAAAGAGTATGTGTCAAGTCTTAGTCGGCCAAGAGACTTCGCAACATTATTTTCGTTTCAAGTGTGAAATCACTCTTTCTGCATAGACCATTCTAACCGAAGCGGCCTTGCCCCGTCAAGGGAAGCTTCGCCCGGCTTCGCCGGCCCTTGACTGGGCAAGTCGCTTCGGTTCCTATATAACTAACAGAAAGAAGTGGCATTCAGCCAATATGACTAAGCCTGCTCAACTCCCTAAGTGCTTTTACCCACGGCTTTGTCTTGGAATTAAGGGCAGGGTATTGACATCAACAATTGAATGAGGTATGCTAATGGTGAGGGCGATGTTCTTACCATCGCTTCTCATGAGACCTCGCTCCTTTCTTTTTGGTTGCGAGGTCTCTTTTTTTACATTACCTCACCTTTTTCCTGCCTGACATCCACTAAAACTTCACACTAACTTTAAAAGAAGGAAAAGATGAAGGTATGGTCAATCACCACCGGTAGCTGTAAATAACCGCTGGAGGCCCTGGGGTCAAGGGCG
>DFNM01000038.1 GCA_002376045.1 Firmicutes bacterium UBA3567
AAGGTTGTAACCACTCCTGATCTCTACAGAAGGGAATTTCCGGCCAATCAAAAGCTGCCTGTCAGGATATTAAAACTTGCCGGGTTTGAACCTTATATTTATCTTAATATCAAAGGAAAACCTAAAACTTACAAAATATTAACTATTAAATTTTTTAAGCACAGGGTGTTGAAGATGTGTTTGACTTTTCATAGAGAGAACACGTCTTTTTTTAATCATTGCGATACAAAAAAAGACCGGAAAATTTCCGGGCTTTCAGTACTAATTTAGAGGTCGTTCTTTATTTTTTATATACCTTACAATTTCTTTTAAAAATTTTTCAAAATCATTAAGATTATTTTTTATTATTTTTATAACTTCATCTCCGCTCACTTCCTGGTATATATGCACTATTTGGTTACGGAATTTAATCATCTGTCTGTATTTAATTAGATTTTCTTCTGAAATAATCCCCTTTTCTGCTAACACTTTAAAAAAATCCGCAGAAGTTATATCCCCGGATTTTATTAATCCTTCTTTTACTGCAATATGTTGTGCTATATCAATCATTGATTCTATAGAAGTTTGCAGCTAGTAACAGCTGCTTGCAAGGTTCCTTTTATCACTTTTAAAATCTTCTTCTGATAGTTTTGCCAGCTCCGATAAGTCTGAAAGCCTTTCTTTAATAAATATTATCTTTGAATTGATTTTATCTTTATCAATCATTTTTTAACCCCCTATATTTTGCAAGAATTCATTCTGCATTTTTTTATATCTGTAATAGTGTAGTCGATATGAATTTAGTATGGATTCAATGTAATTATCTCTAAGTTCTGGATCGGCTTCATATAGGATTTTGCCTTTTACAACAGCTTTATATCTTAATATAAAATTGGCTTTATTCAGGTTTAATAAATCAACTTTTTCAAAGTTTAATATATCAGATAGAGTTGACATAATTGTTGCTTCATCAAGCAAACTTATATGTTTTTTAAAAAGTAGCGCGATGTCTATATCACTAAATCTATAGTCAAATGAGCCATCAACATATGAACCGAATACTGTGGCTAAAAGAATGTTTTCATTTTTTTTAAAGTATTTAAGCAGACGTTCATTACCTTCTACAATGATCTTCTTACCTTCAACCATTATTGTGCCTCCTTCCGGATTCGTTATAACCTATCAACTCCTAAAATATATTAACCCTGTATTTGCTGTTTTTTTCTTCTCTAAAATTTATTTATGAAATTTTAACCAGTGCTTATTTATATAATACCACAAATCCCTTTAAAGAGTAGATAAAATATATGAATAAAGCTGTTTACTTTTTATTTGTGGCCCAATAAAAAATAAATAAAAAACATTCATAAAAATAATTAGTAATATTCCTGTAACATTAATTATTTTTACCATAGACACCCCTTCATTTTAACATACACCATCAAACCAGTATTCGTTTTTATTATACCAAACATGGGTTCGGATAAAAAGGATTGATAGTTGCTTGTTTAGTTAACTTTTCGATAAATAAGTTATGTTACTCTTACTAGAGAAAATTTAAGAAAATTAATAATTACCAAAAGCTCTAGCTTACTAAGATATTAAATATAGGTTAGCTTATTTTAAAAAATTGTTGTTATATTTATCTTTATTGAAGTCAAATCCTAACTTTTTAATTCCAGTGATTTTTTGTTTATAATCTCTTTCTACACTTTGTTTTTCTTTTTGTGCTAGCCATTTTTCTAGGGTTTCTTCTCTAAAAAGAATTCTATTTCCAACCTTTATGTGGGGAATTTTTTTAGCTTTCACCAATTCTAATAATTTCCAATAGTTAATACCTAATATTTTGGAAGCTTCTTTAGCATTAATTATCAATTTATTCATTTTCTAAATCTCCATTAAAAACTGTTTCTTATCAAAATAAGTATATTTTTTAAAATGAATAGAATACATAAAATCAAATAGGACCACCACAAATTGGTAGTCCTATGATAACCTTACTGAATTAATTCGTAATAAACTTCATCGCGCAGAATCGCTCGTTTGTTACTTCCTGTTTTAGATATTAGCCTATTTTAAATATAAAAAATCCTGTTAACCTTCCACAGAATTAAATAGACATACTAAACCTACTTAAAGTAATAAACCTGTTAAAAATAAGTACCTGTTAGTTAGTAAATAAGAATTCCTAAATTATTCCTAAAATTATAATAACATTTAATAATTTCAAAGTTAAACATTATCAAAAAGATATAACTCTTGATACACAAGGGTTAGATATGGAGCTGATGGGGGGATTCGAACCCGCGACCTGCGTATTACGAGTTCTGGATTGTATATTTTACCCGGTATTTTCTAATACTGCCAATTTCGCAAAGTCTTATAAAATAAGGCTTTCCGGCCAGGACAACTTTTTTACATTTCCTCCCAATACTCTCATTTCTGCACAGTCCGTGACCAAATGTGACCAAAAACAAGGGCAGCTTATTTGCACTTTAGAGTAACTACGCAACAGTTCCCCCGTTTAGGCAGGAAATTATGACCTCAAGAAACTAGAAACTTTCGCAGTCAATCTATTACTTCCTCAGCTACCCGACACTTGTTGTACCTGTACCACAACTAGGGGTGATCAAGGCATTGTTTATCAATAAATTATGGTCAATACCCTTATCAACCAAAGAATTAATTAACTTTCTAAATAAATCAATTGCTTTAAGTTCCAGTGCTTTTTCTGAAGCGGGCACAATCCCCCATGCCAGTGAGCCATTCCGCAAAAGAACCTTCTCTATTTCCATACCATATAGTGTAAGGCTATCAAAATATTCATAAGCATCAAAGCTAACAACATCGGTTTTACTTTCCAGGAGAATGGACCAGTCGGTGCGGGCACAGGAATATACCCCTGTCAGAGCTCCGGCTTTCCGTACTGCTTCCACCAAAGCATTGATATCTTTGATTAACTCTTCTCTTTTTAAGGTAATATGGGTGGACAGGCCGTAAGCGTAAAGGGCTGGTTCATCAATAAATATGATTACTGGAAGACCAAAACTACCAAGGACCTTTGCCTGCCAAGTTGCCTGCATGACTAAGTTCTTTACCACTAAATCCCGTAATTGGGCATCGTAATAGACAGATCGACCGTTTTAACGCCAATTACCCCATGATTTTTTATTGCAGCCAAGAGTGCTCCCGCAGCAATCCAGGCATGTTCACACCCCAACATGGGGAGGGGAGCTTCTTTAATTATTTCTTCAGCGATAAGTAAAGGATTAATTCCTTTAGCAGAAAGCATTAAGTTCAAAATAGTGTTAAAAGGCTTTTCGCCGTGGCAATTATCACAGACATAATGGCCATTCGGGCAAATAACATAACCGATTTCTTTTTCGCCGCATTCCAGGCATGTGAATTCCTTCCCAGTCTCAAGATATTCGAGTTTTGCGCTGCAAACTAGACAATTCTCTGTATTGTCCTGTTGGTGTTGACCAACACCTTCTTCAGCAGGGCTTCAACAACTGCTTCCATATCCGAAATTTTTTTCTAAAGACATGCAACTTCACCCCCAATTCATCTCCTATAATAGCATAAACGGTTATTTATATATATGGCTATACCTTTTAATCAGTAACTTTTTATATATTAAGGCTGGACTTAATCAACGTCGCGTATAGCTTTTTGGATGCAACTACACCTTGCTCAGGGCAAAATCGGACCGGATTCAATGCGGCCTCCTGCCGGTGAATCCTTTCGGGGGCGTCCTGCCCCCTCATTCCGATTTTGCTCCTTCCCTTCGGCGGGTTGCATTTACCAAAAACCTATAATGCTCCTTTCGATTAAGTCCGGCCTCTTCAGTGTGTCGTTTGATTTTCTTAAGATTGATGAATAATGCTGAATTAACGGGATAGCCATATTTATATAAATACTCATTTATGTTATTATGAAAAATAAAAAGAGAAAAGAAATAGGTGATATGATGTATAGCTACAAGGATATTATGCAAATTTTTAAGGTATTGGCTGATGAAAATCGGTTGCGGATCGTTGAAGCCTTGTCCGAAGACTGTGAAAGTGTAAATAAAATTGCAAAAAAAGCTGGAATTTCACAGCCATTAGCCTCTCACCATCTAAAAGTACTCAAGGAAGTAGGTATTACTCGTTTAGAAAAACGTGGTACTTTTAACTTTTACTGAATTACCGATGAAATGGTCTGGGAGATCATTCAAACGTGCAAAAGTTTCCTGGTAAAGCGGGAGAATAAGAGGTTTTAGTTTTGATATTTTTAAAACATGTTGATATAATATTTGAGGATGTCCCATAATTCGTGGAATTTAAGGTGGCGACTCCTGACCCTGTTGTGGTATAACAGGGTTGGGGAAACAAATATAAAAGGAGGAGTCGCCAATGGCATTATACCACGAAAAGAACATGGGTAAAAAGAGTAAAAATCAAAAACTTACCAGTATTGATTTATGTGAAATCCAACTATCCAAGCAAGTGGTAGAATCTCTTCAAGACCTTGTTGTATCTGCCAAGGAAGGTCTATTAGCTCTCTCTGTTAGTGT
>DFNM01000055.1 GCA_002376045.1 Firmicutes bacterium UBA3567
CTTCTAGCTACTCGATTTTATATGGCTATCCTGTCAATTCAGCATTATTTATTGATCTTAAAAACATTAGACGGCACATTTGAGAAGCTGGCCTTAATCAAAAGGAATATTATCCGGCACTCAACCTAATATTAATTTTAATTTTGGTGTAGAAACTCCTTTTAAAAAGAAATTCGGCTTCTATGTTTCTTAATATATAAAAAGTTGCTAATTAAAGGAGATAGCCATATTATTTTATAAAATTTTACGCATATTCTCGTTAACTGGTAAATATTAATTTACTATAGGAGGGGGGACAAGGATGTTTGTAATCAAAAAAGCAAAGTCCAGAACAGAATTCTTACTTCACAAAAGAAGCATAGAAAAATTCATTATCCCGGTAATGAGTATAAATCTAAGGAATATAATAATTAATTTATCCCCGGAATTGATGGAAATAACAGAAGAAATCAGGCTTAAAAGAAATCAACCCTTAATGATTGTTGGAGGTAATATGGATTTTTTTATAGACAAAAACGGTCAAGCTGTCCAGAGCAAGGATTTGGGATACATGGTGAAAAAAGAAGATATAATAAAAACCCTTAACCTAATAACGGATAATTCGGTGTACGCTTTTGAAGAAGAAATAAAACACGGCTTTATAACGATAAAGGGGGGACATAGAGTAGGACTGTGTGGTAAAACAGTTATACAAGATGGAAGAATAAAAACTATTAAAAACATTTCTTCTCTAAACATTAGAATAGCTAGAGAAATTATAGGCTGCAGCAATACTGTTATAAAATACATAATTAAGCCTCCGGACACAGTTTACAACACCCTTATTGTTTCTCCACCCCAATGTGGAAAAACAACCATGCTCAGAGATATAGCACGCCAGTTGAGTGATGGGTGTAAAAAATTGGGTTTCAGAGGTGTAAAAGTAGGGATTGTAGATGAACGTTCTGAAATAGCAAGCTGTTATATGGGAAAACCCCAGAAAAGGGTTGGAGTCAGGACCGATGTTTTGGATGGATGCCCTAAAGCATTAGGTATGATTTTGTTGATTCGATCCATGTCTCCTCAGGTAATAGTGGTTGATGAAATCGGCCGCAGGGAAGATGTTTGCTCCATTGGAGAAGCAATAAACGCAGGAACAAAACTGATCACTTCAGTACATGGTGCTTCTATGGAAGAGCTCATGAGAAGGCCAGCAGTTAATGAGCTTATAGCCCAAAGAGTATTTGAAAGAATAGTATTTCTCAGCAACAAAAAGGGACCGGGTTCAATCGAAAAGATTATTAATGGTATAGATGGCAGCATATTATATAGAGGGTTTTAGGAGGTGTGGTGCAATTTGTTTATAAAAATTATAGGTTCAATGGTGGTGATTTTTTCTGCTTCCATGATAGGTTTTTTGATTGCAGGTGCCTATAGAGACAGGCCAAAAGAATTGCGGGAACTTCAATCAGCTCTACTCATGTTAGAAACAGAAATCGGTTATGCTTCCACTCCTTTGAGTGAAGCGTTGGATAGAATTTCTAAAAGAACCGATCCCCAAATATCCAAATTCCTGAAAAATGTAAAGGAACACCTTCAAAAAAAACAGGGATACACGGCAGAAGAAGCATGGGAAAAATCCTTAATGGATTTCTATGGTGAATCCTCTTTAAATCTTGAGGATAAGGCTATATTAAGTAATCTGGGAAAATATATTGGCACATCTGGAACTTCTGACCAGATAAAACACATAAAACTTGCAATAGCCCAATTAAAGAACCAGGAAAAAAAAGCAGAATCAGAAAAATACAAAAATGAAAAAGTATGGAGATATATGGGTGTCCTCGCGGGAATACTCTTTGTGTTGTTAACAATCTGAGAGAAAGGAGTTTTGCATGCATGGATGTGGATCTGATTTTTAAAATTGCAGGTCTGGGAATATTGATATCTATCATAGATAAAGTTTTAATTCAATCTGGGCGAGATGAACAGGCTCAGATGACCACTTTAGTAGGTGTTGTTGTTGTTCTTCTGGTGGTTATACAGCTTATAAGCCGTTTGTTTGAAAGCGTTAGGACCATGTTTCAACTGTATTAAACAAAAGGGTGAAAGATTATGGAAATTTTTCAGGTTGTAGGATTGGGGCTTATTGCTGCTGTTTTGGTTGTTATTTTAAAAGAAGAAAAACCGGAAATAGCTTTGCAGGTAACAGTTGTTGTGGGAGTAATTATCTTTTTATTCATGCTGGGTAAAATAAATTCCGTTTTGACAGTTCTAAAGAATCTTGCCCGGAAAGCGAACATCGATTTGCTCTTCCTGACAACCCTGCTAAAAATTGTTGGTATAGCCTATATAGCAGAATTCGGTGCCCAAGTTTGTAGAGATGCAGGTTCAAATGCTATTGCTTCAAAGATAGAGTTTGCCGGAAAGGTGTTGATTATGATTTTGGCTGTTCCTATTGTTTTTTCCATACTAGAGTTGGTTTTACAGATAATGCCTTAAAGGGGCGGTAATGTTGAAAGGTAAAGTGTTTATATTTTTTTTGGTTCTGCTGTTATTCTTTAATTCAGCGTTTGCTCGAGACATCGATCCATTGGAAGAACAGTTAAACAACCTGGAAACTCAAAAAATTGAAGAATTTTTAAAAAGATTAAATCAAACTTCTGGGGAATACATTCCAGAGATTGACTTTAGAGATCTAATAAACATTTTTAGAAAAGAAGGTTTTACATATGATCTCAGAGGTCTGTTTAGTGGATTGATCAAGTATTTATTTAAGGAGATTGTTGCGAACACAAATCTTTTAGGAAAATTAATAATCTTAGCTGTAATTCTAGCAATCCTGCAGAATCTTCAAACTGCTTTCGAAAAAGATGTTATTGGTAAACTGGCTTACGGCGTGTGCTATCTTGTAATTATAGGTATAGGAATTAATAGTTTCATTATTGCAAGCAAAATAGGCAAGGAAGCCATCAACAATATGGTTAGTTTCATGCAAGCTCTGCTGCCCATGTTGCTGACACTGCTTGTTTCATTGGGAGGAGTAACGGCTTCTGCTGTTTTTCATCCGGTAGTATTGATGTCTGTCAGTGCGGTCAGTACATTGATAAAAGACTTACTGATACCTATTATATTTTTTTCTGCGATCATGGCAATAGTTAACAATATAACAAATTCTTTCCAACTAACCCGGTTTTCCGGTTTGCTGAAAGAATTGTGTATTGCAATATTGGGTTTTCTGTTAAGCGTTTTTTTGGGTATTATGATTGTCCAGGGAACTGCAGCGGCGGTAGTTGATGGGGTTTCTGTCAGGACTGCAAAATTTGCAACCAAGAATTTTGTACCCATTGTCGGAGGGATTTTTGCCGATGCAATAGATACCGTTATAAGCTGTTCTTTGTTATTAAAAAATGCTATAGGTGTTGTAGGAGTAATAATTGTGTTTATTATGTGTGCTTTCCCTGTTTTGAAGATTCTTTCAGTCATATTTATCTACAAATTGGCTGCTGCCTTAATACAACCTATCGGGGATGAAAAAATAGTAAACAGTCTAAATGGTTTGGCGAATTCTTTGATAATGCTTTTTGTGACTGTATCTTCTGTTGCAATGATGTTTTTTATCGCTGTAACAATTATAATCGGTGCAGGTAATATTACTGTAATGATGAGATAGGTGAGGTTTATGCTGGAGTATTTGAAAATATGGACAAAAAACATAGTAGTAATAATGATGTTGGGCCTTGTTCTGGAAGTTTTTATACCGAGAGGAGACTTGAAAAGATATGTAAAAATGGTAATGGGGTTATTTGTAATTCTTGTGATACTCCAACCGTTATTAAAACTGGCTAATTACAATTTCAATCTTGCCACTGAAATCCATATTAAAAACTTTCCCAAAAAGGAAGAGATAATTGCAAAAGGCAACTTGCTAAAACAAGAAAGTGAAAGAATGGCCATTGAAAATTACAAACTTAACCTGGAAAACCAAATTAAAAAAATAGTAGAAACATACAATGGAATTAATAATGTAAGGGTAAATGTTGATGTTTATGATGATGAAAAAGACAAAAAATATGGTCTTATCAGAAGTATAGAACTGATTCTGGAAATAAGGGAAACCCCTCCATTAAAAAAAACGAGCATAAAACAGGTAGAGAGGATTAATATTCAGATTTCTCCTGATAGGGAAAAAGAATATCAAAAACCATCAGTAAAAAAAACAGCCATGATAACCAATGGACTTTCTGAAAAAATAAGAAAAACACTGTCAGATTTATACAAGATTCCTCCCAATAACATAAGGATTTCCATCATGAAAAATGAGGAGGGTTAAAACAACATGACTGTTTTTGAACAGATCAATGAGTTTCTCCAGAAAACAGGTAAATCTAGGGGCAGAAACCTTTACTATTATTTAATATTGTTGACAGCAGGTTTGGTAGTAATTTTAGCAGCCAATCATTTTATTCTTGGGACCACGAGTAGAGAAGAAGTTAAAATGGAGCAGGTTAAACCCGTGGAAGAGCAAGCGTTAAATCTTTCAAGTACTCAATACCATGAAATGCTTGAGGATAAGCTCGAAAAAATCTTGTCTCAGATAAAGGGAGTTGGAGATGTAGAAGTTATGATAACATTAAAACACCATGGGATTTATGAACCGATATTCAATACGAATTCAAATAAAACCGTTACTGAGGAAAACGACAATCAGGGGGGAACACGTTATATAACAGAGACCACTGAAGACAAACAAGTTGTTATTGTTAGAAAACAAAGTGATGAAAAACCAGTTTTGAGGCAAGAAATATTACCAGAAGTAAAAGGTGTTATAGTTGTAGCCCATGGCGCAGAAAATCCAGTGATTAAAAGGAATTTAATAAAGGCTATTAAGGTAATTCTTGATGTCCCTGATCATAAAATTCAGGTATTGGCCAAAAAAAATTAAGGAGGCAAAGGACTTATGGCTATTATAATAAAGAAAAAAAGCATCTGGATTCTTCTATTACTTTTAGTACTGGGAGTTTCATATGTTTTTTTGAACAATTTTTCCCAGAATACTCTAGATAAAGGAACCTCTGAAAGTGGGAATCAAGAAACACAGCATGAGATAACAGTATCAATTCCTGAAATTGAAGAAAACTTTCCTAAACATTCTATTGAAGAAAACGAAGAAAGCGACCAAAACTTTTTTGTAAATTATAGACTTGAAAGAGATCGAATTAGAAGTCAGGAAATTGAAATGTTAAGGGAAATCGTAAACAATCCCAATTCGGAAAAGCATTTACGGGAAAAAGCTCAACAGGACCTGATAAAACTAGTTCAGTTGATGGAAAAAGAAATGCTCCTGGAAAACTTGATTCAGGCAAAGGGGTTTGAAGACGCGATTATATTTTTTACGGATGGTTCTGTAAACGTTATTGTTAAAAAAGGCAAGTTAACCGAACCGGAAGTTGCTCAAATCAGTGATATTGTCTCAAGGGGAACAGGGATTTCCATGGATAAAATTGTTATTATTTCAAGAAAATGAAGGGAATAATTGTAATGAAATGGTTCATTTGTTATAATGTAAGTTAGTTAGAAACTTTTTGGAGGTGAAATCGTGGTAGTTGAAAAAAAAGAAATGAATGAGTATGGAAATATAAAGATTGCTGATGAGGTGGTGGGAATTATAGCAGGTTTGGCAGCCACCGAAGTTGAAGGAGTTGCAGGTATGAGCGGCGGAATAGCTGGTGGCATAGCTGAAATACTGGGTAGAAAAAACCTTTCAAAGGGAGTCAAGGTAGAAGTCGGGGAAAGAGAAGCTGCAGTGGACCTTTTTATTATTGTAGATTATGGTGTGAGAATCCCTGAAGTCGCATGGAATGTACAGGAAAACGTAAAAAAAGCTATAGAAAACATGACAGGTTTAAATGTGGTTGAAGTAAACATACATGTACAGGGAGTCAATTTTAAAAACGAATCCAAAAAAGATGAGGCCAGAGTGCAATAAAAACAATTATACACCTTCCCCCTGAAGCCATCAGGGGGGTTGATTTAAATGAAAGGGGTTTATTTCATGAGTTTAATAGATCGAATAATATTAACAATATATTCTTTTTGTTTAACAGTTATTTCCGCATTTTTCCTGTTGGTTTCCTTAAGAATTATAGATGTGGATTTTTTTTGGACAAACATGGAAGAGTATCTGACCAGATGGGAAACAATTAGTATTACCCTAGTGTTTCTCGTTGTCAGCATAAAGTTTCTGTTTTCCGGCATAAAGCGCGACAATCTAGAAAGAGCTATAATTACAGAAACTTCTTTGGGTCAGGTGAAAATTTCTTTAACAGCTATCGAGAATTGTATAATAAAAGCAGCTAAAGAGGTTTCTGGAATCAAAAGTATAAAGGCTGACATAAAAAAAACTCAAGATGGGATTTGTGTAACTCTAAAACTGAAAGTTGCACCGGATTTAAATATACCAGACACTGCTAAAGCTGTACAGGAAAAAATAAAACTGTACATCGAAAAAAACCTTGGTACACATATACAAGAAATAAAGATATTTATCGAAAACATATCTGGAACTGGTAAACCAAGAGTAACATAAACGAGGAGTGTTGTATATGTGGAAGGATTTTGTTTATGATATAACTAAAAAACACCTGGGGAAAATACTTGGCAGTGTTTTGGGTTTCTTGATAGCGATTTCCATAATTTTTTTTGGTTTTTTTAAAACCCTGTTTATGATTTTGTGTGTATTAATTGGATATTATATAGGGCGGAAAATAGACAATAAAGAGAACATTGCTGATTTCCTGGATAAAATCCTGCCTCCAGGTTTTTATAAACATTGAGGTGGTTAAATGAAAAGAAGAAAAGCACGAGAAATGGTTCTAAAGATACTGTTTCAAATAAATGTAGGTGGTTTATCCAAACAATATGTCATGGACGATTTCCTTTATACCAGAAACATTGATGAAAACTCAAGAAATTTTATTGAAGACCTGGTAGAAAACACGATAAAAAACTCAAACCACATTGACCAGCTTATAGAAAAATACAGCATAGACTGGAATATAGATAGACTCGGAAATGTTGAATTGAACGTATTGAGATTTTCTGTATATGAATTACTTTATCGAGATGATATACCACCAAATGCAACTATAAATGAAGCCATTGAAATTACAAAAAAATACAGTGGCATAGAAGCAGCAAAGTTTGTAAACGGTATTCTCGGCAAAATAAATGAAGATTTTAAGAAGAACTGCAAGGGTGAGACACAAAATGAGAATCCTTCTGGGGATTGACACTAGCAATTATAAAACTTCCCTTGCTGCTGTAACAAAGTGGGAACAGCCCTGCTGGCC
>DFNM01000254.1 GCA_002376045.1 Firmicutes bacterium UBA3567
TAAAGTTTGTTAGATAATATTAGTTCAACCTTTAACAACTGTTTTGGAGAAGAACCATTTTTAAAAGGATATTATATACATAAATAAAGCAGTTTGTGAATAAAAATATTAGCAACATAAGATAAGAAGGGTGAATAATTAATGTTTTTTTATACCTTAAAATTACCAAGAGTAGTATCGTTTTTCACAGTTTTTTTAATAATTTTAGGAGCTATACTTTATTTTAACAATGCAATTGAAATTCTACAAACTTCGGGAAGTATTGAGCCCATATACCAGGGCAATCCTGAAGAGAAACATGTGGCTTTTGCATGCAATGTAGCATGGGGGGAAGAAATACTACCAGATTTGTTAAAAATCCTTAAAGAAAAGGATGTAAAGATAACATTTTTTGTAGAAGGCAGATGGGCAGAAAGCTTTCCCAAACTTTTAAAAGCTATAAAAGAAGATGGCCATGAGATTGGCAACCATGGATACAGCCATCGTAAACCCGTAGGTTTATCTAAAGAAGAAAACATAAAGGAAATCAAAAAGGCAGAAGAAGCTATATACAAAATTACAGGTTGTAAAACGACACTGTTTGCACCACCTTATGGGGAATTTGATGAAACGACTCTTAATGCTGTTGAAGATTTGGGGTATAAAGTTATAATGTGGACCATTGATACCGTAGATTGGAAAGAACCGGGCAAAAACTATATAATCAATAAAGTAATGAAAAAATTACAGAACGGTGCAATAATTTTGATGCATCCCAAAAAAGATACTGCGGAAGCTCTTCCTGAATTAATCGAAAAATTGAGGGAAAAGGAATTTAAAATCACAACCGTTACAGAGGTTATTAATTAATTATTTCTGTTTTTTTTATTTGAAAAAGAAAATCAAATTAATTATAATTTTAATATGGTTTAAAAAATACTTCGAAAGGAAAAACACCATGGACGTAATGACTTATTGCTGGGTTGAAGTTGATTTAAGAGCTGTAAAGCACAATATTGAAGAGGTTAGGAACATTATAGGAGAAAATGTCAGGTTAATGGCTGTTGTTAAAGCTGAAGGCTACGGGCACGGTATTATTCCAATAGCAAAAAAGGCTGTTGGGTGTGGAGTTGATTACCTGGGGGTATCGACCCTGTTTGAAGGTATTACCCTTAGGCGAGAAGGCATAGATGCTCCTATTTTAGTTTTAACACCGCCACTGCCGGAACAGGCTCATCATGTTGTTGAGTTTGATTTACATGTAGCTGTTTCTTCCCTAGATTTGGTACAAGCTCTGGAAAAAGAAGCCATAAAAACCAAAACAAGGGTTGGTGTCCATGTAAAAGTTGATACAGGATTTGGAAGATTTGGTGTTTATCCAAATCAGGTAGAAGAATATCTTGCAGCCATATTAAATTATCATAAGCATATAGAAATTATAGGAATATTCACCCATTTATCAAAGGCTGCGGCTTCTGATCCTTCTTATTCATACAAGCAATTCAAGGTATTTCAGGAGGTATTGGATGTTGTTGAGAACAAACTGGGGCAGAGAAATATAATAAGACACATTGCCAACAGTGCTGCTACATTAAGATTCTCTGAAATGCATCTGGATATGGTCAGGATAGGCAATTTGATTTATGGACAATGTCCCGTTAAATCTAATAAAAAGATATCATTAAAAAACACCTGGAAATTCAAGTCAAAAATAATACACATAAAAAGATACAAAAAGGGAACCAGAATAGGGTACAATGGTGAGTATAAAGCAAAACGCGATTCGGTTATAGGAATAGTGCCTGTAGGTTATTATGAGGGATTGGGACTGGAATTTGAACATAATAATATAAACCTCTCATCCTTCTTAAAGTTGACTGTTAAAAACTTTCTTAAATTGATAAAACATTCCGGATTCAAGAAATATGCGAGAGTACGCGGAAAAAAAGCCGAAATTATTGGGAAAATATCAATGCAGAACTGTTTTATTGATTTAACTGATATTGATGGAGTAGAAGTTGGAGATGAAGTAGAGCTTCCGGTAAAGAGAATAGCCACGAAAGCTTTCATTCCTAGAGTTTATTTTGATTTACAAGAAGAGGCAAAACACGAATTCAATAAGAAAAGGGAAAAACTTGTAGAAAAAGGGTGATTTTTTGATGAAAGTTTATGTTAAAAAAATCGATGGCGCGGAGGATTTACCTCTCCCCAGGTATATGACTAAAGGTGCCTCTGGTATGGACCTTTATGCCAATGTAACAGGAGATGTTGTAATCAAACCCGGCGAATTTAAAATGATACCTACAGGATTACAGATTGCTTTACCCAGTGGGTTTGAAGGCCAGGTGAGACCAAGAAGCGGTCTTGCTTACCAAAAGGGTATAACGGTTTTAAATTCTCCTGGAACCGTTGATGAGGATTATCGAGGAGAAATAAAAGTCATTTTAATAAATTTAGGGAAACAGGATTTTGTTATACATCGTGGAGACCGGATAGCTCAACTGGTTTTAAACAGAGTGTACAAAGCCGAAGTTGTAGAGGTGCATAGCTTAACTAAAACGGAAAGGGGCAGTGGAGGGTTCGGGCATACCGGTATATAGTTATTATTTTTATTCTATGATGGCGAAGGAATAAAAAAATAAGCCCCTCATAAACTTTAATAGGAGGGCTAGAAATGAGATGGAGCAGTTTGATGAATAAGGAGATTATCAATATAACAAAGGGAGAGAAGATAATTCCCAAGGGAGAAATGGATATGATAATAAATGAATTGGGTTGTATCGATTCCCTTTTAGTAATCCCACAGGTGGGAATATTAAGCTTTTTTATACCAAACAGATTTATACGGATTCCCTGGAGATGTGTAAAAAAAATTCATAGGGAGATTATCGTAATTGAGGACGAAAATTCATTTGATGCTGTATAAATAGTTTGGTCATTCAAGAACATGATGATGACCAGTATACGGAGGTGTAATTTTGAAACAAAAATTAAAGGTTATCCCCCTGGGTGGATTAGGGGAGATAGGTAAGAATATGTACGTGATAGAATACGGCAAAGACATATTGGTAATAGATTCGGGCCTTATGTTTCCTGAAGAAGAGATGCTTGGAATAGATGTTGTTATTCCGGATATAACCTACTTGCTTGAAAACAGGGAACGGGTTAGAGCTATTGTGTTGACACATGGTCATGAAGACCATATAGGTGCACTACCATATATACTAAAAAAATTGAATGTTCCGGTTTATGGTACAAAACTAACCATCGGACTGGTAAAAGGCAAACTGAAAGAGCATTATATGAGTAATGATGTTGATTTAAATATAATTGTTCCACCCGACTCTATTAATATTGGATGTTTCCGGGTGGATTTCATAAGAGTAAATCACAGCATACCGGATGCAGTGTGCCTGGGAATATATACTCCTGTTGGAATAATTGTGCATACTGGAGATTTCAAATTTGACCAAACCCCTGTTGATGGGCAGATAACTGATATACACAAGCTGGCAGAGCTTGGTAACAAAGGTGTGCTGGCATTGCTGGCAGACAGCACCAATTCGGAAAGAGAAGGGTATACGATGTCCGAAAGAGTAGTTGGGGATACCATTGACGAGATATTCAGAACTGCCAAAGGTAGAATAATAGTAGCCACTTTTGCTTCAAACGTTCACCGTATTCAACAGGTTTTTGACAGTGCGCAGAAACACAAGAGGAAAGTAGCAGTGGTAGGTAAAAGCATGGTTAATGTGGTTGATGTTGCTTCTGAGTTAGGGTATTTAAAGATACCTGATGATATGCTGCTGCAGCTTGATGAAATAAACAAGTTGCCTCTCAAAAAAGTGGCCATAATTACTACGGGCAGCCAAGGAGAACCTATGTCTGCTTTGACTAGAATGGCTACATCAGAGCACAGAAAGGTTGAAATCGTTCCAGGTGATACTGTTTTGTTAGCAGCGACTCCTATTCCAGGAAATGAGAAGCTGGTGGCCAGGACCATTGACCAGCTTTTTAGACAGGGAGCCGAGGTTATTTATGAATCAATTTCTGGTGTTCATGTTTCCGGACATGCCAGCCAGGAAGAATTAAAACTTATGATAAATCTCGTTAAACCCCAATTCTTTATACCCATTCACGGAGAGTACAGACATTTGATTCATCATGCCAAGCTGGCTGAAGAAGTGGGAATAAAAAAAGAAAACATTTTTGTGGTAGATAACGGAACAGTCATCGAATTTTCTAATAAAGGAGCACGAATAAGAGGTGAGGTGACTTCCGGAAAAATATTAGTTGATGGTCTCGGAGTAGGGGATGTAGGCAATATAGTTTTAAGAGATAGAAAACTGCTTTCTCAAGATGGTATATTGATTGTTGTGGTAACAATCGATAAAAAAACTGCAGAAGTTGTCGCAGGACCTGACATAATTTCAAGAGGTTTTGTGTATGTAAGGGAATCCGAAGACTTGATCGAAGAAGCAACAAAAAGAGTTGAGAAAGTTTTAGAAAAATGTCAAGAAAAGAGGATTACTGATTGGTCGACCATAAAATCTCTGGTTAGAGATACTCTTGGGAAATTTCTTTATGGTAAAACTCGAAGAAGACCCATGATACTTCCCTTGATTATGGAGGTTTAGACAGATAGGCGGTTAAAAGCGTTTTAACCGTCTTTTTTTGTTTGAATATATTTTTATTACGGTGGAGATTGTTTAGGTAACTCGTTATTTGCCTGATAATTATACCCGTCAATCTAGAGTGGTTTCTTTGACCAGTTTTGATATGAATATTTATATCAGGTCGCCTGGACTCTTTAGTTTCCAGTAATTGGTTCTATATATAATTGACATGTTTTTGGTTTTAAGGGTGCGAAAAATAAGTCTTAAACTAGGATTCGGTAAGTAACTGATAAGACTCAATGACCACCTGCTTTACCAGGTGGTCGTTGAGTAATTGCTTCTTTACTTCAGTTTAAAGTATATTTTTGGTCTGTAAAAATAATACTAAAAGCAAGAATTTGTAGTAAACAATATATGGTTTGTAAGGGGAGATGAACAGATTGAGTAATTTATCGGATTTCAGGGTAAGAACTCCATTCCATTTGCCTATTACCCCCAGAAAACGGGGAAAGCCCAAACCAACGACTCAAAAAGATGCTGCTGCGCTGGATACTTTGAAACAATTGGGACAAACTCAACTGCCCAAATATGAAAGCAATATCCATTGTATTACAATAATTGGTCAGATAGAGGGTCATATGGTTTTACCGGCTCAGAACAAAACGACAAAGTATGAACACCTCATTCCTCAACTTGTTGCGGCGGAACAAAATCCCAAAGTGCAGGGAATTTTGGTGGTACTAAATACTGTTGGGGGTGATGTGGAAGCTGGATTGGCGTTAGCGGAAATGATAGACAGCATGCATAAACCCACGGTTTCTCTAGTGTTGGGTGGAGGACACAGCATCGGGGTGCCTATCGCAGTGGCAACAGATTATTCTTTTATAGCGGAAACTGCGACTATGACAATACATCCTATACGATTAACGGGTTTGGTTATTGGAGTGCCTCAAACATACGAGTACCTTGATAAAATGCAGGATAGGGTAATTAAGTTTGTAGTCAAACATTCAAAGATTGAGGAACAGGCTTTTCGTGAGCTGATGTTTTCTCTAGGAAAACTTGCCAGGGATATTGGAACTGTACTGGTGGGCGAGGATGCTGTAGAAAAAGGATTGATAGATGAAGTGGGTGGATTGGGGAAGGCTTTAAGCAAGTTAAATGAGTTGATTCATATGAAAAGTAGTGACCATAATTAGGAGGCATTTTTTTGATGGTACATTATACATTATTACCACCAGAATTGATTTTTTTTGAACAGGATGAACATGATTTGCAACTGAGAGAAATTGAAATAAATGGTATCAAAATGATTGTGGAGATAGTCGATTTTAATCTTGCCAGGATCATAAGAGTCATAAGTTCAGATCCTCAACATTTTTTGAATGATGACTACAAACCGGGCAATTATATATCCTTTGAAATAAAATGCGTTTGAAAAAACGCATTTTTTTTTGGATTTTAGTATAAACTTAGCTGTTCCCATATAAGTATTTAGTAAATTTATTCAAAAAAGGTGGAAGTGCATGTGTTTATATTGAATGTTTTGGGAGGCTTGTGTCTTTTTCTATATGGCATAAACAATTTAAGTGAGGGCTTAAGACATGCATTCAAAAAAAATACCGATAAACTGCTGGGTTCACGAAAAAATGTGTTTTTGTGTTTTTTAAGTGGCATATTTGTAACATCGATTATTCAGAGCAGCAGTGCAACCAGTGTAATGGTAATAGCTTTAAGCAATGGGGGCCTTATTTCTCTGGAACAGGGAGTCGGCATAATTCTCGGAACAAACATTGGTACGACAGTAACAACGCATTTGTTGAAAATGAACCTAAAGGAGTTGGTTTTACCTTCAATATTTTTTGGTTTTCTTATAAATTTGCTGGGCAAAAGAAGCCTGGGAGATTGTTTTATGGGGTTTGGTATAGCCTTTCTGGGGATTAATGTTTTACATGAACACTTATGGATGCTGAGAAACAATCCTGCTTTTTTTAATTTCTTTGTCAAGCTGTCTCAGGCACCAAAGCTGGCTTTGATAAGTGGGATATTGTTTACAGCGATATTTCAAAGCAGCAGTGCCGGAATGGGTTTTCTCATTTCTATGATAAAAAACAATTTGGTAGATTTTAACATCTCGATTTTGATAATGTTCGGTTTAAATATAGGAACGTGCACTACAGCTTTTATCGCAAGCATACAAGGAAAAAAAAATGGCAAAAGAATTGCTTTGGCTCATTTTATATTTAATGCTGTAGGAGTTTTAATCTTTTTGTTGTTTTTCGATAAATTTATTTATACAATAAATTATATATTGCCTCAAAGCGGTGTTGTCAAAAAAGTGGCTTTAGCCCACACTCTTTTTAATGTTATCAATGGTTTATTGTTCTTGCCCTTTGTTAATGGGTTTGTTAAAATGTTGTATGTATTAATACCTGAAAACAAAAATATTTTCAAAAAATAAGGAGGCAGGGTATGAGTATTACAGATAGCATCCTACTAGGAATCATTCAGGGAATAACCGAGTTTCTCCCCATCAGCAGTTCAGGCCACCTGGTGATTTTACAGGATTTAATGGGAATAGAAACCCAGGGTGTGTTTTTTGAGGTGGTGCTGCACTTCGGTACCCTTGTATCTATTTTTTTAGTTTATTACAGTGATATTAGTGAAATGTTCAAGGAAGCTTTTGGATTGTTTAATAAAATGCTTAAGGCAAGATTCAATGGAACTCAACTAACTGAATATGAAAGTTTAATATTGTATATTGTAGCAGGAAGTATTCCAACCGCCTTCATCGGTTTCGTTTTTGAAGATTACTTTGAAAAAATGTTCAGCTCAACTCATTTTGTGGGTTTAATGTTGATAATAACTGGTTTTATGTTGATGTTAAGTAGAAGATTTGTGAACCTGCATAAAAACTTTGAGAATATGAGCTTGTTTGATGCTATTGTAATCGGCAGTTTTCAAGGGCTGGCAATAGCTCCGGGTATATCAAGGGCAGGTTCAACAATATTTGCAAGCTTGTTCAGAGGACTGAAACGAGAAAAGGCTGTTAAGTATTCTTTTTTGCTTTCAGTTCCCGCTGTATTGGGAGCAAATGTATTCAAGCTAAAAGAAATAACTCAAATTGACATTAAACCCATGGTTCTTATAGCAGGAGTTTTGACTGCGGCGGTTTCAGGGTATGTTGTTATTAAAGTGCTGACAAAGATTTTAAAGCAAGGGAAGTTTTATTTGTTTTCCTATTATTGCTGGCTTTTGGGTATAACTATAATTTTAATGAAGATTTTGGATTAAGGTACAGGAGAAATTCTTGTATCTTTTTCTATTTAAAGGACTTTTATTATATGTGTAGAAGTATAGCAATGAGGTGATCTTGAATTGGAAAATCAAAAACCCTCCACTCAAACGGAAAATTACAACATTAAAACAGATATTTTAGGTGTTATCCTGATATCTCTTTCAATTTTTTGTTTCTTCGGGCTTTACACCAATACTACTGGAAGTGTTGGACGTTTTTTGGATAGGATCATGAAAGGGTTTACCGGGAGTAGTGCAGTTTTCATACCTTTTGTTACTATGGTGTTCGGTATTATCATGATTTTCAATAGGGATAGGCACATTGCTATAAACAGGATTTGGGGTATTATTATATTGTTTATAATTTTTTCAACTTTGCTTCATATAAACGCATACGGAGTGCAAATTCCTGAACAACCCCTGCTCAAAGGCATCGAAAGCAGCATTGATTACGGACAGGAAAACAGTGGCGGGGGAGTGATAGGTTATCTGTTCTCTTATGCTTTGCTACAGCTTTTCGGAAAAACCGGAGCATATATAGTTCTTTGCTGTAGCGGTATTATAGGATTTATTTTAACCACCAATATTTCGATAGTAAAGGTTTTTAAATGGATAAAAGATTTTTTTGTATCCCTTTTTGGTATGGTGAACCGTTATAATAATAATGATAGGATAGAAGATAAAGGGGAGATAATAATTAATAAAAACTATGATGTTGAAGCCCGGTCAGAAGAATCCATTACAGATAAGGAACATACATCAGCAGATAGAAAACCCCAAAAGGCCAGGGGTGTGTATGCTGAAAAGGATGAAGAGATACAGATAGAAGAGCAGTTAATGATAGAACAAATCGATGATGACAAATACAAATTGCCTCCCAAATCGCTATTGAAGAATGGCTACAAAAAAACTACCTATAAAGATGAAGACATTCTAAAAAATGCCAAATTACTAGAAAAAACCCTGGAGAGTTTCGGGGTAAAAGCAAAGGTCAGTCAGGTGAGCTGTGGACCTGCCGTAACGCGATATGAGGTTCAACCCGCTCCTGGTATAAAAGTGAGCAGAATTATTACTTTGGCTGATGATATTGCCTTGAGCCTGGCTGCATCTGATGTAAGGATAGAAGCGCCAATACCAGGAAAAGCGGCTGTTGGGATTGAGGTTCCCAATAAAGATATTTCCATCGTTACCCTAAAAGAAGTTATTGAGAGCAGAAATTTTAAGGAATCGAAATCAAAACTAACCATAGCCCTGGGAAAAGATATAGCGGGAAGTCCTGTGGTTGCAGACCTTGCAGAAATGCCTCATCTTCTAGTGGCAGGGGCAACTGGTTCAGGTAAAAGTGTTTGTATAAATGCTATAATCGCCAGCATTTTGTTTAAAGCTACTCCCAATGATGTAAAGCTTTTGCTCATAGATCCGAAAGTAGTAGAACTAACAACCTTTAATGGAATTCCGCATCTAATTACACCGGTGGTAACTGATCCTGAAAAAGCTTCCTCAGCTTTAAACTGGGTTGTAAGGGAAATGGAGAGAAGGTACAGGACTTTTGCTAAAAATGGTGCAAGAGATATAAAGCGGTACAATAAAAAAATGGATAAAGCTTCCAAAATACCGGAAATGGTTGTGATAATAGATGAATTGGCTGATTTAATGATGATTGCACCCACCGAGGTAGAGGACTCCATTTGCCGACTTGCTCAAAAAGCCAGAGCAGCGGGAATTCACCTTGTGGTAGCTACACAACGGCCTTCAGTCGATGTAATAACCGGAGTTATTAAGGCCAACATTCCCTCAAGGATTTCCTTTGCTGTCTCTTCACAGACCGATTCTAGAACAATTTTAGATATGAGTGGGGCTGAAAAGCTTTTGGGTAGGGGGGATATGTTATTTTACTCTGTAGGCACTGTTAAGCCACAAAGGCTCCAGGGGTGTTTTATTTCAGAGAGAGAAGTAGAGAAGCTGGTTGACTTTGTAAAAAGACAGGGTGAACCTGTTTACAAAGAGGAGATAACTCGAGTTTCTCAAAAAGAAACAGCAAAAAAAGTTGAGGAAACAGATGAACTGTTTTATGATGCTCTGAAGCTTATTATTGATTATGGACAGGCATCTATATCCCTTCTCCAGAGAAGACTTCATATCGGATATACAAGGGCTGCAAGAATTATCGATGAGATGGAAGCGAAAGGATTTATTGGCGGCTATGAAGGAACAAAGCCCAGAGAAGTATTATTAAACAAGGAGGAATTAGAGAGAATTATAAAAAAGGGGAATGGTGAGAATACTACGAAAAAGCTACAGGAGTTCCCGGAATCTTGAGATTTAAAAGCATATATTTCGCAAAGCAAAAAAAGAATATGATTATCCTGTTAATTCAGCATTATTCATTATCAAAAGATAGGAGCATTATAGGTTTTTGGTAAATGGAACCCGCTGAAGGTAAGGAGCAAAATCGGAATAAGGGGACAGGACGCCCTCGAAAGGATTCACCGGCAGGAGGCCACATTGAATCCGGTCTCCGGCACTCAATTTGGTGTTTATTTTGTTGAGTTAAATTTAAGAATCGAGTAGTGTTATACAGGAGTATAAGACACACATTAAGTTGAGTGCCGGAGACGTTGATTAAGTCCAGCCTCAATATAGATAAAGGTTGCTGATTAAAAAGTATAGCCATTAAAAAGAATAAAAGACAAAAGCACCGGAAATTTGAGGGGAGATGTATGCTGAAGCGTATACATATCGAGGAAGCGTTAAAATTTAGAGACTGTGTTTTTATTGATGTTCGTTCACCAAAAGAATATAATGAAGCCACCATTCCAGGAGCTGTAAATATTCCTATTTTCGACAACACGGAAAGGGAACTTATTGGTAGGATATACCATAATATCAACAAGCAGTGTGCCATGGAAAAGGGATTGGAAATCGCCTCTTCGAAGCTTGTAGATATTTATAGAGCTTTTAAATCTTATTCGGAGAAATATCAAAACATCGCTGTATTCTGCTGGCGTGGAGGAATGCGGAGCAGGGCTGTAACTACTATTCTTGATCTGATGAAATTACCCAATGTGCATTATATAATAGGGGGCTATAAATCATACAGAAAGCATGTCGTTAATTTTTTTGAGAACCTGTCTTTGAATTTTAAGCTGGTTGTGATTCATGGAATGACTGGTGTAGGGAAAACCAAAGTATTAAAGATTTTAGAAGAACAAGGATATCCGGTGATAGATCTTGAGGATATGGCGGGGCATAGGGGATCGGTTTTTGGAGGAATAGGAATCAGCCAGGAGACTTCGCAAAAAATGTTTGAAGCCTTTTTAATGAATAAAATTTTAAGTATTCAAAGACCCTATGCATTAGTTGAATCTGAGAGTTCGCGGATAGGCAACAAAATCATTCCCAAAAAATTTGTTAAAGAGATGAGAAAGGGTGTTCATATGATGCTTACAGCTCCTTTGGATATAAGAGTTAAAAGAGTTGTTGAGGAATATGTAAAGAAAAACGCTGACTTTGATATAGAAGAAGTAAAAAAGGGCTTAATGGAGATAAGAAACAGGTTGGGAGCCCAAAAATATAAAAATCTAGCAGCGCTGTTAGAAAAAGGGGAGTTTGAGCAGGTAATAGAGGTATTGTTAAAGGACTATTATGACCCGAGGTACAGACATTCAAGCAAGAGCTACAAGTTTGATATAGAGATCGATGCTTCAAATTTACAGAAGGGAGTTAGTGCGGTGAAAAACTATCTTAAAGAAAATTTTGATAAAATTTTCTGGAATTGAGGAGTGGTTGGATGGAAGATTTTATGGAAGATTTTAAAGAGCTGGGTGAAAAGCTCAGAAAGGAACGGGAGAAAAAAAGAATATCACTGGATACCCTTAGTCAGGAGACAAAAATAAAAACCGAGTATCTGAAAGCCATAGAAGAAGGGGAGTTTAGCAGGCTTCCTACAGGAGAGGTATACCGGGAGGGGTTTGTAAAGAGTTATGCTAAAGCAATTGGATTGAATACGGATGGAATTTTGAAAAGATACAAAGAGATAAAGGGAAATATGGAAAATAAAGAAAGGGTGGAAGAAAAACAGGAACAAAAGCAAACATATGATTATGAAGGGAGCTCTAGATTTTCCAGAGTAAGCTATAAGCCTGTAATTATAATAATTTTGCTGATGTTTTCCTTTTTTGTTGTGAAGCAAATTCTTTTATCACCCACTGAAGAAAGTGGACAGTTAAAAACTGATGCCAACAACAATCAGACAGAAAGTATTGGTTTGGAGCTTCAGCAGGGTGCTAATAATAAAGAAAATATTCAGAAAGGAAACTCCATGGCACCAGAAGTTAGTATACCAGATGAAAGGGAAGATGTTGTTACATTAATTAAAGATGATAAGCTTGAGACAAAGTATATGGTTAAAGCACCGCAAATAGCTTTAGAGCTAAGGGTTATATCAAGTAGATGCTGGATTAAAGTAATAGTGGATGGTGAAGATTTTTATGAAGGTACACTGATAGAAGGTGAGAGTAAAGCAGTTAGTGGTAAGAGTAAAATATGGATAAGGATCGGGAATCCATTGGTTGTTGACATAACTGTGAATGGAAAACATTTGGGTGTACCAGAAGGTAATACAAGAAACTTTGTATTTATAAAGCAGCAGTAGTAATAGGAGGTAATGTTCCATTGGAGTACAAAATTAAGGTTATTTCTTTAGGCTGTGACAAAAATC
>DFNM01000016.1 GCA_002376045.1 Firmicutes bacterium UBA3567
CAAGCTACCGCCCATGCCGGGCCACCGAAATGAACCCACCTGCTAAAACAGGTGGTTGTTGAGTTCCAAAAACATCTTTCATTGCTCCGCATGGTACTTTTAAACCATCTATTACTACCAGCAGACTTGTATCGGTATTAAACCTTCGTTTTACCAGGTCGAATAAAAGTTTGTTAGATAAAAATTTTTAGTAGATTTTGGTAGATTATTGAATCTAAAAGGGTTAACGGTAAACCTCAATAATGACTTTTAGTATATACATATCATTGTCCATGAAACCCTTTATATGCAAGGGATGAGGGGGTTTTTTGTCAAACTTTTAGTAAAGTCATGCTAGGAAAATACTTTCCCTATCCCCCCTTTTTTATGCAACTTGCAATCATTTCTAAAAACTGGCAACCTTGCCGCGCTACAAGCTAGTAACCTCTCCTTCCATCACAATTTTATGAGAAGCCCACTAATCAAAAGTTAAGAAAATCAGAGCTAAGTTTAAAAACATTAAACTTCAAATGCTTTTATAGGGCCAAAGCATGTAGTGCTGTATCTTATATAATGGTATCTACTCGTCTTCCGCATTAAGAAAAATCCAAAAAGGTTTCCATAAAAAGAAGGTATGCACATGTCCTTTGTTGAATAAATGTTTCAAACGCAAAAGTTTAAAAGGGAATTTTGGTAGATTATAACGAGTTTAAGAAAAATTCGTCCACCTGTATTCCATTTGATAGATGGGTGTAAAATTGCTTGCTGTAGGTGTACCTTTGCTTCATGGATAATCCTAGAAATATGCGTTGCCCATTTTTCACGATAGAATTTTCTTTAATGCGAGAGATGAGTATCTACACTTTTTTTAGCAGTTGTTTAGCAGTTTTGGCACCCATCAAGCCAAAAAAACACTTGCCCTGAATCCTTTCAGCAACGGTTTTAATTATTTCCTAAAAGCCATACAAGTTGGTTGATGCAGCAGTAGCTAGAAACACCTTTAATCCTACACTTGCAAAAAAAGCTAAAAACCCTTCTTGGGTAGACACAACCAGGTCATCCTCAAAGTTTTTACCACCAGATCACTCCACTGGAATTTTTAATTCCTGTCCCGGATATATAACCGCATTATTTAAACCATTAAACTTTTTAATAATGTACACAACTTTTCTTACATCTTTATTTTTGTTATTAAAACACTTTGCTATATCCCACAAGGTATCTCCTTCTTTTACAATAATTGTTTTATAATTTACCTTAGTGGTTTCATCTGCATATGTATAAATGTTTGAGTATATTATTAATATCAACATAACAATACTAATAATAACCAATATTTTCTTCATTTCCTTCATTCTCCTTTTTTCATTTGCTCTATTTTTAGTATAATAGAACTTGTGTTCGATGTCAAGGATAAACCAAACTTATGTTTGATTTTTAGAATTAATTATGTTATAATCAATCGTGAAAGTTGAGGTGTATGAGTTATGTATGAAGATCTTTCAAATCGCCAGCTCCAGATTTTGAATTATATAAAAACCAGCCTTAAAACAAAAGGATATCCTCCTTCTGTAAGGGAAATATGTAAAGCTGTTGGATTAAATTCTACATCTACTGTTCACAGCCATCTTAATTCTCTAGAAAAAAAGGGTTATATTAAAAGAAATCCTTCTAAGCCAAGAGCTATAGAAGTTATTAATAATAATTTCTTTAACACCTGTGAAATAGTAAACGTTCCTGTAGTGGGTAAGGTGACTGCCGGGAAGCCAATTCTTGCTGTTGAAAATATTGAAACTATTTTCCCCCTTCCTCTAGAACTGGTTGAACATGAAGATGTTTTTATGCTTTCTGTTAGAGGAGACAGCATGATTGAAGCTGGTATATTTGAAAATGATTATGTATTGGTAAAAAAACAAAACAGCGCACAAAACAGAGACATTGTTGTAGCGTTAATAGAAGATGAAGCAACAATAAAAAGATTTTATAAGGAGGAAGAATATATACGCTTACAGCCAGAAAATTCAATTTATGATCCCATATACGTAAAGTCTGTTACAATTCTGGGGAAGGTTATCGGCGTTTTTAGAAAACTTTGATTATCTAGTTGGGGTTTCAGTTTTAGCAATTTTTTAAATTTGTATTGGTTTTTTCAAATTTATTTTTACTACATATCGGACAAACATTTTTTTTAAAATATTTTCTTTTAAACTCTAGTGGTGCATAAGCGATTCCCCGTTTGAAACCTTCTTTCATACCTATTCTTCTACCAATAGCATAACCAGTCAAAAAAATAATCAAAATTCCTATTATACACAGCCTATAGATCAATCGTTAATCCTCCTTAATACATAAACATAATTTTTTTCTACAAGAGGGGCTAATATTAATACTATAAATACCTTTTGATAATCAATCATTAACGCAATTATTAGAAAAATCAATAAAACTGTTATTATTTCTACCTTTCCATAAGTGATTACTAGATTTTTTCTACTTAATTTTTTATCCCGCTTGTAATCTATCAAATCATCCGCGAGATGTAAGACCATTATAATACTCAATGCCCAAAGGCCTATTTTTATCCCACCCAGGTATCCCAATAACAGAATTATTAAAATAGTTTCCTGGTATGAATAAATTCCTGTAGGTAATTTTATATATGGTTCTGTAAACATCCCTATGCAATAACTTGCTAGAAACAAGCTAAAAGCCATCTCACTGTTAATAAAAACAGCAATAACGGAAATCAAAATAATATATGGTATTATTTTTTTTGTAACGTTAAAATCTATTTCATCATCTATTATGTCATCTAAACATTTTACAGCAAATCCTATCAGATAAATGGAAATCCAACACTTAAGATCAATGCGAGATAATGCATCATATATTTCTTGAAACAAATTTTTTCACCTCATTAAACCCTTGTTTATGCAATGCCGACACAGGAATAATGTATATTCCTTTAAACTCCTCCCTTAATTTGTCTAATCCCCTCTCAGCCTCCGGCAAATCCATTTTATTAGCTAAAAGCGCATACCCATATTTCATCTGGCCAAATTGAGCTATTTGATAATCTATTTCTCCAAGAGTTTCAACAATTCCATTCTTTGGTATGACTGCAGCATCTACAATATGTAAAATTAAATCCGCTGTTCTTACATTAGCTAGAGTTTGGGATATAGCTTTCCTGATATTCTCATCAGGGTGTATACCGTTAATCAATCCACTGGTATCAATCAATTTTATTTTTTTCTTGCCTTTTCCTTTAGGTATATTTACAGTAACAATCTGTAAACAAAGGGTTTTATGAGGTAATGGATCAGTTAAGTATGTTCGTGCTTCTCTTATTGTATAACTCCTTGAGTGCTGACTGCCGTCGTGATATTCTAAAACTACATTTATTTTCTTTAATCCTAGAAATTCTGCAAAATTTATAGTGAATAATGTTTTACCTACATTTGTTTTTCCAATTATAATACATCTTGTCAAATTTCATCCACCCCCACCAAATCCCCATCCTGAATGTATATTAAATCCTGTCGGGAAACGTTTTTTTTGTTAACCAATCTAACAGCCTGCATTCTAATAGCCTTTTCTATTAAATTTCTAACTAGTCTGGCATTACCCACTTTATCTTGATTTTTAAAACGTTTTTGTTCTAAAATTTTTCTCAGCTTTTTTTCAGCACCTTTAGATAGTTTGTATTCTCTTTTTTCCAACATTAGTTTGGATATTTTTATTAATTCATCTATTGAATAATCCTCAAAATCTATTTGAATAGGAAATCTCGACCTTAAACCCGGATTTGTATTCAAAAATTCCTCCATTTCTTTTTGATACCCCGCCAGGATGAGAATCAAATTGTCCTTATAATCTTCCATGGCTTTTACCAATGTATCTATTGCTTCCTTTCCAAAATCTTTTTCTCCTCCTCTTGCTAATGAATATGCTTCATCTATAAAGAGAATTCCACCTAAGGCTTTTCTTATTTGATCTCTTGTTTTTTGAGCAGTATGACCTATAAATTCTCCTACAAGATCTGCTCTCTCCACTTCTATGAGATGCCCTTTCTCCAATATACCCATTTCTTTAAAAATCTTTCCCAGAATTCTTGCTACAGTGGTTTTGCCTGTACCTGGGTTTCCCCTGAAAATCATATGTAAAACGATTGGTTCAGTATTTAACTTTTCTTCTTCCCGTTTCTTCTGTATTTCAACAAAAGCTTTGATCTCCTTAACCAGCTTCTTTGCCTTGTCTAATCCAATTAAAGAATCCAATTCTCTCGTTATTTCATCCAGGCTCATTAACTTTTCTTCATTTTTTTCTAACCTAAGAAGAACCTGTTCTTCTTCCAGTTCTCTAAATAAAACAAAGGCCTCTGCTGTAGTAATTTGGCCTCTTTCCAGCATAGCCAGTACTCTTTTGTAATCTAGAACTGAACTCCTATTCCTGTTATCCATAAGTTGGAGCACCCCTAAAAGGTAAAAAATATTCTATTAACATTATATGTAGAATATAACGCTTTTGTTAAAAGAATTTACGAACTTTGCTTTCTAAATTATATATTGACACTACCGAGACCGCTCCCTTTTCCTCCATCTATCCGTTTCATCTACTAATAGTAGCCTTAGGCAGTAGAGACTTCGCTTTGTTATGCAAGCTCATCCAATTACCTCTAGCCTCCCATGGGGTTCCTGTTCGTTGGGCCGGAGATTTGCCGAGCTTCCTTCAGATTTTGCGTCACCGCAGACACCCTTGCCTTAAGCTAACGGCTGCTGCCTTCGCCGTTCAGGACTTGCACCTTATAGACAACGACCATGCAGGGCCCAAACAAAAAGGCTGCTGACCTGCTTTGTCAACAGCCTGAGTGTACTTAAATTAAATAATGATGAGAGTAAAACGAAAAACCAATGAGCGGCAGCGCCTACACAAATGCATCCAATTGTATGAGATAGTATTGCCTTGGTAGCTAAATCTCTACAACCAAGGGCATCCATCATAGTAACATGAGTGCTTAAGTAACCACTAAAACACATTCCAATAGCAGTATATACGGCAATTTCGTTAGCATCTTATGCCTAGTGCTAAGTCAACAAACAGTTTAAACAGTATACCAATAAATGTAATACGGTCAAGCAACTATAATCTTACACAGAGGTGAAGCACGAAAAAAATAAATAGTTCCCTACGAACTTCTTTGTTCCATATTTTAACTGTTATTCCAAAATATTTATTCTATTGAATGTTTTTGCCACTATATACATCTTGATGCAGAGCTAGGCAGCGCAGATCCCTTTTTTTTAGGCACGACAACAGAACCCTTTTAACATGGGTTTTTGTTTTCAACAACCGCTAATACATTTTACGGGCGGTTAAGGTTTTAGGGTTCTAGACGGTATACGAAAAGGACTTAGTTTCCGCTGGGGGATCGCGGCGGAAGTCCCCCGAGAAATCAGGAGGTGAATTGCTGGCGTGGCTTAGGATATGTAGACAAAACGCAGAGTTATCCATATATTCCCGGATAGAAAGAACTCCCTTTACTCTAAAATTTTCTCCAAAGCAGGATAACCGGTTGCCTTTGCAGTATTTCTTTGGTAAAAGCAATGCTGGGGGGAGTGATACTTATGGGTCGACCCACCTTCTATCGCCAGCGGATCAGGTATG
>DFNM01000135.1 GCA_002376045.1 Firmicutes bacterium UBA3567
GTCTTATCTGACGCTACGAAAACTAAACCTGGAGGTGTGAAAAATGAATTTTAAACTTACCACCGAACAGGAAATGATTAAAAAAATGGTAAGAGATTTTACGGAAAAAGAAGTAGCTCCATATGATGCAGAGATAGACAGGAAGGGGGAATTCCCCTGGGAAATCATCAAGAAAATGTCTGAAACCGGCCTTTTCGGCATCTCCTTCCCTGAGGAATATGGAGGTGCTGGAGCTGATGCCGTGTGTGAAGCAATAACCCTTGAGGAACTTGCCAGAGGTAGTGGAAGCGTATCGATAACTCTGAATGCTCATATGCTGTGCGCCCATCCAATTTTGCAGTTTGGAACAGAAGAACAGAAGAAGAAATATTTACCTGATCTGGTTGCAGGTAAAAAGCTGGGGGCATTTGCGCTAACAGAACCTGTTGCAGGCTCGGATGCAGCGGGTATTCAGACAACAGCCACCCTTGATGGTGATGAGTATATACTGAACGGACAAAAAACATGGATTACCAACTTCAGTGTGGCTGATATTGTGCTGGTAGCGGCTAAGACAGATCCTAAAGCAGGTCCAAAGGGTATAAGCGTGTTCATCGTTGAAAAAGGAACACCTGGATTTATCGTTGGAGATAAAGAGGATAAAATGGGTATTAGAGGCTCAGATACAGGAGAACTGATTTTTGATAACTGCAGGATTCCCAGGGAAAACCTTTTGGGTAAAGAAGGCCAGGGTTTTAAGATAGCCATGGTTGCCCTGGATTCAGGAAGATTCGGCATTGGAGCAATGGGAGTTGGCATAGCGCAGCACGCCATGGAGGAAGCCATTAAGTATGCAAAAGAAAGAGTAGCCTTTGGAAAACCCATAGCGAAATTCCAGGCCGTTCAGTTCATGATTGCGGACATGGCAATGGAAATTCAAGCGGCAAGAAATCTGGTGTATCAGGCGGCTTTTAAGAGGGACAATGGTGAAAGGTTTACAGTGGATGCTGCAATGGCAAAACTCTTTGCATCTGAAATTGCAATGAAGACCACCAAGAATGCTATACAGATTTTTGGCGGATACGGTTACAGCAGAGAATACCCTGTTGAAAGATTATTGAGAGATGCCAAGATACTGGAAATCGGTGAAGGAACTTCCGAAATACTCAGAATGGTGATTGGCGGAAGTGTGCTCAGATAGGGAGGTAGATCCAAATTGAATATTCTTGTATGTATCAAACAGGTACCCAATACCCTGGAAATAAAAATAAACCCTAAAACAAACAACCTGGATAGAGAAGGTATTCCCTGTGTAATGAATCCTTATGATAAGAACGCTCTGGAAGAAGCAATAAGAATAAAGGAAAAGCACGGCGGCAAAATAACGGTTATAAGCATGGGTCCTCCCCAGACTGAGGAAGTCCTGAGAGAGGCCCTTGCTATGTGTGCTGATGAAGCTGTGCTGCTGACTGATAGAGCCTTTGCTGGAGCAGATACCCTTGCAACCACTTATGTGCTGGCTCATGCCGTAAAAAAGCTGGGAGATGACTTTGATATCATTTTCTGTGGCAAAGAAGCTATTGATGCCGATACAGGCCAGGTTGGACCGGGTCTGGCAGAACGATTGGGGATTGCTCAGATAACTTTTGTTGAGAAGCTGGAAGTTATGGATAACAGGGTTAGAGCAAACAGAAAAATCGAGGATGGTTATGAGATTGTTGAGGCAGACTTCCCTGTTCTGCTGACAGTTACAGAAAAATTAAATGAACCCAGATACCCCAAACCCATAAACATCATGAAAGCAGCCAGGAAACATATTACCCTCTGGAGTACTCAGGACCTGGGAGTTTCTAAAGAACAGGTTGGTCAGGCAGGTTCCCCCACAGTAGTAGGAAGGTTGTTTACACCCGAACCCAAAGGCAAAGCAGAAATGTTCAAGGGAGAACCCGAGGAAATGTGTGAGAAGCTCATAGCTAAGCTAAAATCGGAGAAAGTTATTTAGGGATGAGGGTTGCAAGTGATGCAGAACAAGGACTTATACAAAGGCATATGGGTGTTTGCAGAACAGAGGGATGGCAGGATTCAGGAAGTAGTTCTTGAACTGGTTGGTAAAGGAAGAGAACTGGCAGATATAAAAGATGAAAAGGTAACAGCTTTGCTCCTGGGAAAAGATGTAGAAAACCTGGCAGATGAGTTGATTTACTACGGTGCCGATACCGTAGTGATTGTAGAGGACGATAAGCTGGCAGCATATCAAACCAATGCCTACACCGATGCCCTAACTCAAATCATTACAAAACACAAACCTTCTATACTCCTCTTTGGAGCAACCACAATAGGAAGGGATCTGGCTCCAAGACTGGCAACCAGACTCAAAACGGGGCTTTCGGCGGACTGCATTGATCTTGAAATAGATAATGATGGAGTGCTTGTCCAAACCAAACCATCTTTTGGTGGCAACATCATGGTTGAGATCATGTGTCCCTATCACCGGCCCCAGATGGCCACTGTCAGGCCAAAAGTGTTAAAAACTCCTGAAAAGGATCTTACCAGAAAAGGTGAGAAGATAACCGAGAAGGTTGAAATAAACCCCCTAAATATTCTAACGGCTGTTGCAGAAAGGTTGAAGGATAAAACCGCAGCAGAAAGGATCGAAGATGCCGAAGTGGTTGTTGCTGGAGGCAGGGGAATGCAGACCAAAGAGAACTTTGATAAGCTTTATGAACTGGCAGAAGTGCTGGGAGGAATGGTAGGGGCTACCAGGCCCCCGGTTAATGAAGGGTGGATTTCAGAAGACCGGCAGATTGGCCAGAGCGGCAAAACCATTGCACCCAAACTCTACATTGCATGCGGCATATCTGGAGCAGTGCAGCACACGGTGGGCATGGAGAATGCTGAAGTTGTTATAGCCATAAACAAAGACCCCCATGCTCCCATATTCAACTTTGCTGATTATGGTATAGTGGGGGATTGCCAGAAAATCGTGCCCATTCTTATAGAGAAGTTCAAAAAGGTTCTATAGGGTAAATTCAAATCGAAAAAGAGAAGTTAAAATGAGGACAAATGTCCTAAATGTAAATTATTTAAAAAAATCCAAGGAGGTTTAGATATGGGTAAAAATTTTATTGTTCCTGAATTTGGTTCCCTTTCTGGTATTAGAGTGGTCAGCGCAGATAAACACAATAGTAACCCGCATATACGGTGGGAAAAGAGCAGCCTACACCAGGTAGGCCGAGGAGGCCATAGACAGGCTGCAGGCTCAGGGTTACTCGAAGCTGCCCATCTGCATGGCCAAAACCCAGTATTCCCTGAGTGATGATCCCAATCTGCTGGGAAGACTTGGTGATTTCACCGTCACGGTGAGGGATGTTAGGGTATCTGCCGGAGCAGGTTTCATAGTGGTGTTGACGGGAGATGTGATGACGATGCCGGGTCTGCCCAAAAAACCCGCTGCTGAAAACATGGATATCGATGAAAAGGGAAGAATCAAAGGGTTATTTTAGGCCGAGTGGTCTATATTAAGAGGAGGATAAACCGGATGGATAAAAAATCCTTTCTCCCCCAGAAACACTCCAAGCAATAATAGATAGCGGATACAAAAGTGCAATCTCACTGCTTTTCAAACCCTGTGTCCTGGAATTTTTGCAGGCATGTTTATAGCTTTGGGTGCCTTTGCTTCCACCATGATTTCTGGTAGCATTGATGATTTGGGATTTTCAAAACTTGCCGGTGCAGCAGTATTCCCGTCGGATTAATGTTGGTAATTTTTTGCGGTGCCGAACTGTTCACCGGCAACAATCTCCTGACAACGGCATTGCTCGCAAAAAAAATTATATACAAGAATCTTATAAACAACTGGCTGCTCGTGTATGCAGGCAACTTCATTGGTTCCATGATCATAGCAGCCCTTATAGTGTATTCAGGCCTTTTAAGCACTAACAATGGGAAATTGGGAGAATTAGCTGTAAAAATTGCCCTTAACAAGACGAATCTAAGTTTATCGGCAGCTCTGATAAGGGGTGTTTTGTGTAACATGCTGGTAGTCCTGGCGGTATGGATGGCAACGGCAGCTCAGGATGCTGCAGGCAAGATACTGACCAGTTGGTTCTCCATAATGCTGTTTGTGCTTTCAGGATATGAACACTGCGTAGCTAATATGTATTTCATACCCGTTGGAATCATGCTACAGAAACATGGTGCTGCCTCAGGAGCTTTGCTCCTTACGTGGAAAGATTTTGGGCTGAATAACCTGCTGCCCGTCACTTTTGGCAACATAATAGGAGGAGGCATCATAATAGGGGCATGTTACTGGTATATATGCAACCAAAAATCCGCATACCGAAATGATTCCCGACAAACTTACCAGCAAGTTGAGCTTAAAAGAGGAATTATTGACATCCAGTCGAAGTATAAAAATGAAAAGATATTTCATTATTTGAAAAGAAGGGAATGATTTGGTGAAAAGCAGCAATCTTGTCAAATCAGTAATAAAGGCACTGGATATTCTCGAGATCCTGGATAAAGAAAAAGAATTGGGCATCAGCGAAATCAGCACCAGACTTCACCTGGACCAGAGCACGGTGCATCGTCTTGTATCCACCCTGAAATACAAGGGATATGTAGCCCAGGATAAGCGTACAAAAAAATACACAAACAGTTTCAAGCTGTTTGAAATGGGCAACAATGTGGTGGAAAAATTGGGAGGTACAAAACTGCAAAACACA
>DFNM01000245.1 GCA_002376045.1 Firmicutes bacterium UBA3567
GGCATCCTGGCGGGTAAGATTGGCCACGCTTCGAACCGTGCGCTCATAATATATAAGATCATACTTTAATTCGGGAATGGGACTCATGTGTATCGCATTGATGGCAAGGGTCCCGCCCTTTTTCAGCACCCGCAGGGCTTCCGGCACTATCCAGCCCGCCGGGGCAAAGATTATACTGCTGTCCATTATCTCCGGCGGGTCATCCTCGGCACCCCCGGTCCACACCGCACCAAGTTCCTCAGCATGATGGCGGTGTTCCTCACTACGGGTAAAAACAAATACCCTGCAACCCCAGTGTCGGGCTATCTGGATACACACGTGGGCAGAAGCCCCGAATCCATAAAGCCCTAAATTCTGACCGGGTTTTATTTCAGAGAGCCTCAGTGACCTGTAACCGATAACACCTGCACACAGCAGAGGTGCTGCCTGGATATCAGGAAAACCCTCCGGAATGGGAAAGGCATAATCCGCCGGCACCATAGCATACTCGGCATAACCGCCACTGGCATGCAGTCCCGTAAACCTGGCCTTCTCACACAAATTCTCCAGACCCTGCCGGCAGTATTCACACCTGCCGCATGCAGAGTTTAACCAGGTTACCCCAACACGGTCCCCTACAGAGAAATTCCTTACACCTTCACCCACCTCTTCAATTACTCCCACAATTTGGTGGCCGGGAATTACAGGCAGCTTAGGAATTTCCAGCTCCCCCTCCACTGTGTGTAAATCTGTGTGACACACACCACAGGCACTAACTTTCAGCAGCAACTCATTGGAACCTAGTCGAGGCTTTGGCAACTCAGTCAGTATCAACGGCTCCTGTTCTATGGGTTTTGGATTTCTTAATACCATTGCCTTCATCCAACCCTTCCCTCCCCAATATTTCTATCCACATCTCTTTATTTACAAACACATTTTGTAAATTCTTTCAAATCACTTAAATTCTCCAAACCCTTCCTGCCGTATTCAAAATTTTTGAAGACCAAATTTATCTGTAATCATTCAGACACCTCTTCACTGTCTGCTGCCTAAAAAGGAACATAGTTACTGTTTTTATTTTCGGAATATTCAAATTGTCGTGCCTGGCACCTTTTGATAAATTTCGATTTATAAATTTTATAACTTTCCCTGTCAGTTTTAAATTTCGCTGCCAATTCTAGCTTTAATTTCGCATATTCTTTCGCTATGTTATCATGAGTCCTAAGATAATCCCGAAAAAATATGTTATCCCTCCAGTAATGACTATCCTTTTCTACCAAATGCAGATGGTGGGTAACATTTTCAGGTTGCCCTTTAACAAAGAACAACCGTCCTGGCCTACCCCCGTTCCAAGAAATCTGTAATGGAGTTTCTCCAACCCACCAATACACAAAGCCAGGTCTCCTAAATTTTTTACAGCCACCATAATGTCTATGATGGGCTTAGCTATCATACCGGGGACAGAAGTGCTCCCAATGTGCTGAACATCAATTATTACATCACCCAGCACTCTCAACAACTCTTTTTCTTCTTCTTTATACAAAACCTTCTACCGTGGATTATATGGATGAAGCTTAACAACATTATGTGGTAAACCAATCAACTTCTGCATCCTCTCCTAATGTGGTTTCACATTAATCTTCCCACTCAAACAGTTCCTTTATATCCTCCCATGTTAAATTAAATACCGGGTTTTTGTTTTCCTCTATTACGGCATTGAAAATGCTCTGTTTTTTCTGCTGCAGTTTAAGCATTTTCTCCTCTATTGTTCCAGCTGTGATGAGTTTGTAGGTTACCACCCTTTTGTCCTGACCTATGCGGTGTGCCCTATCTGTAGCCTGTTTTTCCACCATGGGATTCCACCATGGATCCACATGGACCACCATATCTGCAGCAGTCAGGTTAAGCCCTGTTCCTCCAGCCTTAAGGCTGATCAAAAAGACCGAAACACTCTCATCTTCATTAAACCGCCGTACTCTGCTCATGCGATCGCGGGTGCTCCCATCAAGGTACTCATAGGATATACTCGCCTGTTTAAACCTCTCCTCGATGAGCTTCAGCATCCTGACAAACTGGCTGAACACTATGATTTTATGCCCTCCCGCTATGGCTTCATCCACGATTTCCATCAAACCCTCCAGCTTACCCGAACTGGTTTTTTTGTCAACATCAGCCAGCACCAAACCGGGGTTCTACATAGGTCAAAGATAATCATTTCTCTAAAGAACCATAAGTCTCTTTGAGTACAGATCCATCTTTCGCCAGTTCCCGGATAACTGCGAACATTGCCTTGCTCTTCGGCGTTGGCTTGCTATTTGCATCAAAATAATATATTTCTGCTCTCACGCCACCGGCAGGCGTTTTTTGCCCGGCAGGCGGAATGAATACTTCCATTGTCTTCATCTTCTCAAAATCCTGGTTCAAAAAACTTAACTGTTTTTTAAAACAGTCAAGCGGCCTCCCCATGACCAGGATTTCGCTCCTTTCTGGATTGGATTTACCCACCCCTGGGATTTGGGGGAAATTTTCCAAGTTAAGTCCTGCTTGTTAAAGATAATTTTTTCGTGAAAAAATTCCCCCAAATGTGGATACTGCGACAGGGAGACCTCGGCCCCGGAAGTCCCATCCGGACGGGAGAACGGCGCTTCACGGGCGCAAAACGTTGACCGTGAAGCGGCCCAGCATAAGTGCCGGACGCCTCCGCGCGCTCTGTTAGAGACGGCCTACCGGTTATTCCCGAACTCCGGCTAAACGGAGTCACCTACTAAGTAAAGCCAACTGCTTCAAATCATGCCAGATGGAATAAAAACTTTCCTGTTTGTACCGGGTTAACCCGTTATGCAGGACAAGTTTTTCATCCAGCCGGTTAAAGAGCCGCTTTACCTTTCGGGTCATCCCTTTTCCTTCCCCGGGAACGGTATTGACCTTTTTAGCCAGCTTTTCTTTAATGACTGTGATTTTTTGTTTCAGTTCTTTTGTGATACGCTCTTTAAAACCAGCAGCTCTTCTAGCTATGGCATAAGCTGCTGCGTGGTGTAGTGTTACGCCGTGTTTCTGCATGTACTTCCAGTAACCAATGGGGGAAGTGTGTGCCGGCCATACCTGCTTCGTGCCGATTCCTTCTTTATACGCCCGGCGTATTACAGCTTCTACCACTTTCCGATACGGAAAGTTAGCAGCCATGCGGTTGAATTTTCTGCCAATATCCAGCCGGTCTTTGCCAAAGTCCAGTTTTTCCAGGGCTATTGGTTTACCCAGTTCTTTTGCTATGTCTACTATCACTTTAGCCAGCACGCCAATCAGGTATTTACTCCGGAAGCTCCTGCTGTATGATAGCTCGGGTATTTTAATATAAAGAAACCCGTTCGGGTGTATTTTTACCTGGAATTCACCTTCAAACTTGTGCAGCGCTTTCGGATACGGCACGGTAAAGTTTTCCGGCCACGGTTCAGGCCGGCCGGTGTACCCTGTATTGGCCACTGCCACGCCGTCAGGGTTGATGTCTATGCCGAGGTAACCGCGAGCGGGGTCGCTTACCCGCGCGGGTTTTTCTGTATCGAATGTAATATGCGCCCGGTAACGGTTGTCCTTTCCTTTAATCAATTCCACGGTGTAGGATTCGCCGGCAAGCAGCAGTTCCCATACTTTGAGCCGGTGTTTTTGCGGCAGCCACAGTTTTCCTTCTATTCGCGGCGCGGGCTTCATGTGCTGAATTCCTTTTTTGTCCGCCTTGCCCGGTTCTGCTAAATGAGAAATTGTTACGGACAGGTAAAATTCTCCGTCGCTGTATACACCCTCGTAATCGTTTTCCTCCGGATGCACATTTATCATCCAAGGCTGGAATGCTCCAGGTAACAACAAAAGTGCTGGTAAACGCAAATCAGAAAAAACACCAAGGGAAATAAAGTTAAAACTTTATTGCCTTTCAAAATTTATAAGCTACGGGAAGAGCCTTACTCGGCTTTACTTCAAGCCAACTTAGAGCTGCAAGGTTCCTTATTGTATAGGCCACTTCGATTTTGTCCAATGGTGGCCGCCTGTTTTGCTTCCATTTCAAAACGTATTCTAAAACATCCATTTCAGAAGGTTTTTCTCCCAAAATTTGTTTGAGTTCATCGGCTGAAAACATTACTGTAGTTGCTATCTCCGCCTGGTCCGTTCTCATTCTAATAAAAAGATCCGCTATTTTCTCTATTGTTGCCTCCCACCGTTTTATATCTTTAAAGTATATTTTCCGTGCATCGCGAAATGTAGGTCCTACTTTGACGACAAACATTCTTCCATATCTCTTTCCTAGAATTAAGCCGTTATTAACCAATTTAGTAATTAAACCCTTTAACTCTTTAGAAAACGGGCCATAACTTGCTTTTTTATATACTAAACCGGTTGGGATACCTTCTTTTGTGGCCACATAGGCTATTTTTTGAAATTTAGTTCTACCTACAGGCCAGTGATAGGGTTGTTTCTCAATTCTATACAGAATTTCTGCCAGAGCAACCCAACCCGGCTTTGTTGATTTGGACATCGAATTTGGCTGAGTTGATTCGCCATTTAAAAGATCCATATTCAATTCTTCCTCTGATGTGCCAAAAGGTGCGTAAAGTTCTACCGGTATGTCCAATTTACTTAGATACCTGTACAACGTAGGGCCTACAATATTCCAATCTAAACGGCCATGGCCACAACCGAGAGGAGGAACAGCAAGGGATGTGATTCCCCATTCTTTATAATGCTTAATAAGATAATCTAATCCTTTTTCAATATCTTTTAGCCGTGAGACCGAGCGCCAATGGTCTTTTGTTGGAAAATTTAATATCCAGGGCCCTGGTGTATATTTATATAAATAAGGTTTTCCGAGCTTTACTTGTTTATTTTTACATCTCTCCACATAATCTTTGTACATTTCCGGAAAACGCTTTTTAAATTCCAATGCTATCCCTTTTCCCATGACGCCAACGCAGTTTACAGTATTAACCAAAGTTTGGGCTTTTGATTTAAATAAATCTCCTACCACTACTTTGACCAATGGAATTCACCTCCTCTCATCTAAAAAATAAGCACGGATTTACTTCTATAGGTAACAATATCCCCATTTTTCTGATAATATTTCTAGTTTTCGCTTCTGAAACATATAAACCCTCGATGAATTCAGGGTCGACACGATCCGGAATTAAAATCTCCGCACATTTTATAGATTTATGTTTCCACTCAAAAATAAGGTCCTCAGGGTGAGTCCAGTATTCGGCAAAGACTAAATCTTTGTCAATATTAACAATTCCTTCAGGTGAAGGATAAAATCGAACGTAGTCACTTGAAGCATTACGATCAGCAATGATGGCACCTTTTATATTAACAATTTTATACAAATCTGAGAATGTTTGTTGCGTCTAAGATAAAGCATGGGATTCCTGGCACAGAAATATAAATTTACGTATTCATGCAGCGGTCTTCCTCCAGGTACTTGTTTATTGTCTCTTCTATTTTGGACTTCCTGCATTGCAATTGAAATATGGGCCAATTTATTAGCGCGATTGTATGATAAAATACCTTTTTCGCAGATGGATTTTAAATTATCTATATGAGTAATATAATGAAATTCTTTGATTTCATCAAGTTTCATTTCAGTTTCTCCATTAATTTTTTTAACTTTTACCTTTCAGAATTCCTTATTATTTCTTCATTGAGCGGTAAAATCCTTCCTGACCATAATTGGTTGTCACCCTCTAATTTCCATTCCCTCACTTTATTACAGGAAGCTCATCAAAATTCAGATTAAAAACTTCACCAAACTTCTCAACAATTTTTTGCTTGACCCGCTGCATATCCACTTCCTGGCCAAGGAGCTTCTTCATGGAAGTTACCCCTTTATCTCTGATACCACAGGGAATGATGTATGAAAAGGGAGTCAAATCATTGTTTACATTAAGGGCAAAACCGTGGAATGTAACCCATTTTCTGACTCCCACTCCGATGGCAGCAACCTTTTCATCACCAACCCACACTCCAGTGAGCTCTTTTATTCTTCCCGCTTTTATATCAAACTCGGCCAGTGTTCTTATGATAGATTCTTCGTAATTCCGCACAGCCTGATGCAGGTCCCTGCCGTGTTCCTTGAGGTCAAAGATGGGATAACCTACAAGCTGTCCCGGGCCGTGGTACGTAATATCTCCTCCTCTGTTGGTTTCATAGAGGCTGATTCCCTTCTGTTTTAGAAGCTCTTTGTTCATGAGGAGGTGCTGCTCTGTTCCCCCTCTACCTATTGTAATAACAGGAGGATGTTCAACCAGCAGCAGTGTGTCCCGAATTTTTCCATTGATTCTTTTTTCCAGGTGCTGCATCTGTATTTTATAGGCCTCACCATAAGCCTTAAGCCCCAGGTCAATTACCCCTGCCTTTTTCATGGTTTATATCACCTTCTTTCTCGGTATCAGGAGGATTGGTTCCCATGAGTGCTTTTTGTAATTACGGCTATACCTTTTATTCAGCAACTTTTTGTTATTAAACCTGATGGTGCTGTTAATAACAAATCCATAAACTTATTTACTATATAATTCAACATACCGGTTTCATTTTCCTCCTCCAGCAAACAAACCGGGAAATATCCGGTTCGCTGTGAAACAGTTGTGCTGGTTATCCCAATTTTTCCTTTATGCAAAGAATCTCCTTTACCAGAATGGCAATATCCCCCTTCGTTGCCGGTCTTGATGAATCTGAAAAAAAATCTTTGATATGATACAAAGGAAATTCCAGCCGGGTATGGGTTTGCTGATAATGCTGCAAAACAATACGTGCATTTCTTACGTGTTTTTCAACTGTAGAAGCCTTCATCAAACATCTGACCTGAATACCGTTTTTCAGGATAAGAAGCACCTGATTCTCCCCCTGGTCTTTGACGGCCTCAAGCTGGGTAAGGTTGATATAACCGGTGGTCCCGTCGTTCCTGGTGATGGGTTTTCGCATTTTCAGTGGAATCATCAAGAGGTTTTTGTTAAAAGGAATGGGCACCATGTTTTTCTGGCCCACTATTTCACCGTAGTTTTTTCTCATGGCAGAAAGGTCAACCCCATACAACCTGGCCAGGTGTTTTAAGACTGATTTCGTGATTCTTGTATCGATGTAACTGTTTCCGGGGACTGTAATGATCTGGGTTGCATTACCAATACCCCTTTCATATATGGGCTTCAAGCATGCTATCCCTTCCTTTAGATGTTGCGTAAGGCTCATTTGCTGTGTCCCCCTTTCCTGTATATAAATATTATATATCGAACTGATGTTCGGTTTCAAGATTTTTCGGTTCTTCTCCATTTTA
>DFNM01000114.1 GCA_002376045.1 Firmicutes bacterium UBA3567
ACTGAAAGTCTGCACATCGGTTCTGATGAGAATCTCTGCCACCAGCCCGAAAAGCTTTCCGGCATCCTGGTGGGTAAGATTGGCCGCGTTTCGAACCGTGTGCTCATAATAAACAAGTAATATGTCAGGTCAAAGATTATACTGCTGTCCACTCTCTAAAAGGAAATTGTGTAGTGGTTGGCGAAACATAACTTTAGGATTCCCTCCTATGCTGGTTTTTTTGGTTTGTTTTTGCCGACTACTACCTACTACGGCTCCAGGGGAGGAGAATAAAACCATAAAAATATAGCGTTTTACCTGACGCTACAACTGATAAAGGAGGATAAAAAATTGAATCTTAATAATGTTGAAAAATTCCTTAATCAAATCTTATCCAATCAAGTTGAAATGCAAAAAAATATTTTCAGTTTACAAAATAAAGTAGATAAAATGGAATCCAAGATAGACAAAATAGAAGCCAAGGTAGACAAGGTAGAATCAAAGGTGAATACATTGGAAACCAAGGTAGACAAGATAGAATCAAAAGTGAATACACTGGAAGCTAAGGTAGATAAGATAGAATCAAAAGTGGATACACTGGAATCCAAAGTAAACAAAATAGAGTCAGATATTAAAGAATTAAAATCTGATGTGAAGATGATTTTTGATCAAACTGTTAAGTTAACGGAATTTAGAACAGAAGCAATGGAAAAATTAGATGAAATCGTAGACAATTTGGAATTTATAAAGCATAAAGAATATCAAAATGAAAAGGAAATTTACGACATAAAAAGGAGACTTAGAAGTGCCAAGTAATTCAAAACGAATGCTGAGTTTATCAAACAGGAGTTGATTTGTGTTTTTAGCTATTTTGTAAGACAATTATTACATATTATGACAGGGGTTTGAATGAGAATGGATAATTTTAAGTTGGATGCTATATTGGATAAAATAATAGAAGGAATGGATATGCAAACCGATGAAAGCAGGTCTTTTTTCAACAAGAAAACAGGAGAAATAGTTACTATAACTGATGAGGAGTTCAGGGCTGCCGAAAACGATGAGCCGATTGAGAAGTTTCCCGAGTGGCAGCGAGAATTTATAAAAATTGCCCAGGAAATATTGGAAACAGATGATTATATAGCTTTACCGTCCAATTACGATATAGACGAGTACAGTATTATGGAAGAGTTTTGTCTATCCATAGAGGATGATGAATTAAGTGATATCATGTACAGCTCGATAAAGGGGAGAGGTGCTTTCAGAAGATTCAAAGACAATATACATCGCTATAATATTGCAGAGGACTGGTATAACTACCGCTATGAAGCATTAAGACAAATTGCAATTGAGTGGTGCAGGGAAAATGGGATATTGAAATGACAAGAAGTCTAATCCGCTTTAACTAAAGGGGTATGGAATCTAGGATATTAAGCAAACTTACCAGTAAAGGCTTGGTTTCTAAACCAACTGTTTTAAAAAACTAGTGGGAGATTAGGGAGTTCGCTGTTTTTTGTTTTGATAATTATTTGCCTGATTCTGTATCAGGCGTTTTTATTTAATTCCTAAAAAATCATCTTTTCTTTCCCAAAGGATTTTGAATATGAAGAAAGAATATATAAACAAAAGAAAGATACATTCAAACATTTGTTCGAATAATTTTTGTATGGTATATTATAAAGTAAGGATATTAATTGAAAGGAGGAAAAGCTAGAAAGCAAGCCTTATGAGCTTAAGGGACATTTAAAGCAGAATTTTGATAGGGCCAGGGAGATGGCTGAAGAGATTTATGATATTAAGTTTTAGGAAATAGATTTGTGTAGTTTATTTCCCTTTTTTATCGGTTATTTTGTTGAAAACGCAAATTTTAGAGGCAAAAATTAAGCTGAAAAGCTTAATGTTTTTTTAGAAAGGGTCTGAGGGAACATATGTCCAATCAGAAAATTTTTTAATGAGATGGAGGTAGTGTTTAGTGGCTGATTACACTCAAACGTCGGAGTTTATTTCGGATGTACGAATTTTGATAAATTTGCTGATAGGTTAAAGGCAGAGTTTCCGGAAGAGGTAATAGATTATTACTGGCGTAAAGCCTATAAAAATATTATGATGAAAAAACGCAAGTTTTATCGAACTGCAGCGGACTATCTGAAGAAAGCAAAATATATCTATAAAAACATATTAAAAGACAAAGCCGGGTGGAATCAACGTTTCACGAAATTGAAAAGGGAGTTCAAAAACAGACCTGCATTTTTAGAGGAAGTAAGCAGATTATAAGACAACGTTTCTTGTTACAAAACTATAGGAGTGTTTAGTAAAGTTAGAGCCGGTTCAGAGCTTAAATAACTTCCTGTTTGGCTACTTCAAAAGCATTAAATGCCAAACACTTGTTCGAATGTCAAAGGCACGGTATAATATATAACAAGGAAACAATCGAAAAATAGGAAAGAGTGTGACTATGGAAAATCTGATTAAAGAGATATTAAATGGAATTAACGGGATAAACAGCAGATTGGATAGAGTGGAAAGTAGATTAGATGGGATCGAAAGTAGACTAGGTAGAGTGGAAAGCAGATTAGACAATCTGGAAACCAGATTAGATGGAGTGGATAAGAGACTTAAAGGGCTTGAGGATAATTATGAAGAAATGGGTAGCCGAATGGAATCAATGGAATTGAAACAGGATGAAATGTACCAGATGTTAAGGGGATGGGAAGAAGGCAAACAGATAATGAAAAATAAGATGGATAAGCTGGAAATTGACATGGAAAAGCTGAAAAATCACAAACACAAAATAACCCTGGAAACCGAAGGGGCAGAGGCTTCGTGAAATTACATGAACGAATACCCGTAAGAGTATTTTTGTTTTTTGTTTAATTTCTGGAGTTTAAAACACCATCAGCCCCAAGACGGCTGCAGCTACAACTGTTATGATTGGGTGGATTCCAGCAAAAACTCCGGCGAGTACCAGCAGGGTTATTATGACGCTTTTGTAATCCACCAGAGCTGTTTTGCCGAGCTTGATGATAACGGTGGCTATAAGACCTATGACTGCGGGTCTAATGCCTTTGAAGAGTTTCTGGACGATGCTGTTATCCTTCAGGTCAATGTATAGTTTTGTTACTATGATCAAAACAGCCATTGGGGGGATGATCAATCCCAGAGTGGCAACCACCGCTCCGGGAACACCACGGAGTTTGGTGCCCACAAAGGTTGCCAGGTTGACCATGATAGGCCCGGGAGTTATTTCCGACAGGGATACCGCATCGGTAAACTGCTGAGGGGTAAGCCAGTTGTTTAGCTCGACAACCTCTTTCCGGGCAAGGGCCAGCATGGCATATCCGCTCCCGAAGGTGAATATTCCGATTTTCATAAAGGTTAGGAACAACTTTAATAGCATGGAGGATCCCTTTCTTTGTATTTCTTATAGCAAAATACTTCGGCAGATTTTTTTAATATCCTTCTCACCAGCAGAAGATTTTGCAGATGCAGCGGCCTGGTATTTGCTAAACTCGAACAAGGTTAAGAAAGCATTCCCTAACAGAGCGAAAATCCTGAGGAGGTTGAAGCAGTTGCAAAATAATCAACTTTACTTTACCATTATTAACTATTTTGCTATAGTAAAACTATGGAACTATTATCCATCAGTCAAGCAGCGAAAAAACTTGGAGTACATCCAAACCGGCTGAGAGCATGGGAAAAACAGGGTTTAATTAAGCCAATACGCCTGCCCAGCGGACATCGATACAGAAAAACCCGCGCGGGTAAGCGACTTTGCTCACGGTTACCTCGGCATAGACATC
>DFNM01000248.1 GCA_002376045.1 Firmicutes bacterium UBA3567
TGACCAGGATAAGCTTGCCGTCAGGTTGGTCTTTGAGGCGGGTCCAGGTTTTCAGGGATATCTTGGCTTTGTATTCCCCGTACTGTTCTATTTCTTCGGGTAATATACCCAGGCTTGAGGCTATCTCTCTTACGGGTTTTAGTTTGGCCTCCTGGGCTATTTTTATATCGCTTTTCAATGTTTATACCTCCTATCTTAGATTTTTCCTTGGACAGACGAATTTAATTGTTCTTTCTTTGTCAGCATGGATACAACAACAAACACAACCAAGGATACGACAGCAGAGTATACTTCTACTGGTATTCCTGCAATATCTAAACCTGTTAGTATTCCAATAATGGCAACAAGAGCTCCTATTATCAGAGAGGATAACGCACCTTCCCTAGTTGCCTCTTTCCATAAAACCCCTCCGATTAACGGAATAAACACCCCTGCTGTGTACATTGTATAGGAATATATAAGGACATCAATTATGGTAGGAACAGAAAAAGCTATTATCAGAGCTACCAACCCGAGTAATCCTGTAAAAATCCTTGACAGTTTTAATGCCTCTATTTCACCGTATTTTTTACTAGGATACAGTACCTCAAGCCAGAAATCTTTTATCAAATGGGACGTTCCAGCAGTCAATAGCGAATCCGCGGTGGACATAATGGCAGCAAGGAGAGCAGCCAGGATTATTGCTCCTACCCCAACAGGAAAGACCTCTCCAACTATTTTGGGTATAGCCAAACTTCCATCAGTCAACTTAGGGAAGTAAGCTTTTGCCCCCATTCCGGCAATAGCCGGGAAAAAGCTGATAATGATAAGAAATATTCCTCCTATCAAAGAAGCATTTCTTGCTGTAACCTCATCCTTAGCCGCAAATAATCTCTGGTAGAAATCTTGGCCTATGAGAGTGTACATTACTGTTGGTATCAAAAGCCACATTATTGTTTTTCCCGCCATACCGAAAAGATTGAAATATTCTGGATCATATGTTTGACCCGATGTTTTGATCATCTCCTGTAATCCCGCAAATCCTCCAACATCTGTCAGAATCACGGAAGCAGCCACCACCACACCTACACCTGCAATTATTACTTGAATAAAATCAGTTATGGTTGCTGCCCAAAGTCCCCCGAGAACCGTATATATGATAAATATCACAGTAGCGATTATTGCTCCAGAATTGCCTTCGAAACCAAGTATGGCGAGAGCTCCTCTTGCAGCTAAAACTTGGGCTGCAAGAATACCAACCAGTGCTACAAGCGACAATAAGGCTCCCAGAACCCTTAAGCTCTTTCCACCGTATCTGTATTCCAGATAATCAGGAACCGTATAGAGAGCTAAAGCTCTAAATTTACTGGCTGTCAAAAAAGCCAGAAATACCAGGCCTATTCCGCATGAAATCCCATACCAGCTTCCTGATAAACCGTAAAGAAAACCGTATTCCCCACCACCCATTACCATTCCACCGCCAAAGTGTGTAGCCGCCAGGGCTCCTGTGGTCAACCAAATTCCCAGCCTCCTACCGGCAAGAAGAAAATCTGTCATTTCCTTGATTTGCTTATTGGCCCAATAACCAACTACCAAAAGGATCACCATATATACAATTACCGTTCCAAGAACCATCATTATCCTCCTTTCAGTGTTTTAGATAAACACTTTGCCCTCACAGGTAATCTCTACCTTGGTTTCTATGAAAGCCTGTTTTACCTCAAACACCTCCTTCCTGTTTTTTTCTTTTTTTCCATTAATAGTTACCTTGATACAGCCGCCCGGTTGTTTTATTCCAAGTTGCAAAGAACTTTTAATTTTGTGGGCCATACATAAACCTAGGGCCAAACTTCCGGAACCACAACTCCTTTCAAAAACCAAGCTTCCGGTTTTGGGCACAAATACACATGGCCTTATAAAAACATCTCCCTTTTTCCGAATATATGGAATAACTCCAAATGCCTCCCCACACAATTCTTTTGCAAGTTTTGTTACAAGCCTTTTTAATAGCCAATCACTTTCCTCGGTTTGAGTTTCATAAAGAAAATGAGTAATGCCCTTTAACTTAACCAAAATTCCATTTAGAAACTTATGCTCATCATATAATTTGTATTCTGAGAGTGTATAATCCAGAGGCATGGATGATTTAACATTATAGAACCGGCTTTTTATTTCATTAACGAGACATTCTAACACCTTATCACTTCCGGAAGATTCAATTTTAAAACCACTATTTTTTGTTAAACCCACATATTTGCACAATGCCCCTGCAGCAAGAATACCGTTCCCACAAAATTCGCCTCCCGCCATTTCCAACCTTGCGATTGTTTTCTCATTATTTTTAGGTTTTGTTATAAAACCCACCTGCTCAGCATGCAAATGGGAATATGCCATGATTTTTTGGGCTACATCCCGATAGTAACAGGGGTTAACATGATTTAATATTAACACCGTTGTGTTTTCAGCGGGATTTAGTTTTATAAAATCTAATATCAATGTGGCCTCCTCCCTTCAGTTCTATCTTCCTAAATGCGTTATCATTCTTCTTATCTAATTGTTTCGAGTTAGAGCTCTGTCATCTGCTTTACGCTCTTTCTTGGAAAATGGTAAACGGTTTATCCCCCTTAAGAATCCTCTTACTAAAATTATCTAAAACGCCCGTCCAATAATCGTCAATTTAATCATTATTTTTTTTATATTCCTAATATTTTTTTATAAGCTTTTACTAAGTAATCAAATCATGGATTGCTTTTATTTTATAGGGCGCACCTGTATCTTTAAATATATTTAGAGCTTGGTAGCATATTTTGAAAGATAATCCTTAAAAACTTTTTTCAAATTCTTATCTTTTTGTATTCTACAAGAAATCTCGGTTTTAACACGAAACAGGATACCTACCCAATACTTTTTGCAATGCTTTATAAAAACCAAAGAAAGGCCCTAAAATAGGCCTCTTGAAATTTGCGTTATTCAGTCTTATTTTTATAACTCTTTATATATTTTTCTAATTCTTTATCAAAGTTCTCTCTTGTCCCTGCTAAAATAATGACAACTACTTTACCGTCAATATTAGCAACTTCATAGGCTATTTCATAAATTGTGTTGTTATATCGAAAATCATAACCCAGAATTCCTTTGAGATTTCCCTTTTTCGGTTCTCCTATATATGGGTCTTCACGTATTTCTCTAATAGCGTTTTTAAACTTGTTTTTTAAAGACTTATCTTTTATTTTTTTAAAAAATTTTTCGGCCTTTGGTGATACTTTATAATCCAGCATTTTAATCCTTACCAAAGAGCTCTTTATCTATTTCTTCAGAGGTTCTGGGATCGTTTTTAGCGTATTCTCTAGCCTCGGAAAGAAGTTTCTGGACGGCCAAAGGCATTAAATTCATTCTTGCTCTAAATTCACTGAGAATTTCCTCTTTATCCGTAAATCCATCTTCTAAAACAGATTGCAAAACTAAATCAGAGTAATCATCAAAACTTTCTTCTATTTTTCTTAGCTTTTTGATTTTTAATCCATCTTTTTCTAAAATGATTTCCACGTCTTTACCAAGGTTTAATTTTTCATAAAAGTCCTTTGGAATTGTTAACTGACGTTTAGAGGTAATTCTTCCAATTCTGCTTTCTTTTATCATGCCTTCAGGCTCCCTTATTTTTTTTGCTACTATCATTATATGCATCTCCCTCCTTTTCATTCCTTGATTCCTTACTATTCCTTATTTTTAGTATAAAATAATTTTGTTTTGAGATCAATAAACATAAAACAAACTGGACAGAAAAACGGAGCTCATAATTGCAAAAATTTCCCGGGGAATGCTGCAAAATGTTACAAAATATGATTCTATTTGTTATCGAAACTGTTACACGACACCTTCCTTAAATTAAAAAACACGTTTAAAAACGGAAATAATTGTAAACAATATTATAAAGGCTGCCTTCTGCAATAAATAAACAAAAACAAGCAACCGGGAGGTAATTTTACTCAACCATGAACACACCTAAATTCAAAAGACTCCCCAGGCATATTGGAATAATTCCTGATGGAAACAGGCGCTGGGCCGTAGCCCATGGCCTTCCAAAACACATGGGTTACAGATACGGAATTGAACCCGGATTTGAACTTTATAAAATTTGCCTTGATTTAGGGATTGAGGAATTAACGTTTTATGGTTTTACCCAGGACAACACAAAACGGCCAGCCGTCCAAACCCAGGAGTTTTCAAGAGCCTGTGTAGAAGCAGTGGAAAAGCTGGCTAACAAAGATGCTAATCTGCTGGTAGTTGGAAATACAGAATCACCCCTTTTCCCCGGAAAATTATTGCCTTATACAAAAAGGGTTAAATTCGGAAAAAGCAAAATCAAGCTAAATTTCCTGGTAAATTACAGCTGGAGCTGGGATTTGAATTTTTCGGCTAACGATAAGCATAGTGATTCAAACAAATTTAACATTGCTGATAAAATAGCTTCCTCTGATATATCCCATATAGACCTGATTGTAAGATGGGGAGGGCGAAGGAGATTAAGTGGTTTTTTACCTGTTCAATCCATCTATGCGGATTTTTACGTGGTAGATGAACTCTGGCCTGACTTTAAACCCGAACAATTTTATAGAGCTCTGGAATGGTACCAGGAACAGGATATCACCCTGGGAGGGTGATGATTCTGCAGCTAAAACAAAGCCCCCTTAGGGGGGGCAGCAGAAGCTTAATTCTTCTGATGTTTATAAGGCAAAGGAATGTATTGCACATTGCTTTCTCTCATTGGTTGGGGAAATAAATCCATGAGTTTGTATATATCTTCAGGCAGTTTGCCACATACAGGCAGCCCTATTTCAGCCAGTTCTTTACATGTTATTGGATAATCATGAGTCCACTGGCCCTCTGCAAGGGTCTTAGCGATCTCCTCCGCTTTTTCTGCTCCAACTTTGCTTTCCAGTATCTTTTTTATGCGATTTTTAACCTGTTTCATTGCTTTTTCAGACACATCAGCCAGAATAAGAGTTTCATCATCTATTTCATTAATGTTCTTCTGCTCCTTTACCTTCAAAATAGATGCAGCAGGATATTGCCCAATCTGGGGGTCAACCGGCCCCAGGACAGCATTGGGATCCATAACTATTTCATCTGCAGCCAAGGCAATCATCGTTCCACCAGACATAGCATAATGAGGAACAAACACCGTTACTTTTGCTTTGTGCTGCTGGATTGCATGGGCTATCTGTTCCGATGCCAGGACAAGACCTCCTGGCGTATGCAGAATAAGATCAATGGGCATATCATCTGGAGTCATTCTAATCGCCCGCAAAATCTGCTCAGAGTCTTCAATATTGATAAATCTTCTTATAGGCATGCCCAGGAAAGAAAAGGTCTCCTGCCTGTGTATTAACGCTATGACCCTGGAGCCTCTTTTGATTTCGATCGATCTCATCAACCTGTATCGCTCATGTTCAAGTTTTTTCTGTTTAAACATCGGCAACAAAAAAGCAAAGATGAAAAACAGCCAGAACAGGTCCACAGATTATACCTCCTCTATATATTATTAACTCTCTCGAAAACCCTCAAGGTATAGTGAATCCTCCATTCAGAACCTGAAAAATTCCCCTTTCACCTCAAAAGTTTCCATGATTCTAAATTCTATAATAATGCTCATAAACAAAAGATATTATGAGTATTATCTTTATTTTCGCTTATAATGACTCCAAATCAAATTTGATAACTTCATTCACCTCCCACAATCGAAATGGAAACATTTTTTTAACCAAATTGTGAGGAGTGATTCCTATGTACGTATTCATGCACCGGTCTCCTCCAGGTACTTGTTTATTGTCTCTTCTATTTTTAACTTCCGCACCCTAAAAAGGCTGTTGACCTACTGCTGTCAACAGCCTAACCAGGTGGTATTACTTTTAAACTTCCGGTATTTAGTAGTTTTCGCTTAATACCTCAAAAAAAGCTTGTGGGTGAGCACACACAGGACAGGTTTCTGGTGCTTCCGGTCCTTTATAAACATGTCCGCAGTTTCTGCATTTCCACTTTACCAGATTTTCTTTCTTAAACACTGTTCCCTTTTTTATGTTTTCCAATAATTTTTTATATCTTTCCTCATGTCGTTTTTCAATTTCAGCTATTGCTTCAAAAATTTCTGCTATATGATCAAAACCTTCTTCCCGGGCCTCTTTTGCCATGCGGGGATACATATCTGTCCACTCACTATTTTCTCCTGCTGCAGCAGCTTTTAAGTTGTCTATTGTACTGCCAATACCCTGGAGCAATTTAAAGTGGATCTTTGCATGTTCCTTCTCGTTTAGTGCTGTTTCTTCAAAAATTTCGGCTATTTGTTGATACCCTTCTTTTCTTGCCACTGATGCAAAGTATGTATACTTATTCCTTGCCTGAGATTCCCCGGCAAAAGCTTCCCACAAATTCTTTTCTGTCTTTGTGCCTTTTAAACTTTTATTCATAAAACATTCCTCCTAAAATTTGTTTTAAAATGCTATTGAGTTACCCAAAGACCATGCAGGTTGCAATAGCTTCTTACTTCAACCACATCAGATTTGTTTGCAGGAAAATCAGCAGCTGGAACCTGATTAGGTGCTAATTCTGCCCGGATAATCTTATCTTTGGTTAATACCTCTATAAACTTAATATAATGTTTTTCTTCCATGGGATGATGGACATCACCAACTTCTACTTGAATACCATTACCATTTTCTTTAATGACAGGAACATGTTTTTCCTTGCCTTTGTCTTCACTTTTCCCTACCAATTTTACCATAGGTTGGTGACAACAAACCAAAGCCGGAGCCCCTTCATGGGCAATCTCTACAACATTACTACAAACTTCACACTTGTATAACTCTCTTAATTTAGTCATGGTATCTCCCCTTTTAATTTATTAGTAATTTCTTGAAGGGTGTTATTATCCGGTATGAATTGTATTTTTATCTGGTCAAGCAGGTCAAATCCACAACTTTCTAACACGTCCTCTACCTGATCAATGCTTTGGCCTCCCCATCCATAAGAGCCAAAAGCCAGACCAACTCTATTTTTGGGGGCTAGACCCTTTAAATAGGTCAAAAATGCCGCAACCGTGGGAAGCATATTGTTATTTAAAGTTGAAGAACCTACACAGATATATTTAGCAGTTACAACATCAGTTATCACATCTGAAATATGATTGGTCTTAAGGTTTCGCATTTTAGTGGTAATGCCTTTTGCTTCAAAGGCCGATTGGACGGCATAAGCTATTTTTTCCGTGGAATTCCACATGGTATCATAGACTATAACGGCAACATCTTCAGTTTTATTGGTAGACCACTTTTTGTAACACTCTATAATCTCAGAAATATGTAAACGCCATATAGCTCCATGACTTGGAGCAATTGTTTCAATATCTAAACCGCTTACAGTTTCTAAAGCTTTAGCTACCTGGTTACCATAAGGTAAAACTATGTTACCATAATACTTCTTTGCTTCTTCCAATACAATTTGGATGGGAAGTTTATCATCAAATCTCTCTGAAGAAGCTAAGTGTTGTCCAAATGCATCGTTGGAAAATAAAATTTTATCCTCAGCTAAATAGCAAACCATATTATCTGGCCAGTGAACCATAGGTGTGAGTACAAAATTAATATTTCTTTTCCCAAGATTTAAAGTGTCACCGGATTTAACCGTTTTAAAGTTCCAATCTTTTTTATAGTGGTTTTTAAGTCCCTGTTGGCCTTTATGAGAAGTTATTATTGTAACATTCTTAGCTATTTCCATTAATTTAGGCAATCCACCCGAATGGTCCATCTCTACATGGTTAGATATAATATAATCAATCTTTTCAGGATTGATTAACCGGGAAATGCGTTTAATCATCTCATCGTAAAACTGTGGTTTTACTGTATCAATAAGAGTAATTTTTTCGTCAATAATCAGGTATGCGTTATAAGTTGTTCCGCGCTGAGTTAAGTATCCATGAAAATTTCTTACATCCCAATCTATAGCTCCTACCCAATATATATTCTCTTTGATTTTTACTGGCTGCATTATTTCACCTCTTCAAATTCATCTTTTCCTACACCACACACTGGACAAACCCAATCTTCTGGCAGGTTTTCGAAAGCTGTCCCCGGAGCGATCCCATTATCCGGATCTCCTTTGGCAGGATCATAAATGTATCCACATACCGTGCATTCATACTTTGTCATAAATAACACCTCCTTTATTTTTTTTACAAATATGGCTATACCTTTTAATCAGCAATTTTTTATATATTGAGCTAGGCCTTAATCAACGTCGCGTATAGCTTTCTGGATGGAATCTGACACTCAACTTGGTGTTTGTTTGTTGAGTTAAATTTGAAAATTGAATATCGTTATACAGGAGTATTGTTGTTACCCGTAAGACACACATTGAGTTGAGTGCCGGATGTGCCGTTTGATTTTTTTAAGATTAATTAATACTGCTGAATTAACGGTATAGCCAATCTTTTGTAAAAATACAAAAATAACTCTATTAATAATAATAGACATTATTATTGATTTTGTCAAGATTTTTTTGTACATGAGTGGAAAAACAACCTTTTCTTTCCCTTATCAAGTAATAGAAAAAATCATGATATAAGACATTGTTAACGGTTAAGAAATTACAACCTATAATGTTTCTAAACCTGCAAAACAAATCAGACAAAATTATTTTGTAGTGTTTTAAGCAGAATATGTTCTTCTAAGGTGGTTCAGTATTCCCCCAGGCCTGGGGGAATACTGGCGGCGGCAGTTTGACAACGTGTTTTCTTCCTTCAACATATAATATCGGAGAGAGAAATAGTTATGCCAAAACGCAAAAGATGGACACCAAAATAAAAAATCTATATTGTTCTTGAAGGCCTAAAAAACAATAATGTAGCAGAAACCTGCCGTAAACACGGCATATACGAAAGCCAGTATTATCAGTGGAAAAAGAAACTGTTTGATTCAGCCGATGATATCTTTCAAAACGACAGCAAAAAAGATCCTAAATATTCCCTATCTGATATATATAGCTTCCAATGATTATATTCTTTTTTATCAGAATCTGTTTTGCCACCGCTCCAGCAAAAACTATAGGGTCTGTTAAACGGCCTGAAAAATGTCCTCCCCCTCTATAATCATTAAAACCGGAATATTTCATGTAGCCTGTATAATCGGCATGCTCCGGCCGCATCATATATTTTAATTCATCATAATCTTTTGATTTTTGTTCTTTATTAAATATAACAGCACACAGGGGTGTACCCGTTGTTTTATTATTAAAATACCCACTTAAAACTTCAAAATCATCCCCCTCTTTTCTGGGAGTTGTAAATTTATTCTTACCAGGCCGCCTTCTATCCATTTCAAATCTAATATTATCAAGATCAAGGTCTATACCGGCAGGCAGGCCATCAATGATTATTCCTATTGCTTTTCCGTGGGATTCACCAAAAATCGAATACTTGATGTTTTTACCCCACATGCCACTCATAAACTTTTCCTCCCATTTTTTCAAAATCCCTGAAAAAGTCAGGATAAGACTTTCTTATTGAATCACTATTGGTAATGATTAGAGGTTCCGTGCACTTTATTGAAGCAATAGCAAGGGCCATGGCGATACGGTGGTCGTTCCAGCTGTCAACTATACCACCCTTTAATCTATCCTTACCATTAATAATTAAACCATCTTCCTCTTCTTTCACATCTGCACCCAATTTATTCAATTCAGTTGCTATTGCTTTCAATCTGTCAGATTCCTTAAACCGCAATCTCTTTGCATTAATTATGTGTGTTCTTCCTTCACTCAAAGCTCCCAATACCGTTAGAATGGGCACTAAATCAGGGCATTGGGAAGCATCAACCGTTATTCCCTTTGTCTTTGATGTTTTTGTCTTTATCTTGTCTTTTAATTTTAACACCTCGCCTCCCATCTTTTCTATTATTTCTACGATAACTCTGTCTCCCTGGAAAGAAGCCATGTTTAGGTCATCACATTCAATTTCTCCACCCAATATTCCGGCAACAATCCAAAATGCAGCCTGAGAAAAATCTCCTTCCACTCTATAATCTGTAGGAATGTATTTCTGATTACCCTTAATATTGAACTCCTCGTAATTATTATTTTCTATTTTTATTGAAAACCTATCTAAAATATCCATTGTCAGGTCAACATAACCCTTTGATTCCAGCTGTGTAGTTACAGTTATTTTTGAGTCTTCTTCAAGAAGAGGAAGGGCAAAGAGCAAACCGGTTATGAACTGTGAACTTACATCCCCTCTTATTTTAAAATTACCCGGTTTCAAATTTCCCTTAACAGTTAGAGGTAAACCCTGTTCGTAATTATAATATATACCTTGTTTTTTAAATATTTCAAAATATGGTTCAAGGGGGCGCTTCCTGAGCCTCCCTCTGCCATTAAAAGTTACCTCCTCCCCGGTTAAAAGGGCAGGGGGGATTAAAAATCTTAAAGTTGACCCTGATTCATTACAATCAATTTCCTTTTTACACAGATTTAATGAGCCTTTTCCTTTTACCCACAAGGAGTTTTCCGTTTTCTCAACCTCTGCACCCAAAGCTTTAATTCCATTACAGGTAGCTACAATATCATCCGAAAATATTACATTATCAATTTTGCTGGTTCTATTCGCCAACGCAGCAGCTATAATTGCCCTATGGGTTAGACTTTTTGATGGTGGAATCTTTATCTTACCATACAAATTTGATGGTATTATTTTTACATTCTTCAATACAACTCCCCCTTACTTTTGCTTTTGGCTACTCTGTGTAGTGAGCAGCATTAAGAAAATTGAGTTTTTTTATTTGATAGCATTTATTACTATCTCTTTTAAATCCTTATATTTTTCTGTTTGACCCAAAATCATTGATTTACTTGTTTTCATCATTGCTTTTTTCTATATAAATTTTTGAACAATTATATCATTTGTAAAATCCTGCGTCAAATATGATTACATCTATGCTCCCTGCTCTTGACAGAAACCATCTAAAAGCTGTATAGTTGTTAAGGGTAACCGGATATGAATCGAGCAATAAAACATTTGAACAGTCCGAAAGGAATTAACAGCATTAAGGTTTAATATTGGTATATTACCAAAAACTTTATTGGAAATTTGTGTAATGATGGAGGAGGTAATAAGATGATAACGTTAATAGCTATTTTTATTGGATGTTTAACAATTGCAAACATATTAGCTTTTAAGCTTATATCATTTGGCCCCTTTGTATTTCCAGCTGGAGTTTTGGCTTATGCAATAACATTTTTAGTTACTGATGTAATTTCAGAAATATACGGAAAAGCAAAAGTAAAACAGGTTATAAAAGCAGGATTTATTACCCAATTATTTATGATTGCTTTGATTAAATTAGCGATAATACTACCTGCTGTTGGATTTTGGAAATATCAAGAACAGTTTGAGTTGGTATTAAACAATAGCATGAGAATAATAATTGCAAGTTTAATAGCTTACTTGATGAGTCAATACCATGATGCCTGGGCATTTCATTTTTGGAAACAAAAAACCAATAATAAGTTTTTATGGTTAAGGAATATTTTTTCAACAACAGCCAGTCAGTTATTAGATACAGTTGTATTTATTACAGTTGCTTTTTATGGAATATTTGATGTAGAGCAACTAATGCAAATGATGTATGGGCAATTAATCATAAAGTGGATAATAGCATTGCTTGACACTCCGCTTGTATACATGCTAGTATATATATTTAGAAATAAGGAGGATATATATAATGAAGGATTATTATGTTCCTAGAAGCGGACCAATGCCCAGACCTAAAAACAGGGAAGAAGCAAAAAAAGTTTTAAAAGAAGAAAGATTTAAAGCACCTAAAAATATAACTAAAATAAAATTTACAGCATGTGAATTTACATCTGTATGTCCAAAAACAGAACAACCCGATTTTGGGAAAGTAATTATAGAATATAAACCTGTAAAATATTGTATAGAAAGTAAATCCTTAAAATTTTATTTGTGGGCTTATAGGGATATGGGTGCATATTGTGAAAGTTTAGCAAACATGATAGCAGGTGATATATTTGAAGCAATTAAACCGGAATATGTAAAAGTAACAGTCTATCAAAACAGGCGTGGTGGAATAGAATTAGAAGCAACAGCACAAATAGGAAATTTAGATGAATAAAAAAATACTACCTCTGCTACAACCAAAAACAAAAACCCTCTACCATCAAGCATCCTTAGGTAGAGGGTTTTTTGATTACAAAAAAGGGCTATATTCCTCTGAATGATGAATTATAGAACGCATCGTCAACACCCATAATTTCAAAAACAGGATAATTTTTTAGAAAAAAATCTTAAAAAACCGGTTATTTTCCAGATATTACCTTGTACTTTTGCCCTGGTTGTTGTATTATAGAACCAGGGAGTGAGTTAAATGGTAAAAGCATATCATTCAGGCCCGGCAGGT
>DFNM01000264.1:0-2044 GCA_002376045.1 Firmicutes bacterium UBA3567
TTGAGCCGGGCAAGGCTATCTAACCAACCCACGTATCTCTCTAGATAAAGTTTGTTAGATATATTAGCTTAACCCTTAACCAACTGTTTTGGAGAAGAACCATCTATATAAATTTATAAATTAAAACTCGCAAAAACCGTACCAACAAAAAAGTGCCCTCCTATTAAGGGCACCTGAAAAAAGGTTGTGCAAAGAATTGCACTATTGAAAAATTTTGCACTGAAAAAAAGTGCACTTTGTTAATCTGGTTGTATATCATATTTTTTCAGTTTATAATAAAGATTTCTCAGGGAAATATTGAGTTTTTTTGAAGCCAGTTTGCGATTACCATTTACGCTTTTTAACACTTTTTTGATTACTTTTTTTTCAAAGCTATCCAACATCTCTCTTAAGGTCTGGTTAACATCAACATCAATATCAATATCTTCAGAAGGGGAAAACTTTTCAAAATCTTTAAGGATATTTGCCTCCAAAACCGGCAGATGGTGGCTTTTTATCGTAGTCTCATTATAACGCATATTTATCATCGCTCTGCTGATGACATTTTCCAATTCCCTTACATTTCCTGGCCAATCGTACTTCATCAACAAACTTATTGTATCTTTAGAAACACCCTCTACACAGCGGCCGTATTCTTGATTGTATTTTTTTATTAAAAAATTCACCAAAAGCGGGATGTCTTCTTTTCTCTCCCTGAGGGGAGGTATATATAAAGGCATCACATTTAATCTATAATAAAGGTCTTTTCTAAATCTGTTTTCTTTTATGGCTTTTTCAAGGTTTTTGTTTGTAGCGGCAATAATTCTGACATCTACAGGTCTGACTCTTGTTTCTCCTACCCTGACAATCTCTTTTTCCTGCAATACCCTCAAAAGTTTTGTTTGGATTTTTTCACTTATTTCACCTATTTCATCAAGAAAAATTGTACCATTATTTGCTTCTTCGAAAAGCCCTTTTTTTCCGCCTTTTTTGGCTCCAGTAAAAGCACCTTCACCATATCCAAAAAGTTCACTTTCCAATAAACTGTCAGAAATAGCTGCACAGTTTACTCTGATAAACTGGTTGTACCTTCGGCTACTTTCATTATGAATTGCATGGGCAAATAGCTCTTTACCGGTACCACTCTCACCCCTAAGCAACACAGTAACAGGTGTTTTTGCGGCTTTTTGGGCCTGTTCTATGACTTTTTTTATTTTTTTGCTTTTCCCGATAATATCATCAAAATTGTACTTTGCTTCTAAATGTCTTATCAATTTCTTGGCTCTATCTAATTCTTCATTCAGTCTTTTTATTTCTGAAACATCATGTATAACTGCTACACTGCCTTTTAATTTTCCATCTACAGTTATGGGTGCTACATTTACAACAACTTCCTTTCTCTGAGGACCAACCTTCATTGGAACATTTTTTACAGGTTTTTTGGTTTTTAACACCTGTAGATGCATGCTTTCTCCTTCTGCTATGTCTACAGTTGCAGGTTTGCCTAAAACGTCTTTTTCTGCTAAACCCGTCAATTTTGTATACGCGGGGTTAAACAGTATTCCATTTCCATTGGCATCAACAACAGAGATGGCATCCTGGGTAGAGTTTATTATAGCTTTTAAAAGACTCTGGATTTCCTTCAAATTAGTTATTTCATTAGCCAGTTTTTTGAGTTCTGAAATATCCCTGAAAACAGCAACAGCTCCAATCACATTACCCTTTTCGTCTTTTACAGGAACACGGTTTGTTATTATTACAGTGTCTTTGATTATTTGCTGTTGATCCAATTCGGGTTCTTGTGTTTCAAGAATTTTGTGTAGCCTTGTATTTGGAACAACTTCAGTTACATGTTTGTTTAAGGCTTCTTTCCTTTTTATTTTTAAAATCCTCTCAGCTGCTTTGTTAAAAATATTTATATATCCTCGTTTATCAACAGCAATTATGCCATTGTAGATGGAATTTAAAATTACGTTCATTTCCCATTGAGTTAACTTGTTAATCAAACTTTTCAACTCCTGTTTTTTTAAAAAATTCTACATTCCTTTATTTTTTCCTTTTTTTA
>DFNM01000264.1:2366-3330 GCA_002376045.1 Firmicutes bacterium UBA3567
CTTTATTTTTTCCTTTTTTTAATCTGTTTTCTATCCAGACAATCTATGAAATTGAGAATCTTGTTATTTCTTATATAGTTGGATAATGAATCCTTTTCAGCGATAATGTGAACATAAATCAATATTGCCAGCGAAATTAAAGCAACGTAGAAATTGTATAACAAAACGATACTAACCCCTGTAATAAATCCCAACAAGTTTGATCCTGTATCTCCCATCATAGCCCTTGCTTCAACATCATAGCCATAATACGCTATCATGGTTCCAAGCATTATTGTTAAATAGAAATTGGGTATATTTTTCAATATGTTTACAATAAAAATAGTTGATCCGATTAACATAAAGGCCTTTACTGCTCTACCCGGTCTCAGGTCTAATAAATTGATGAAATTGGTGGATAGGGTTATCAGCAAAACGTTTATTACAAAACCAACAAAATTACTGTTTATATCAATGCTCACATAGATTGAAATTACAAAACCAAAAAAAGCTTTTACCAGACCTGTGGTAACATTGCCCCTTATAAGTTGGGTAAAATGCCCTGTAAATCCCTTAATGTGCTCGCTGTTTTTGTTTAAAACATCATCTATTAATCCAAGATTAGCAATAAAAATACATCCTGTTAAAATTACCATGTAATAATCCTTTAAAAAAAATTTAAAAAGGGTTAAAACCAAAACCAGATTAAAAACAAAAGCAATACCCAGGGCATTCGGTATTGCCTTTCCCATATAGTTTTTTTGGAGCAGGCCTTCTTTCAAAACCATATTCCGTGTAGCAAATACAATCAAATTGCTTAGCATAAAAGAAATTATCAATAGCAATAAATGTAATATTGCCATTTCCCTACCATTACCTCGATTCGTCTTTATTAATTTTTTTTATTGTATATATCAAGTTAATCTGATTAATGGGATTTTTAAAGTTGTTTATAACAGGTATGCTTGCGTTTTTTAGAAAGTTC
>DFNM01000059.1:0-10357 GCA_002376045.1 Firmicutes bacterium UBA3567
ACTTACAAATATTAACTATTAAGCACAGGGTGTTGAAGATGCGTTTCACCGCCAAGCTACCGCCCATACCGGGCGCACCAAAAAAAATAGGATAGTTATTAAAACATTAACTATCCTATTCAAACCTGTATTTATCTATTGAATCTTAATAAACTTCTTTTAACCTATTAGGATGTAAAAAGCCCCTGTCAAAATACCCCTTAAAAAAATTACCGGGGTTCTACAATAAACTTGATAGCAGTCCGCTCTTCCCCATCAATTTCTATTTCTGCAAAGGCAGGGATTGTAATTAAGTCAATTCCATTGGGTGCAACAAACCCTCTTGTAATAGCAATTGCCTTTACAGCCTGATTTACCGCACCGGCACCAACTGCTTGAAGTTCAGCAATACCATGTTCTCTTAAGACCGCGGCCAAGGCGCCAGCTACAGATTTGGGTTTTGATTGAGCTGATACTTTGAGTACTTCCATTTGTTTATACCTCCTTTAATATTGTATATTATATGTGGTTTATTATATATATATTATATACATTCTACAGCAATTAGTAAAATCCTTCCTTTCTTAATTTTTGTTTTATAATAAGTGTTTTAATGCTTCCTTTGCTGCCATTTGTTCTGCTTCTTTTTTGTTTCTGCCTTTTCCCCTTCCTAATTCCCTGCCATTCAGGTTAACACTAACATAAAACACTTTTGCATGATCAGGCCCCTCTTCTCTGCAGACCTTATATTGCAGCCGCTGGTTGTAATCATTCTGTACCAATTCCTGTAGAGCTGTTTTGTAATCTCTAAAATCTTTTTCCGTTCCAATTTTCAAAGCATCATCAATAAGATAACTGTGTACAAATCTTCTAACATCTTCATATCCTCCATCAAGGTATATCGCTCCTATCAAAGCTTCGAAAGCATCCGCCAAAACCGATGTTCGGCTTCGGCCTCCTGTGGCTTCTTCCCCTTTTCCCAACAACAGATGTTCTCCCAGGTTTATCATTTTGGCTTTTTCCGCCAGTTTGGATTCGCACACTACCATCGCCCTGATTTTGGTAAGATCACCTTCCGGATATGTTGGAAACTTTTTAAACAGTTCTTCACTAACAATCAAATCAAGGACAGCATCACCCAAAAACTCAAGCCTTTGATTGTTATCATAATGGGGTATATCATTCTCATTGGCAAAAGAAGTATGGGTTAAAGCTGTTATCAGAAGTCTTTCGTCATTAAAACTGTATTTTATTCCTTTTTGGAATGATGCTAATTTGTTTAAACTTACGCTGTCTAGCGTCACTCAATCACCACTTTCAATTTTCTATTTTCTTAAATGCCAGTGTAGCATTATGCCCACCAAAACCAAAAGAATTGGATAAAGCAACCTTTACCAAAGTTTTCCTTGCTTTGTTGGGAACATAATCCAGGTCACACTCTGGGTCTTTTTTCTCATAGTTGATTGTAGGAGGAACAACACCATCGTAGATAGAGAGAACAGACGCAATAGCTTCTACTCCTCCTGCTGCCCCAAGCAGGTGGCCTGTCATAGATTTTATTGAACTCACCATTAAATTATAGGCATGTTCACCAAAAACTTTCTTGATAGCAATGGTCTCGAATTTATCATTGTATGGAGTCGATGTCCCATGAGCATTTATATAATCAACTTCTTCAGGTTTTAAGTTTCCATCTTCCAGAGCCATTTTCATGGCAGCCGCAGCACCTTCTCCTGCAGGATCAGGCTGAGTTAAATGGTATGCATCTGCACTCAAACCATAACCAACGATTTCAGCGTATATTCTGGCGCTTCTTTTCACAGCATGTTCCAGGGATTCTAAAACAAGTATACCTGCACCCTCTCCCATCACAAACCCATCTCTATCAGCATCAAAAGGCCTGCTCGCTTTTTCCGGTTCATCATTTCTTGTAGATAATGCCCTCATGGAAGAAAAACCTGCAATGGCCAGAGGGGTGATGGAAGCCTCTGTTCCACCAGTAATAACAATGTCAGCTGCACCTCTCTGTATTGTTTTGAAAGCTTCTCCAATGGCATTTGTTCCCGCGGCACATGCAGTTACCACCGTTAAATTAGGGCCTTTCGCTCTAAAAAACATTGAAATCTGCCCTGCAGCCATGTTGGAGATAAGCATGGGAATGAAGAAAGGGCTGACTTTCTTCGGACCTTTTTCTAGCAATTTTTTGTGTTGAACTTCTATGGTCTCTATACCACCAATCCCCGAACCGAGAATTACACCCATCCTGGTTTCATCATACTTCCCCTGCTGTAATCCAGAGTCTTCAACAGCAAGCCCGGCTGCAGCTACCGCAAACTGGGTAAACCTATCCATCTTTTTGTATTCACGCCTATCTATAAAATCAGTAGGGTTGAAATCCTTTACCTGCCCGGCTATTTTTACCGGGTAATCTGTTACATCAAATCGGTCTATATGGGATATACCGCTTTTCCCGTTAATCAACGCATCCCAAAATTCTTCCTTACCTATACCTACAGGTGTTACAGCTCCAATCCCAGTTACAACAACACGATTTCGCATTTTTTTGCCTCCCCTTAGGTATTTATTATTCTATCTGTAACAAAGCCCCGCAAGCTCTGCGGGACTTGATTTTTTATTTTAAAAGTTCCCAATGTGGTTTATTCTAAATGGTCATTAATGTAATCAACGGCATCCTGTACGGTGGTTATTTTTTCTGCATCTTCATCAGGTATTTCCAGATCAAATTCTTCCTCAAAGGCCATAATCAATTCAACTATGTCCAGTGAATCTGCCCCCAGGTCATCAATAAAGGAAGCTTCGGGTGCTACTTCATCTTCATCTATACCCAGTTGGTCTGCAACTATCTGTTTTATTTTTGCTAAAATCTCATCCACAATCGTCACCCCCCTTCAATTAAAAACTGTTTGTATTATTCTAATTCATAATTATAATTTTATTACATAAACATTCCACCATCAACACTGATTACCTGACCCGTAATATAATCTGCATTATTAGAAGCCAAAAACACAGCCAGATGTGCTACTTCCTCAGGTTTTCCAGGTCTCCCTAAAGGTATCTGTTTGAACAAAGTCGCTGTTGCTTTTTCTGGCAAATCATCAGTCATATCCGTTTCAATAAACCCCGGTGCTATGACATTAACAGCAACATTTCGGGAAGCCAGTTCCTTAGCCAGGGATTTGCTGAAACCGATTATTCCAGCCTTTGATGCACTATAATTAGCCTGACCCATGTTGCCGTGCAGCCCTACAACTGAAGAAATATTTATTATCTTACCCGACCGCTGTTTAACAAAGATCTTTGCCGCTTCCCTGCAACAATTGTAAACAGAAGTTAAGTTTGTAGCAATAACTTTTTCCCAGTCTTCCGAATTCATTCTCAGCAGCAATTTGTCCCTGGTGATTCCCGCATTGTTTACCAATACGTCTAACCCTCCAAATTCACTGATTATTTTTTTAAACATTTTGCGCACCTGTTTGTAATCAGACACATCGGCTTGAATTTTTATGGCTTTCACACCCTCTTTTGTTGCAGCCTGAACAACTTTTTCAGCAGCTTTCTGATTAGAGGCAAAATTGACTATCACATCCGCTCCCATCGCTGCAAAACTCTTGCAAATCGAGGCTCCTATTCCCCTTGATCCTCCTGTGACCAAAACTCTTTTTCCTTTTAAGCTTAAATCCATCAAACTGCCTCCCTTAAGGCTTTTTGGGCCTTCTCAATGCTGTCTATATCTTGAACATTCAAAACCTTTTTTCTGCGGTCTATTTTTTTCACAAAACCAGACAATGAACGGCCCGGCCCTACTTCAACAAAAACCTCTACACCATCCTCAATCATTTTTCTAATGGAATCTTCCCACAGCACTGGAGAACTAACCTGTTTTACTAGCAGCTCTTTGATCTCATCTGGTTCACACACATAGTCAGCTGTAACATTTGAAATTACAGGAATTTTTGGGATTCTAAAATTGATTTTTTTAATTTCTTCAAGCAGGTGTTCCCCGGCAGGTTTCAACAGGCTTGAATGGAAAGGAGCACTCACTGGTAATTCTACTGCTTTTCTTGCGCCTTTTTCCAGAGAAAGCTCCACCGCCTTTTTTACAGATTCTGTCAGTCCAGAAATCGCTATCTGGCCCGGGCAGTTATAATTGGCCGGTTCAACCAGTCCATAAAGCCTGGTTGCTTCCTCACATATTTCATGAATTGTTTCCTTATCCAGGCCTATTATCGCAGCCATCGTTCCCTTCCCTAATGGTACCGCTTCCTGCATAAATCTACCTCTTTTCTGAACCAGAGGAAGAGCCTCTTCAAAATCAATAACATCTGCTGCTACAAGAGCTGAATATTCTCCCAAACTCAATCCTGCAACAAAATCAGGTTTGATGTCATAGTGTTCAAATACCTTTAACAAAGCTATGCTCGTAGTCAACACAGCAGGTTGAGTAATAACGGTCTTTTTTAGTTCTTCTTCTGGCCCTTCAAAGCATATCTGTTTAATATCTATTCCTAGGCATTCATTTGCGGTATTAAAAACATCATCTGCAACTTTATAATTTTCCGCAACTTCTTTACCCATTCCAACGTACTGGGCACCCTGACCGGGAAAGACAAAAGCGATCTTGCCCATTGTCTTTCTACCTCCTGTATTCACTCAATTTTTTAATAATCATGCTTGCTTCACTTATAATCTCTTCAATGATTTCCCTGGCCGGCTGTATTTTGCTGATCATTCCAGCCACCTGGCCTGCCATCAATGAACCGTAAACCACATCACCTTCTATAACTGCATCTCTTAATTTCCCGGTTCCCAGCTTTTCGAGTTCTTCAGGTGGAACCCCCTGTTTTTCCATCTCTAAGAATTTCCTTGCCAGCTTATTCTTTAAAACCCTTACGGGATGACCCGTAGAACTTCCTGTCACTACCGTATCTCTATCCCTGGCCTTCAATAGGGCTTCTTTATAATTTTTATGTACCTTGCATTCCTCCGCACACACAAATCTGGTACCGAGCTGGACCCCCTTGGCTCCCAAAGCAAAGGCAGCTACCATTCCTCTGCCATCACCAATACCACCTGCGGCAATTACAGGCACATTCACGGCATCAACTATCTGCGGAACCAATGCCATTGAAGTCAATTCTCCTATATGACCGCCACACTCCATACCTTCAGCAATAAAGGCATCCACACCCAACCGGTTTAATCTTTTTGCTAAAGCTACAGAAGATACCACCGGTATTACTTTGGTACCCACTCTTTTCAGTTTATCGATGTGTTTTCCGGGATTCCCTGCTCCTGTTGTTATTACAGGCACCCTTTCCTCCACCACAAGGTCTATAATTTCTTCCACAAAAGGCGACATATAGTAAACATTCAATCCAAAGGGCTTCTCGGTAAGTTCTTTGGCTTTTTTGATTTCAGATCTGACAACTTCAGCGGGAGCATTCCCGGCTCCAATAATTCCCAGTCCTCCTGCATTTGAAACTGCAGCTGCCAGTTCAGCTGTGGCAACCCACGCCATACCGCCCTGCAGAATGGGATATTTAATGTTCAGTATTTTGCAGACTTCTGTCTCAAACATGTGCTGACCCCCTTTAAATCTCAACTGGATAAAAAGGTTACTGCTAGTGTTCCCGGGCCGGTATAGGTGCCTATAACCGCTCCCAGTTCAGCTACTATAATTTCTTCAACATGGAAGTTGTGGATTATCTCCTCTTTTAATTTTTCTGCTCCCTCTAAATTATTCCCATGCATTATAGAAATTTTCAGGGGTTGGTCTTTTTTAGAATATTTGTGTATTTTATTGATTAAGCTCTTGAAGGCTTTTGATCTCCCCCTGACCTTTTCAACAGGAGCAACAAGACCTTCTTCAAGAGTTAAAACGGGTTTAATGTTCAACAAACTGCCTAAAAATGCCCTTGCTTTTCCTATTCTGCCGCCTTTTTCAAGGTATTTTAAGGTATCCACCACAAAAAACACTTTTATGTTTTCCTTTACTCGTTTTATTATTTCCAAAATATCCTTTTTACCCAAGCCCTTTTGCGCTGCTCTTGCCGCTTCTAAAACTATATATCCCAAAGCCATTGAAGTTACTTGTGTATCAATCACTTCAATATCAGCTTCATTTACCATCTGTTTCGCCACAAGAGCTGACTGATAGGTGCCGCTCAGCTTACCGGATATGTGCAATGATATGATGGTATCGTATCTTTGTGCCAGGTTTTTATATACCCCTTCAAACTCTGCCGGAGAAGGTTGAGATGTCCTGGGAAAATGTTTTCCCTCCTTCAGGAGTTTATAAAACTGTTCGGGCTTCAACTCGATCCAATCTTTGTATTCCTTATCTCCAAAGAAAACCTTCAGCGGCACAATGTTTATATTATACTCTTTAATGTAATTTTCCGGCAAATCTGCCGTACTATCAGTTACAATTGCAATCCTGCTCATTTTTTCACCCCTATAACTTATTTTATCCATCTTAAAACACTGGCTCCCCAGGTCAGACCGGCACCAAATCCAACCATTAAAACCGTATCACCCTTTTTTATAAAACCTTTTTTAACCGCTTCATCAAGAGCTACAGGTATAGAAGCTGAAGACATGTTTCCGTATTTATCGAGATTCATGTAGACCCTATCAGGAGATAGTTTTAACCTCTTTATGGCTGCATCCACTATCCGTCTGTTTGCCTGGTGGGGGATCAGATAATCCACGTCAGACAGCTTCAGCCCCGCTAATTTTACAACATTCTTTGCTGCGCATCCCATTATTTTGACTGCAAACTTGAATACTTCACTGCCATTCATATTTATGTAATGCAGCCTCTTTTCAACGGTATCCTTTGTAACCGGCAACCGGGAACCTCCTGCCGGCACAAGCAGTAGCTCACCCCCGGATCCATCAGCTTTTAAATAGTTGGCCAGTATTCCCCTGTTTTCATCACCGATGTTGCTTACAACAACTGCACCGGCACCATCACCAAACAGCACACACGTGTTTCTGTCAGACCAGTCTGTTATTTTTGATAATGTTTCCGCCCCTATAACTAAAACATTTTGATAAACACCTGCATTTATGAATTGGGTTGCAACGGATAAAGCATAAACAAAACCAGAACATCCCGCTTCCAGATCAAAGGCAGCAGCATTAGTAGCACCTATCTTATCCTGTACCAAACAGGCTGTAGCCGGAAAAAACATATCTGGAGTTACCGTTGCCACAATTATCAAACCAATCTGTTTGGCATCAAGCTGTGCATCCTCAAGGGCTTTTTCCGCTGCTTTCACCGCAAGGTCTGATGCCGCCTGTCCCTCTAATGCAATACGTCTTTCTTTTATACCCGTTCGTGTAGTTATCCATTCATCGGACGTATCAACCACCTGTTCCAAATCACGATTTGTTAATACTCGGGGTGGCAAATAAGAACCTATACCCGTTATTCCCGCATTGGGCATTTATATCGCTCCTTTTTCGATGTGGTTTTTGATTTTTTCTAAAACTTTGTTCGTATAAAATTTTTCTCCCTGAAATACAGCATTTTTAACTGCTTTTGCATTGGAAGAACCATGACACTTGATACATATACCATTTATCCCCAGAAAAGGTGCTCCTCCATACTCTGTATAATCCAATTTCTTTTTGATTTCCATAAATGCGGGTTTTAATAAAAACCCACCGATTTTATTAGTCATTGATTTCTTAATCTGGGTTTTAATTATTTCAAAGAAATTTATAGCAAAACCTTCAATTGACTTTAGCAGGATGTTTCCCGAAAACCCATCACACACCAAAACGTCACAATCGCCTTTTAGCACATCCCTTGCTTCCACATTTCCAATAAAGTTTAAATCAGGGTCATCTTTTAAAATTTTGTAAACCTCTTTTGTCAGTGTATTCCCTTTTGTCTCTTCCTGCCCCACGTTCAAAAGGCCTATTCTGGGCTGTTTGACCTTCAATATGCTTTCCGAATATACTTTACCCATAATGGCAAACTGATGCAGGTGCTGGGGTTTGGAATCCATGTTGGCCCCCATATCCAGCAAAAGCATTCCCTTTTTCCGGGTGGGAATGACAGAACCAAGGGCTGGTCTATCGACCCCCTTAATTCGTCCTACCAGGAGTAATGCTCCAACCATAAACGCTCCGGTATTTCCTGCTGAAACAAACACATCTGCTTCTTTCTTTCTAATCATTTTAAGACCCGCAACCATGGATGAATCCTGTTTGTTTTTAATGGAAGCTACAGGAGAATCGCTATTTGTTATAACCTGAGTGGTGTGAAATATTTCATAATGTTCATTGCCTTTCCCATGTTCGTCAATAATTTTCTTTATTCTGTTTTCATCCCCAACAAAAACTATGCGTATGTGAGGATTTTCCCGAGCTGCCTGTAGACCTCCTTTAACGATTTCATCAGGAGCATTATCTCCTCCCATAGCATCTATAGCTATTCTCACTGTACCCACCCCCCCCTAATCCAGCGAAACTAAAATAAACTTGCCTCTAAAAACTTCTCTTTGTTTAACATATATGTTTACCCAAACAAAATATTTATTTCCTCTTTTCCTTTTTACCTCTGCTTTGGCAATCAGTTTATCTCCCGGTTGTACAGGCTCTTTGTATTTTATATTCGCTACACCCGTTAATGCCACTTCTGCATTGATAACAGCAATAGCAAGAGAATTGGCCTGGGCAAATATATAATATCCCCTCACCACCTGGGTTTTTTCAAAGACCATGTCCTTTGTCACTTCAAGGATAGAAATACCGCTTTCCCCTAATTTCAAGTCTACCAACTCTCCTATAATTTCACCACTGGCTAGAGACTTTACTTTCGAATAGGATTCCTCGGCCAGCTTCTTGACCCTTTCCCTGAGCTCGGGTATTCCCAACTCCATTCTGTCCAGTCTAATCGTCTGTACACTCACCTGAAAAACATCAGCAAGCTCTTCATCGGTAAGAAAGGGGTCTTCTTTAAGCCTTTTACTTAATTTCTTTTGTCTGGCTTTTTTTGAAAAAGGCTTTTTACCCACACAGACCACCCCTGATGGTAGTTTCTATTATGAGCAGCTATTAATAGTATATATTAATAAACACGATTAATCAATAACAACAACAAAAAAAATAAAAGAAAAAGCCCTTTATCTCTATTGGATAAAGGACCTCAGAGTTTTCGAATCATACTTCAATTACTTTTTTGTTTTTATAATAACCACATTCAGGGCAAACCCTGTGGGGCAATTTAGGTTCATGACACTGAGGACACTCTACCAATCCAGGCAGTGTCAGCTTCCAGTGCGTTCTTCTCTTATCCCTTCGGGACTTAGAAGTTTTCCGTTTTGGAACAGCCACTTACTACACCTCCTCTTATATCCTGTCATTCATCTTTATCATTAAATAGCTTCTTTAAAGCAGCGAATCTCGGATCTGTGTCATCCACATCGCATTTGCATTCTTCTTCATTCAAATTTTTGCCACAATACGGGCAGAGACCTCTGCATGCTTCATTACATATGAATTTAATGGGCAGATTGAGCAAAAGGCTGTTCATAATAGCTCGCTTCAAATCTATTTTATCATTTTTAATTGGTAAAACATCATTTTCATTGGGACTTTCTGAGAAATTTTCATCTATATCAAAGGAAAAAGGCATTTTAAAATGTTTTAAACATCTATCACAATTAACTTCTAATACAGCATTAACCTTCCCTTCGGCATGTATATATTCCCCAGTATTTAAAAGGGTAAGGTTTAAATTTAAATTTTTATCAAAACTGATTTTTTTGCCTTTGTAATCGAAAGCCTCTAGCATTACGCTGCGCTGTATGTTTTTGGATGAACCCCTTTTCTTTTTTATATCACTAACATCTACCAGCAATAGATTCACCTCAAGAAATCGGATGTTATTATACTAAAATTCTACCTGATATGTCAAGACATATATGTTGCAGCTGCAGCACCATCAGAAGGATGGAAACATACGCTAGTGCTGACCAATTCCGGTGCAGTGCCTTGATTCAAACGGCTAACCAGGATTAGTAAAGCCGAAGGCAAAAGTAGGTTCGAGGACAGGACGTCCGAGGCCGTCCTTTGACACTGGATGCGGAACGGGACAAGAAGTCTGCCGGAGCTTGAGCGGTAGCCTGGTCAGCCAATCTGGAAGCCAGGTCGAAACGGCTAGCCTTGGTACATGAGCTGTCTTCAGGGTAGAACCAGATTTATTATAGTGAACTACCTATTCCTTACGAAAGGAGCTCCCTTCTTCCGGATTGCCCCCATAATTTCAGACAATTAAGCCTTAATGCTCATAAAATCGCAGAATTTCATTACCGTTCTTTGCCCTTTGATTCTAGCCAAT
>DFNM01000059.1:10770-10969 GCA_002376045.1 Firmicutes bacterium UBA3567
AAATAATCAGCAATGAACGGCCAAAATATTATACTTTTACTTCTTTGGTGGTAACGTTATTCAATAGATGGTTTTTGTAAAACTCATTGGGTGCCATACTTTGAAATTCTTGGCGCTCAAAACACTCGTCTTCCAGTATTCTATGAAACGACTCAATATGGGCATTTAAGTTGGGTATTCTGCATGGTATCCTTTCATG
>DFNM01000047.1:0-3353 GCA_002376045.1 Firmicutes bacterium UBA3567
GGCAAACTGACAGAGTTCAAAGGAGTTGACCTTCCTCTTAAAGCCGCTGCCATTTATGAAAAAGAACTCCCTGGAACCATCACATTAATCACAGGTCATGGTCACCTGTATGACGAACTTAAAGAGCTGGCAGCAAAGCTCAAGCTTAATTCCGTATACTTCATAGGTAACAGACCTCAAACAACTGTAGCCAAAATAAACAATATTGCAGATGCAGCAGTAGTTCCTTCCAGGGTAGAACCCTTCGGGCTTGTAGCCATTGAAGCCATGGCCTGCGGCACTCCGGTGATTGCAACAAACGCTGGTGGACTGCCTGATTTTATCGATGATAAAGTGGGCAAGCTGATTCCTATGGACGATCACAGGGCACTGGCTGCTGCTGTTATCGAATCATTAAAAAACAATCACAAAGCTACAAAGGGCAGGTATGCAGCTGAGTATGCTGCTAAAAACTTCTCATGGGATAGAGCTTTAGAAAAACTTCTAGATATTTATCGTAAAATTTAACAAAAACTTAAAAAACAGGCGTTAAAATTTTAATGGAATACTTTTCTACACACTATGTTGAGGAGGGTTTTAGTTAATGAAAACTGTGATGGTAATTCCCACGTATTGGGGGCGCAGGTCTGACGAGGGATGGCAGGTGGGAGATCAGATATATGACCACCCCACTCCCATTGATAAAGAGGGGACCCTTGCAAGAACCCTGGAGAGCATGAAGATTTTAGACAACAAAGACTTTGACCTCGTTATACTGGTAGCTGTCACAGCTCCCGAATTGCGAGAAGAGGCCTGTAACAAGGTAAAGCAGATTGTGCAGAAGTGCAATCCCCCTGTTGCCACATATGTTTTCGCCAACCATCACCTGGACAAAATTAAAAAAATTTACGACACAAACGGGCAGGGCAACCTGAAGGATTTGCTGCTGCTTGAAGGCTATTCCAACATCCGCAACATGTGTCTTTACACAGCTTTTCTTTTAAAGGCCGATGTGGTTGTGTTGATAGATGATGATGAAATCTTTGAAGACAGCCAGTTCATGGATAAGGCTCATGAATTCATAGGGGGTCGGCTGCACGGTCAGACCGTCGATGGAGTTGCAGGTTATTATCTGAATAAATACGGCAACTATTACGATGATGTCACAATAGAACCATGGATGACATTCTGGAACCGTTTCGGCAGCAAGTCCAAAGCCTTTGATAAGATCATTAGAGGCAAGCCCAGGCTCAAGCTTACTCCCTTTGCCTTCGGAGGATGTATGATAATACACCGCAACCTGTTTACAGTGGTGCCCTTTGATCCCAATGTCCCCAGGGGAGAAGATATTGATTATGTTATCAATTCCCGCATGTTCGGCTTCAACTTCTTCCTTGACAATCAACTAGCAATAAAACACCTGCCTCCTGCTAAAAACCATCCCGTGTGGCAGAGGCTGAGGCAGGATATATACCGCTTCTTCTATGAAAGGGCAAAAATCAGAACCCAGTATGAACAGCCCAACATGATAATGGTGAAAGCAGAAGACTTTGACCCGTATCCCGGAGAATTTCTAAAAGATGATCTGGAGGATAAGATATTTAAAACAAACATTATCCTGGCCCTTGATTATCTGAGCAACAACAAAATCGAAGACTGCAAAGCCACCATAAAAAACATCTATTTAACTAAGTACGATGCAGAACCCAAAGAAAATGTTTTTGAAAAGTTTTTAATGGTTCATGACAGGTGGGAACAGCTTCTCAGCTTTGCTGACGAAAACTCCAAAGAATTGGATGCCGTAATGGAAAGCTGTCTTATCCAGGAAGAAAAGACCGCTTCCAAAACACAACCTCCCAAAACATACACCTATGAGCGGCTCCTGCTCAAGATATCGGATCTTCCTTTCTTCAGAAGTTTGAATTCTGAAGAAATACAGCACATCTCAAACATCGGTGAGCTTAAAAAGTTCAAAGAAAATGAAACCATTGTTAGAGAGGGTGATGAGGACAACGCGCTCTACATAATAATCAGCGGAACAGCCAAAATAATGAAAAAACACAAAGCTACACAGGAAATGGTTCAGCTTGCTGAACTTAAAAAGGGAGAACATTTCGGTGAGACATCTCTCTTTACCAGCAAAAGCACCAACTACCTTGTGGATGTAATGGCAGAAGAACCAACGGAAGTGTTAATAATAAGCAAAAAGGATTTAATGGAATTCTTTGCAAAAAATCACAGGTCAAGCGTCAAGCTCCTGCTTTATCTAATGAAAAAACTGAATGACCGGCTGGAAGACCTTACAGAAATGTACACCAACATACGCATGAAAAACATCGACCTGAGTAAAATTATAGAAAAAATATAGAACATTCAACAACTTAATGCCCGGCATTAAATTATTGAATGTTCTGATAATTACGGACAAAAAAATTAGCGTAGAAAATCCGCAAGGGAAGGCTGGATTATTCTGGCTCCTGTTGCAAGGGCCGCTCTATAGACATTTTCCTGATTGGTAAGGTCCATTACCACCTGTGCCAGATCTGCATCTTCTGATTGTGCCAAAAGTTTTGTTAAATTGATCTCATCGGCTTCATAAGCCTTCATGGCATCCTCTATACGCTTCACTTTTGCACCGATTTGGGCACGGCATCTCAAAATGTTATCGATACACTCATCCAGTTCAGAAAGCCTGTTTTGTGAAAGTGCGCTGGTATCCCCGCTCATCAAATTATTATATATATCATCTATAACCTGAAACAAATTATATGGAGAATTAAAAACTTCATCTCCAGTAAGGTTTACCCTGAGCCTGTTTCCAGGGGAAACTTCATACTTTATCTCTCCATTATCACCATTGTAAACAGCACTGCTGTCATAAGGAGGGTTGTCTGTTTTATATCCTCCAAATATGTATCTGCCGGCATAGCTGGCATTTGCTTCCTGAATTACATGGTCTTTTAGTTCCTTTACCTCCTCAGCCAGAGCATACCGGTCACTATTAGATAAAGTATCGTTAGCCCCATATATTACAATTTCCCTTAATCTTCCTAACGCATTTCCCACGTTTATAAGGGCTGTTTCGGTGTACTCCAGCCATGACCTGGCATCCTCAATATTCTTCTTATACTGGTTTAAATCTGCCAGATCACTTTTCAGCTTCATTATCATTGAAGCCCCCACAGGGTCATCTGAAGCCACTTCTATCTGATGACCCGATGAGAGCTTATACTGAGCCTCTTTCATCCTTCTCAAGTTGTAGTTGAGGTTGCGCAGAAAATTATCTATAAGTAGTTTGTTTGTGACCCGCAAGTTTTATATCCCCCTTAAATTTATAGCTTAAATAAAAATTCGGTTCTTCTCCATTTTAGTTG
>DFNM01000047.1:3735-3942 GCA_002376045.1 Firmicutes bacterium UBA3567
CATTATAGCTTTCTCCTGGGTTCTATCAAGGTAAAGGCCGCGTCCCTGGCACTCAATTAACTTTTGAGTGCCGTGCCCTTGACAGAACCCATCCGAAAGCTTTTTAGTTGTTAAGAATTGACCGGATACTTCAACAACAGTGAATGTAGTTCACAAATATCCGGGATTTCAATGACCGCAGCACAGGTTTTCGATGAAGCGGAGCAG
>DFNM01000152.1 GCA_002376045.1 Firmicutes bacterium UBA3567
AAATTGTTGCCAGAAAAATAAAAGACAAACCGGACATTGTATTGGGCCTTGCAACAGGGAGCACACCCCTTGGAATGTACAGGGAATTAATCAGCATGTATAAAGAAGGCAAATTAGATTTCTCGAATGTCAGAACATTTAATCTGGATGAGTATCTGGGATTACCTCCATCCCATCCTCAAAGTTATCGTTATTACATGTATGAAAATTTTTTCAAACACGTAAACATAAAAAAAGAAAACATTCATATACCCACATATACCCAGGGGAGATTCCCTAACCCCCACACAAGAATGTCTTAAATATGAAAGGCAGATTGAAGAAGTTGGAGGAATAGATTTGCAAATACTAGGGATCGGTGTAAACGGTCATGTGGGTTTCAATGAACCGGATATTAATTTAAAAGCATTAACACACGTTATACAACTTGCTGATGAAACCATAAAAGCAAACTCCAGATTTTTTAATAATACAGATGAAGTTCCGAAAATGGCAATAACTATGGGAATGGGAACGATAATGAGATCAAAACAGATAATACTTCTGGCGTGGGGGTTGGAGAAAAAGGAAGCGGTTATAAAAGCTATTACAGGCCCCATCACCACAAAAGTTCCTGCTTCTTTGCTGCAGCTTCATAAAGATGTAACCTTAATAATAGACAAAAGGATTTACGAAAAACTAAAGGAGGATACAAGATGATACACAAGACAGTAGAAATATTAAACAGAACCGGGCTGCATGCTCGCCCTGCGGCAGAGTTTGTTGAAAAGGCGAGCAAGTTTAAAAGCAAAATAACCATTGAAAAAGATGGCAAAAAAGCTGACGCAAAAAGCATTCTTAGCGTGCTCGGGCTGGGTGTAGGGCAGGGTTCAAAAATCAAGATTACTGCAGAAGGAGAAGATGAACAACAGGCTGTTGAACAGCTGGTTGAACTCTTAAACTCATTCGGAGAATGATGATGGCATACAATCTTAAAAAAATACCAACTCTGAGTAAAAACAGTTTATGCGATATAATCAGCCACTCAGTGTATCTACAGGGACATTATAGTCAGTATATTGGGTACATAACATTGATGTTGAGAAGAGACAATAATGGAAAAACTGCTTGAAGTATAAAAAAGAGCCCGTAATGACCTGCGCTCCAGCTACCACGAATCCCTGCATAGCTCACTGCAACCTTTCGGCTACAGCAAACCATTACGGAACCCGTGATAACCTTTGCTCAACTATTACAGATCCCTTAGGAACCCGTGGCAGCCTCTCGACTGCCACAGATCCCCTGTCAATGAGATCTACCAACCACAAAGACCTTCGGAACCTGTAATAATTTTAGCTCGACCCGAGGATTGATCCTTGGTGACCCCGAGACAGTCCTTCGGACTGCCCCGGAGCCGACGGTTGAACCAATTCAGGTCTGCCCTCTGGCTGGTACCGAGCCACAAGACCCGGTACTAACCTTCGGCCGACTGCTGCAGAACCCTTCATGATAGGATCCTGCAGCAATCTTGGCTCGGCCATTACGAACCCTTGTGGTATTTATCATATCCTGCTTTAAAAAAAATATTCGTTTTTAGCCAAAAAAATTTTTTATTTTTTACTGTTTGTAATGATTGCTACCATTGAAACCTCTTTTCCTTCTCTTTCGGCAGTTTCGTAAAGAGTTTTCAAGCCTGTCCATACTTCATCAGGAGTTCCGGTAAAATAGGTGCTGACAGAGCCTACATCACAATTTATACCCTGTTTTTTTAGGCTTTCTATTGCATTGTTTATTATGGTATCAGAATCAGCAGTATCCATCGGATAAAGGGAAACTTCACATTTTAGCACGCTATCACCTCCCTTTAAAATACTACTCTTATTCTTAACAACTAACTAAGTAAATATAACTTTTAAACTGACAGGATGGTAGGCTGGCAGGATATAAGTTGACAATAAGGAAAAATAATGGTATCTTGTAATTGAAGGTGCGCCTATAGCTCAGGGGACAGAGCACCGGCCTCCGGAGCCGGGATTTGCGGGGGTTCGAATCCCTCTAGGCGCACCATTAGAAAACCCACGGATCTTATTATTCTGTATGGGGATTTTTCCTTAAATCTTAACACTATTTTCATTGACAACAACTTTTTCTATTACTGCGGCAATGACGCGCTTTGGGTCATTGCCGCTTTTATTTTTAAAGATTAATATATTCCTTTTAATTAATAGCCATATAAAATTCTGCATCCTCTTTTAAAATCCCGAGGGCGATTAGAGTGTTGAGATAAAAATGTGAAGATAATAAAGAAGTGGATTTAGATTTAATAATAGAAGAGAAGATTAAATGTAATCCGAGGAATTCCCGGTATTTTTTATTTAAAAGAGTATCATTTTTTTAAAAAATGGATATAATATAGTATCAAAAGATTCTTTTTTTATTGACGAGATGAACAGCCAGTGATATAATTTAATTGAGCTAGCAATGAGGTGGATATGATGGCTGTTCGTACTCGGCAAGAAGTTTCTCAATTTTTATTCGATATGAAAGCTAAACTTATGCTTAATAAGATTGATAATTTATATTTAGTTCCAAGAAAAGATAAAAAAAATCAAAATTGTATGATAGAGTTAGGTTTACGACATAATGATGTGGCGGATATACTGTTAAAACTTAAAGTTGAAAATTACTCGGAAACTGTCAAAGATGACAAATTTCCAGAAAATTTTTTATGGGTATTTGGTATTACATATAAATGATAATGAACTTTATATAAAAATTTGTCTTCGCAAGAAGGTAATATGTGTTTCATTCCATATAAGGGAACATGAGATAAATTATGTGTATAAATAAAATATATTGTAAAGATTCCTGTAATAAAGTG
>DFNM01000190.1 GCA_002376045.1 Firmicutes bacterium UBA3567
GAAATTGCAGGAACAGGGCCTACATTGTATACTTTCACCGAGTTTATCATAGTATCACCCAATTACTATGATAAACCATAAAGGGCTAAAGTACAAGTTAAAAAATACCAAATATGAATATTGTTTCCTGAAAACTAAACTTTTTTTTTTAAAATTTACCTTTTTGCGTTTGAAAGGGTGCGAAATGTGCGTTTAAAGAATTTACTCCGTATTTTCATATTGATTATTTTAAGAAGGATGGCAAACACTATGTCAAATTTTTCGATTTACGTTACTGTCAAAATAAAGAATTTCTTCACAGTGCAACAGCAATATTTGACCAAAAATTAAAACTGGTGGAAGCTGTTTTTCACCCTTTCAGTGTAAACAGGAAAATAAAGCTGTCACCCCAATGAACAGGGATTTTAAATTAAAAAAGAGCTTATTTTAAAGAAATAAGCTCTTTTTTTCATCTACGTTTTGCTTTATTTTAAGGGATCACACACTAAATATCCCTAATAATTTTGCTGCCATCAAAAGAATCCCAATGGTTAAAACTCCTTTGATCCATTTATCGCCTTTTGCTACAGCAAAAGTGCTTCCCAGCCACGCTCCTAAAGCATTTCCGGCAGCTAGGACAAAACCCAACAACCAATTGACCTTACCGTTTAATATGAACACCAGTAATGAGGAAGACATGTAAAGCATAATTATAAAAACTTTAAGGCTGTTGATTTTGACGAGTGACATACCGGTAATCAGTGTAAGGGAAGCAATGATTATAAAACCAACCCCCGCCTGAATAAAGCCCCCATACATTCCAACAAAGAAAAAGGCAATTACAGCTATAATTTTCCTTTTGGCAGTCAAATCTTCTTGCTGGGCAAATACCTTTTTCTGCGGCTGCCACAAAATCAAACCAAGAACAATGATCATAATAACAGCCAGTATATTATTAAATATCCTATCGGGTAGGTTTACAGCAAAATTCGCCCCAATAATGGCACCGATTACTGCCGGGATTGCCAGCATAATACCGAGCTTAAAATCAAAAAAACCCTTTCTTTTAAAGTTGGCAACAGCTACAACATTCTGTACCATCAGGGCAACACGATTTGTTCCATTAGCAACCGCTGAAGGCAAACCAAGAAAAATCAATACCGGCATGGAAATTAAAGAACCGCCACCTGCTACTGTGTTCATGAATCCCGAAGCTACTCCAGATAGCAGAATCAGCAAGATGTTTTGGAATGACATTACCAGTCTCTTACTCCTTTCCAGTAAAATTGTTAAATTGGCTTTTCCCTATATAATCAGTATTCTTTAGAACTATGAAATATCCTTTTTTAAACTGAATAATAATTATTGCCTTTATCAATATGTATATTCAGATCAATAAAGCTGGATATTATAAAATAAGAAGGTATCAAGACATATCTCGAGAGAACAAAGATCACAAAAACCAAAAAACGCCGCAGTGGGCACCATATTAGTCGGGAAAATCTGGAAATTTTTATTTGTACCACTTCGCCTTCTGAACTTCAGCATTATTTTCTGCTCCTGCTCGTAATGATATTTTGGAAGCCATGGTAGGGCATAAAAAAATATAGTGGCGCCTGTAAACGGCGTCACTATTGCATTTTCAAGGTAATAAAAATGGTCTGGGTGAGAGGATTTGAACCTCCGACCTCATGAACCCCATTCATGCGCGCTACCAAGCTGCGCCACACCCAGACACTACTATCTACAACTCTTATTCAACTAAATGCAATAGTAATTATAGCATCTTATAATCTCCATGTCAACAGCTCTGAAACAAAATTTTAAACAACGGACTGCTTTTTAACAATTTCAATCCCATTTACCAGGAACTTGTTGTGTATTGCTTTCATGGCTTTTTCGGCAGAATTCAGATCTATGAGACAGGAAATTTTAATCTCCGAAGTGCTTATCATCTGGATGTTTATTCCTTCTTCTGCCAGTGCCTGGAACATCTTCATAGCAACTCTGGATTTGTTGCCCATCCCGGCTCCAATTATAGATACCTTTGCAACATGTTTATCGTATACTATACCTTCAGCCCCTAATTCATCAGCTGTTTTTTCCATAATAGCAATGGTTTCATCAAGGTCATCTTCCGGTACCGTAAAAGAGATATCATTTACATTATCGTGTCTGATACTCTGGATAATCATATCCACATAAATGTTGGCTTTCGACAGGTTGTTAAAAACTTTGTAGGCAACTCCCGGTTTATCCGGAACCTTGAGAATCGCAATTTTTGCAATTTTTTTGTCACACGTAACACCACTAACTCTCAATACACCTTCCATTTCATCAACCCCTTTTACTTCTGTACCTCTTTCATCACTGAAACTGGATTTGACTTCTAGTTTAACATTGTATTGTTTCGCAAGTTCCACAGCCCTGGGGTGCAGCACTTTGGCCCCCAAGCTGGCCATCTCCAGCATCTCATCATAGGATATTTCCTTTAACTTGTAGGCATTTTCAATCATCCTCGGGTCACCACTGTAAACTCCATCCACATCGGTGTAAATCTCACATTTTTTCGCATTAAGGGCAGCAGCTAGTGCCACCGCTGTTGTATCAGAACCTCCTCTTCCCAGAGTCGTTATGTCATTGTTCTGATTTACTCCCTGAAAACCTGCAACAATTACTATTTTGTTTTTATGCAATTCTTTCATGATTCGTGTTGTCTTCACTTCTACAATTCTAGCTCTTTTGTGTATTTTATCAGTGTAAATCCCTACCTGAGGCCCGGTTAGTGATACCACAGAATTACCCAGGTTTAAAATAGCCATAGCCAGCAGAGATATTGAAACCTGTTCTCCTGTTGATAAAAGCATATCTAGTTCTCTTGCATCGGGATAGGGGTTCACTTTGTAAGCCATATCTATTAACCTGTCTGTAGTATCTCCCATAGCCGATACTACCACTACCAGACCCTGATTTTTTTTCTTTGAGCTTACAATCATTCGAGCAACTTTTTTTATTCTATCTACAGAACCTACAGAACTACCTCCAAATTTTTTTATAATGATTTCCATGCGTATATACCTCCGGATGTTTAATTTTTACACCAGAAGATGTAATGTGTGTGTAGAACAGAGAACAGTTTATACCCTTTTTTGCATAAATCTGTTTCATGGCATTTCCCAGGATTTGGGGGTGTTGTCTCGTTATTGCTATCATAGAAGGCCCTGCTCCACTTAAAAAACAGGCCACTGCGCCATACGCTTTTGCAGTTTCCATAACCCTATCCATACAGGGTATGAGCTGCTTTCTATACGGTTGATGGAGCTTATCCTCTACCGCTATCCCAAGGTGTTGAAATTTTCCCAGGGCGAGGGAAGCTGCAAGCATAGACGCTCTTCCCACATTAAAAACAGCATCCCTGTAATTTACTGTTTCAGGTAATACTTTTCGGGCATCATCAGTTCTTACAATAAAATCAGGAACAACAACCACTAAGTTGAAAGGAATTTTGTTGGAAATCTTAATAAACCTGACTTCTCCATCGTTATCAACAACAGAAATGACAATACCTCCCAGCATTGCAGGAACTACATTATCAGGATGCCCTTCCATTTCTACAGCTATTTTTAAAAGCTGCTGATTATCAAATGGTTTATTGAGGATTTCATTGGCTGCCACAACCCCTCCAACAATACATGCTGCACTGCTTCCCAGTCCTCTTGCTATAGGGATTCTGTTTATCAAAGTTACTTTTATTCCATTCAACGAGGCATCAGCTTTATCAAAAACCTTTTTAATGGCTTTGATTACCAGATTCTCTTCATTTCTCTTTACTTCACCGGCCCCTTCTCCTATAACATCTACCTCAATCCCATTGGGTTTTGTCTCCACTATTATTTTATTTGTTATGCCGAGGGCTGCACCAATACAATCAAAACCTGATCCCAAATTAGCAGTTGTTGCGGGCACTTCAAGCTGTATCATTTTTAATTCCTCCTACAGTATTTCTTTTTCAATCCTTTCAATATCAGGGGGCAGTATTCTGGGTTTTTCTCCCGTCTTTATAGCTATATCTGGGTCCTTTAACCCGTGTCCTGTCAGCACACAAACGATTTTTGAACCCTCTTTAAAGTAACCTCTTTTAGCCATCTTGATTAAACCAGCCACTGCTGCCGCTGAAGCAGGTTCAACAAAAATCCCTTCTCTTGAAGCCAGGACATGATATGCGTCTAATATTTCTTCATCTGTTATTTTATCAATATGGCCCTGGGATTCCTCCAGCGCTTTTTTGGCTTTGTCCCAGCTGGCCGGGTTCCCTATTTTTATTGCCGTCGCTATCGTTTCAGGGTTACTTATAACTCTACCTTCCACTATGGGAGCAGCCTTGGCAGCCTGGAAACCAACCATTTTCGGAGTTTTAGAGATGTACCCTTTTGCATGATATTCTTTAAAGCCCTTCCAGTATGCAGTGATGTTTCCAGCATTCCCTACCGGTATTGCCAGGTAATCGGGAGAGGTTTCCAATTGGTCGCAGATTTCAAAGGCTGCCGTTTTTTGACCTTCAATTCTATTGGGGTTGATGGAATTTACCAAAGTTATGGGGTGTTTTTGTGTCAACACTCTAACGATTTTTAAGGCATCATCAAAATTGCCCTCAATGGCAATAACCTTTGCTCCATAAGTTATAGCCTGAGCCAGTTTTCCTAAAGCAATGTTTTTATTGGGTACCACCACAATACATTTAAGCCCGGCTTTTGCAGCAAAGGCGGCTGCAGAAGCTGATGTGTTTCCTGTGGAAGCACACATAACCGCCCGGGTACCGTCTTCAACAGCTTTAGATACCGCTACCGTCATACCTCTATCTTTGAAGGAACCAGTAGGATTAAGACCTTCATACTTCAGATAAACCTCTACATCAAGGTTAAGTATTTTCTCGATTTTTGCAGCCCTTATTAAGGGAGTATTGCCTTCATTTAAAGTCACTATGTTCTCTCTCTTCTGGATGGGCAAAAAATCAAAATATCTGTTTATAAGACCCCGCCACATTTTTACTCATCTCCCTCCACCTTTAAAACTATTGCAATTTCTCGGGTTTGAGAAAGGGCCTGTATCTCTTCAAGAGCAGCATCCAGGTTTTCCCGCACAGTTTTATGGGTAATCAAAACCAGTTCAGCCAGGTCACCCGCGGTGTTTTTCTGAACAACGGAACTCAGGCTGACATTGTTATCACCAAAGGCTTTGGCAATCTTAGCCAGCACTCCGGGTTTGTCTACCACACTCATTCTTATATAAAACTGGGATTCTATCTTCTTGTATGGCACAACTTTCCTATTCATAAAACAACTACATCCCATTATATTCTCACCCTCGAAATTTCTAGTTATGTCTATGATATCGGCAACCACCGCACTGGCAGTAGGGTTCTTCCCTGCCCCTTTTCCAAAAAACATAACATCTCCTACTGGATAACCTTTAACCATTACAGCATTATACACATCATTAACGTTTGCCAGAGGATGTTTTTTGTTTATGAGGGTTGGGGAAACCATGCATTCAATCTCACCGTTTCTCTTGCGTGCCCATGCAATTAGTTTTATCACATGGCCAAGCTCTCTGGCATATTGTATATCCTTCCGGGATATTTGGGTAATACCCTGGGTATAAATCTCTTCGGGAGTTACTCTAGAATTAAAAGCTATAGATGATAGAATAGACAATTTACGGGCGGCATCCAGCCCCTCAACGTCAGCGGTGGGATCACTCTCTGCATACCCCTTCTCCTGGGCTTCTGCAAGGATTTCCTGGAAATTGGCTCCTTTTTCTGTCATTTCGGTCAAAATGTAATTGGTTGTACCATTAATAATTCCTATTATCTCCTTAATGTCATTTGACGCAAGGCTTTGTTTCAAGGGTCTTATAATGGGAATGCCCCCTGCCACGCTGGCTTCAAACAGCAGCTGTTTCTTGTTGGCTTTTGCCAGTTCCAGCAGTTCTCTACCATGAATGGAAATCAGCTCTTTGTTGGCTGTAACCACATGTTTGCCTTTGTTAAGGGCCTTCTTAAGAAAAGTAAAGGCGGGTTCTTCACCACCCATTAATTCTACTATGATTTCAATGCTTTCATCTTCTAAAAGTTCATCAGGGTCAATCGTCAATTTACCCTGCAGATCTACCTTTCTTGGTTTGTCAATGTTTTTTACCAGAACTTTTTTTATGTTTATCTTTCTACCTGTTTTTTGTTCTATAAACTCCCTATTCATCTGGAGGGTTTCAACTACTCCTGTTGCAACTGTACCCAAACCAATAATTCCTATATTTACCACAATTCTTCACCATCCTATACTATTTTTTGATTAATCAGAAGCTCTGCTATCTGAATAGCATTAAATGCAGCACCTTTTCTTAAATTATCAGCTACAATCCACATAGCAATACCGTTCTCAATTGAAACATCTTCCCTTATTCTGCCTACAAAAATCTCATTCCTACCAGCAGCCAATACCGGTAATGGATATGTATTGGACTCTGGTTCATCCATAACAACTACACCTGGAGCATTATCAAGCAATTCCCTGACCTGTTGGGGAGAGATGGGTTTATAGGTCTCAACATTAACGGACTCAGAATGCCCTGTTATGACCGGAACCCTTACGGTCGTTGGGGCAACTTTAATGGCATCATCATTCAATATTTTTTTTGTTTCATTGATCATTTTTCTTTCCTCTTTTGTGTAACCCTCTTCATCAAACACGTCAATGTGAGGCAGCACATTAAAAGCGATTTGGTGAGGGTAAACTTCATTCACAATATCTCTATTGTTTAAGTAATCAATGGCTTGTCTTTTGAGTTCTTCTATGGCTTTCAATCCCGTTCCAGAAACGGCCTGGTAGGTACTAACTACAATTCTTTTTATTCCTACAGCATCATATATGGGTTTTAATGCTACAACCATCTGAATCGTAGAACAGTTGGGGTTAGCGATTATACCATTGTGATTCTTTGTTTCTTCAGGGTTGACTTCAGGAACTACAAGGGGGACATCCCGGTTCATCCTGAAGGCATTGCTGTTATCCACTACAACCGCTCCTCTTTTAACAGCTTCAGGAGCCAGTTGTTTACTTACCCTTGAACCAGCACTGAATATGGCAATGTCTATACCCTCAAAAGACCTGGGTTCAGCCTTTTCAACCTTTATGTTTTCTCCATCAAAATTAACAACTTTCCCATGGGATCTTTCTGAAGCCAAAAGCTTCAATTTTTTTAAAGGAAAGTTGCGTTCCTTTAATATTTTAAGACATTCTCTTCCAACTGCTCCTGTAGCTCCCACTATAGCAACATTGTATTTTTTCATGAAAACCAACCTCCTAACTTATTCCTGAGCAAGAATTTCTATTTTTTTAACTCCATCAATTTTTTCAATTTGATGGATTAATTCCTCTACATCTTTTTCCATCTTGGCTGTTCGAATTTGGACCGTTACATTTGCAATATCATGGATGGGTATGCTCTGGTTGATTGTTAAAATATTGCCCTGCATTTTAGCTATTGCATTGAGGATACTGGACAAAATTCCTGGTATATCCTCCACTACCAATGAAAGGGTAACAATCTTCCCTTCACTTGCTTCATAAAAGGGAAAGACATGGTCTCTGTACTTGTAATAAGCACTCCTACTCATTCCGACCTTCTTAACAGCCTCATTTACCGTAGCCGCTTCCCCTTTTTTTAAAAGTTCTTTTGCCTGCACCGTTTTCTTTAAGATTTCCGGTAAAACATCTACCTTTATGATGTAATATGAAGCCAGTGGAGGCATGCTGTTACCACCACCCATCGTCCGCATTATATGAACATTTATTCTTGTATGGTAGACATTATACCATAAACTGAGTTTATTTGAAATCCTTTCAACACCACTTATTAACCTTTAAAAAGAAAAAGGAGTTATTAGCACCAAAAATTCTTTGTTTCCCATATATATTATAACTTATTTTAAGTTACTCAAAATAAAAAAGCAAGACCTTGTTTGGTCCTGCTAAGCCTCAAATCATAAGATGATGCAAATCAATCCACCGCTGCCTTCATTAATTATTCGTTCCAGGGTTTCCTTAAGTTTCATCTGGGCAGCTTCAGGCATGTGTGCGAGCTTGTTTTGCAAACCTTCTCTTACCAGTTCATTCAAGGATTTCCCGAAAATGTTGGTTTCCCATATCTTCTTGGTATCACTTTCAAACTCACGCAGCAAATAATTGACAAGTTCCTCACTCTGTTTTTCAGTCCCTACTATTGGTGAAACTTCTGTCTGAATTTCAGCTTTGATCATGTGGATAGAAGGTGCACTGGCCCTAAGGCGAACTCCAAACCTTCCACCCTGTCGTATGATTTCTGGTTCATCCAGTGTCATGTCTTCCAGTCGAGGGGGAACTATACCATAACCGATCTGTTTTACCTTTTCGAGAGCATCTTTGATTTTATCATACTCTCTTTTTGCTGTGGCAAGCTCTCCTATTGTCTTCATTAGATGGTGGTCTCCTCTAATCTCAAAACCGGTTATTTCGCTCAATATTTTATAAAAGAGTTCTGCTTTGGCCTGTAACGTGATTTTGGTTACCCCTTTACCCAGATCCATTTCAAGGATATCAGCCATGGAGACAAATTCATAATCTTTAAATTTTTGAACTGCTTTCTCCACATCCCTCAGTTTTCTGATGTTTCCCAAAGTGTCTCTTACCGCTGATACAAACTGTATTTTTAGCCAGTGCTCATCTGCCAATACATCTACCCATTTTGGAAACTCTACATTGATTTCCTGCAACATAAATTCATACAGAACTTTCTTGAGAATATGATAAACATCCTGCTCTTTCATCTTTGCACAATTGACAGTCACCACTGCAATATCATAGTTTTCCTCCAATTCATTTTTAATTTTCTGAGCCGTTTCAGACTGCGGATCAGTGGAATTCAAAACAATTATAAAAGGTTTCCCCAATTCTATTAACTCTTTTATAACTCTCTCTTCAGCTTCTACATATTCTTCCCTGGATATATCTGTTATGCTTCCATCAGTTGTTATAACAATACCGATGGTTGAATGATCTGAGATCACTTTTCGCGTCCCCAATTCAGCTGCTTCCTGGAATGGTATTTCGTGGTCAAACCATGGAGTGGAGACCATCCTCGGCCCATTTTCATCTTGATATCCCAATGCTCCCTTAACCGTGTAACCCACACAGTCGACTATTCTAACTTTGAATTTCAATTTATCATCTACGGTCAGTTCAATGGCTTCATTGGGGATAAATTTGGGTTCAGCTGTAGTAATGGTTCGGCCTGCACCGCTTTGAGGAAGTTCGTCCTTTGCTCTCATTTTATCATGGGGGTTTTCTATATTGGGCAAAACTAAAAGCTCCATAAATTTCTTGATGAAGGTGGATTTACCCGTTCTTACTGGTCCAACTACCCCTATATAAATATCTCCATTTGTTCTCTCGGCAAAATCCTTGAATAAATCAAATTTTTCCAATACCTTTTTCCCTCCTTTGCTTAAAAAATTTAAAAAAGGTTTTCATCCCTCCTCAAAAAGGGTCTTTGTACAAAATTTGTATAATTTCGATAAAATGTACGTATTGGCTAACACTATATATATATGAAACTAAGAGACAAATATAACCTACAAAAACAAAAAAGATCACTCAAAATTGGAGTGACCTTATCCATCTTCTTATTACCAGTTCCAGTTTTTTTGAAGAGCTACTTCCTCCATTTCACGGGTCCTTACCCTGGTCATCAAATCATTTACAGCATCAAGTGGTTGCTTGTTCTCAAATAATACTTTGTACGTTTGGGTAGTGATGGGCATTTCTATGTTGTATTTTTTTTGCAATTCATAAGCAGCTTTAGTTGTTCTAATTCCTTCCACCACCATGTGTATTTCCTCATAAACCTGTTTCAGAGTTTTCCCCTGGCCCAGCTTTATACCCGCTTTTCTGTTACGACTATATTTACTGGTGCACGTAACAATAAGATCTCCTACTCCAGTAAGCCCCGCAAATGTCAGGGGTTCAGCCCCCATTGCTATCCCCAAACGGGTTATTTCTGCTATTCCCCTGGTCATCAATGCAGCTTTCGTATTATCTCCAAACCCCAATCCATCTGCAACTCCTGCTCCCAGGGCTATAATGTTTTTTAGGGCTCCTCCCAGTTCCACTCCTATAACATCTGGATTTGTATAAACCCTGAACCTTTCTGTTATAAACAGATCTTGAACTGCTTCAGCCACATTTTTTTTTGATGCCGCAGCAACTACAGTCGTTGGAAGATTTCTTGCGACTTCCTCAGCATGGCTGGGTCCTGATAAAACAGCAATATTCTTGGGATCTATCGAATTATCCAGCTCCTCCTTGATTATCTCTGTCATTCTTTTTAAAGTAGAAGTTTCTATGCCTTTGGCTGCACTGATTACTATACTGTCCTCTTTTATAAAGGGTTTTATATTTTTACACAAACCCCTTACAGCATGCGAAGGTACCGCTATTACTATGTAATGGGATTGATAAAGAGCTTCCTCAAGCTCATCAGTTAAAACTGTTGTTTTGGATATTTTTACTCCTGGAAGATACCTGAGATTTTCCCCTGTTGCCTTTATTTTCCGAATGTGTTCCTCCCTCCTCCCCCATAGCACAACTTCATGATTTTTCTGAGCAAGCACCAGAGAAAGAGCTGTCCCCCAGCTACCAGCTCCTAAAACACTCACCTTAAACGTCACAACATTAACCTCCTTCGTCATTTTACCCTCGGAGACGTTTTTTCACCTATTTTAGACTCCTTCCCTGTCAGCAATCTCCGTATATTGCTCCTGTGCTGGAACAATGCCAGAAATGAAAGCACGAAGGCAAAAATCACATAAGGAAGGGGTTTTTTTGACAACAACATCAAAACGGGAAAAACCACTGCAGCTGTAACAGATCCCAATGAAACATACCTGCTAAACGCTATAACAAGAATACCAATTAATAGCATTATAAGTGCTCCTAAAGGGTATATTCCCAAAATAACTCCCAGGCTGGTAGCGATTCCTTTTCCTCCTTTAAAGTTAAGAAATATCGGCCAGTTGTGACCTACCACAACAGCAACACCACAAAGCAATGCTAGCCCTTCCCCGCCTATTAAACGGCCCAACAGGACAGCAATAACTCCTTTTAATACATCTAGTAACAATACTATCAGGGCAGATTTTCCTCCTATAACCCTTAACACATTGGTTGCTCCGGCATTTTTGCTGCCATAGTTTCTTATATCAATATGATAAAAGTGTTTAGATATCAAATAGGCAAAGGAAACAGAGCCCAAAAGATAAGAAACTAAAATTATTAATAGCTTTAGCATAAACAAAAAACACCTCACCTTTTTTGGAACTAAATCTTAGACTTTTTATTTTTGGTTTTTCCCCATCTTAGTTGAGTTAAATGTCATGCAAACCC
>DFNM01000244.1 GCA_002376045.1 Firmicutes bacterium UBA3567
TGCGGTTCATACCCGCAGTGTCCGGGGTTCGATTCCCTGCGCCGCCACCAGAAACTTTTGTGTGGGCGAATAGCTCAGCTGGGAGAGCACCTGCCTTACAAGCAGGGGGTCACAGGTTCGAGCCCTGTTTCGCCCACCATTTTTTGTGTACAAAAAAATTGCGTAAATATTTTCGTATTATAAAGATTTTCTGCCATTAAATTCATTAAACGACAAATAAAAATGTATCAAATTCAAAACAAAAAGTGCTTTAAGGCACTTTTTTTTAATTTTTGTCAGAAATTACTTGAATTCCCTCAACCGATACTGACAAAAATTTTAATGGAGATGTATTACAATTACACATACAACAATTAGTACAAAAACATGGTGGTGAAATTATGATCAACAAAGCTCATGTTTATACCCCAAAAAAAGCATATAGAATTAGAGGGGATTCCATCATTAAAGCGGTGGCGGTGTTTGCAATAAGCCTGGTGATTTCAAGGGTATCCCTTTTTGATGGATTATATCCTTTTGGGCTGGCCTTTCTGGCGGCTCTTGCCTCTAAACAACGTAAAGACATTCCCATGGCGTGTTTAGGCCTCGCAGCAGGTTTTTTGAGCCTGGATTTGGGAAGTTATGCATTGAAGTATATAGCAGCAGCAGTTTTGTTTTTTGCCATTGTGTTTATCTTGGAGGTCAAGAAACTTGCCGCAACCCCGTGGCTTATTGGCGGGATCATTTTCGGGACAAGCTTTATTTCAGGATGGTTCTATGTTGATGTAACAAATCCCATTGCTTTTGATTTTGCTTTAACTGTTTTTGAATCCATGCTGATTACTGTACTGGCCCTGTTGTTTGCCTATGCTCTACCAATTTCGGCAACTGATTTTACTGGTAATTTAACTTTTGAAAGGGCTGTTTCAGTATCCATGATTGTTGCTACGGCTATGACAGGCCTGTCCGATGTGACGGTTTATGGACTTTCATTGCAGAACATCACCATAGTTTTAGTCCTCCTTGTGTTATCCATTTTCAGTTTTGGGCTATCCACATCAGGGGCTACCGTTATAGGAGTAATTTGCTCCTTCACTTCGGCTTTTGAGCCTGTGATAGTAGGAGTGCTGGCTTTTGGAAGTCTTTTGGCAGGTATTTTCAAGGAAATGGGCAGAATAGGGGTTGTGATTGGCTTTTTTATAGGCACAGGCCTTATGAACCTGTATATAAATGGTCATGGGTATAGGTTTTTATCATTGAGGGAGATGTTGATTGCTTCGGGTATTTTCCTTTTAATTCCCCATCACAGGATCATGTATTTAAAATCCATTGTTGAACCTTTTCATAGAAAGGTCAGCTATTCAAGTATTAATGAAAAACTGTTAGACCTTATGTCTTTAAAACTCAAAGAGTATTCAGGAATTCTGGAAGAGTTGGCGTTAAGCTTTAGACGTGTAATGAAAAAGGAGAAAAACAGCATGCTTGATAACAGCGGGCTTATGAAGATGTATGAGGAAATAATGGAGAACGTGTGCAGCAAGTGCAGCGGCTATACAAAATGTTGGGAGAAGGATTTTTACAACTCTTACATGGTTTTTCTGGATCTGATTTCTGCAGCAGAGGGAAAAGATGGGTTAACACCTCAAGATCTGCCGGGTGCGATAAAAAATCGGTGTTATAAGGTAGATAACATATTGAATAATATCAATTTCATGATCAATTCATACAGGATCAAAGTTTATTGGCAGGAAAAAGTTATTGAGAGCAAAAAACTGGTGGCTGAACAACTAGAGGGTATGGCCAAAATTGTAAAGGATTTATCACTGGAAACCAAATCAAGAATGAGGCTAAGACATGATGTTGAAGAAAAAATTCTTAATGAGTTTGGCAGAAAAGGTATAGATGGCAATGTGATAGCTGTGGAGATTGAAAAAAACAAAGTAGAGGTATATGTTGAAAAAAGCCCATGTAAAGGAAACAGGGAATGTATGACAAAGGCAGTGCCTGTTATTACAGAAATCCTGGGCAAAAAGGTGATTGTTAAAAACTGTTCATGTGGTTTGAAAAAAGGAACTTCCACCTGCAGCTTAAAATTGACAGGGGCACAAACCTACCAGGTTGCTGTAGGTACAGCTTTCATCCCAAAAGAAGGCAGACAGGAATCAGGGGATACCTTTTCTTTCAAAGAGCTAAAAAACGGGAACTATATGCTGGCCATCAGTGATGGAATGGGGACGGGTAAGAAGGCTGCGATGGAAAGTAGTGATACTGTTTCACTGCTGGAACATCTTCTAGAAGCGGGCTGTGACAAGGAAATTGCCATTCGAACCATAAATTCCACCCTTTCTCTCAGATCAACAGAGGAAACTTTTTCTACCATAGATTTGGCTTTGGTGGATCTGTATAATGCCAGGGCAACTTTTCTTAAAATAGGTTCCCCTCCCAGTTTTATAAAGAGAAATGGGAAAGTAGAGGTTATAAGTAGTGCTTCCCTGCCTGTAGGTATCCTGGATGAGGTGGATATCAATCAGGTTTCAATTAAATTAAAACCGGGGGATTTTATAGTGATGATAAGTGATGGGGTGCTGGAAAACCACTTCGGACTTAAAAACCCAGGGGAATGGTTAAGGTTTCTAATCAAAAACAAAGACACGAAAAATCCTCAGGAACTGGCAGAATACATTTTAGAAAAAGCTGTGGGCAACAATAAACCAAGGGATGATATGACAGTGCTTGTTGCAAAATTGTGGAAAAGGGTTTAACCTCCTCTCTCCTTTAAAAGCTTCCCGTTTTGGGAAGTTTTTTTATTGGCGTATATTAAAAATTTCCGTGGGTATGATGTAGGATAGGATGTTTATTGAGGAGGCTGTCAATGTATGCGGTTGAATCCCGAAGAGAAATATGTAATCATGATTATGATGTGTTTTGACTCCAAACAAAAATGGGAAGCGGTTCAGGTTAAAGCTTTCGGTAAGGATAACCGATATTTGAACATAGATAAAATCCTTAATGGTCTGCTGTTGGTATCTATTGTGTTTTTTTTGTCAGCACTTTTCATATGCATAAAAAATTGATAAACAAGGCAGGATTATAGTGTTTTATGTTGAATAACAATTGTTATACAAATTAATAAGGATCGGTCAGTTATGGAAGAGAAAGTTTTGGCTACTATAAAAAAATACAATATGATTGAGAGAAATCAGAAGGTAGTTGTGGCTCTTTCGGGGGGGCCAGATTCTGTATGCCTTCTCCATGTGCTTTACAGATTGAAGAAAGCACTGGGGATTTCGCTTTGTGTTGCCCACCTCAACCACAAGTTTAGGGGGAAAGAATCAGAAGAGGATTCAAAGTTTGTTGAGAAGTTGGCAGGAGATTTCAATCTACCGTGTTTTGTAGAAGAGTATAATGTTCCCAAATTCATTGAAGAATCAGGTTTATCCCCAGAAGAAGCCGCAAGAAAAATAAGGTATGGTTTTTTGAAAAAGATTTTTGATAAAGTCAGGGCAGATAAGATTGCTCTAGGCCACAACTTGAATGATCAGGTAGAAACAGTAATAATGAGGTTTTTGAGGGGAACCGGGGTAAGGGGCCTTGCGGGGATACCTCCTGTAAGGGATGTCTACATAAGACCCCTGATAGAAACTACAAGGGATGAAATCACAGAATTTCTTGCTAAAAACCACCTGAAATACAGAATAGATCATACGAATTTGAAACCCATTTATGAGAGAAACAAAATAAGGCTTAAGCTGATACCCCTTTTGGAAAAGGAATACAATCCCAAATTGAAAGAATCCATCAGCAACATGTCGGGTTTAATGAGAATTGAAAACGATTTTATGGAACAGGTGGCTTCAGAGAAATTCGGTAAAGTGGTAAAACGCATTAACAGCCATAAGGTATGGATATCTTTTAAGGCCTTTAACAACCTTCACCCGGCTCTCAGGTACAGGATATTAAGGCTCTGTCTGGATAGTGTATTAAAGGGCATTAAAGATATAAGTTATAAACACATTAAACAAATTGATGAGTTTTGTAATTGCGGAAAGACAGGTGGCTTTATTGCCCTGCCACAGGGCGTAAAGGTGCAGAAATCATACAGGGGTTTTTTCGTTTTCAAAGGGGACTTGGTGGAAAGGAAAAATTTCTATTATGAATTTGTTCCTGGTCAGACTGTGTTTGTTAAAGAAATAGGTAAGAAGATAGCATCTCAAGTAGTAGATGTGGATAAAATAAAAACCCCCTTTCAGCAAGACCCGTGTGTAGCTTTTGTAGACTTATCCGTGATAAAAAGCAGCAAGCTCATTATTAGGAACCGGCAGCAGGGAGACAGATTTCACCCTTTGGGGATGAAAGGAACCAAAAAGATAAAGGATTTTTTCATTGATGAAAAAATCCCTGCCCACGAGAGAGATCGCATCCCTCTAGTAGTTGATGGCAATACCATAGTATGGGTTGCAGGGTTCAGGTTGAATGAAGATTACAGAGTCACATCCAAAACGAAAAAGGTTTTAAAACTAATTATGATTGAATAAGGGGGGGTAAAAATGGAAAGGGATATTAAAGAAATTCTAATTTCTGAAGACCAGATACAACAAAAAGTTAAAGAACTGGGTAAGCAGATAACCAGAGATTACAAAGGGAAAGACCCCATTCTGGTTGGCGTCTTAAATGGAGCCGTTATTTTTATGGCTGATCTTATGAGATGTATCGATATACCTGTAGAGATTGATTTTATGGCTGTATCCAGCTACGGTGTTTCAACAGAATCTTCAGGAATTGTAAGGATACTGAAGGACCTGGACAAAAGCATTGAAGACAGGCATGTTATTGTTGTGGAGGATATAATCGATACGGGATTGACCCTTAAATATCTGACAACACTCCTTAAGGATAGGAAACCTAGGAGCATTAGGCTGTGCAGCCTGCTGGATAAACCCGAGAGAAGAAAGATTGATATTGATATAGATTATAAGGGGTTTTCCATACCCGATGAGTTTGTAGTAGGTTACGGGCTTGATTTTAAAGAGAAATACCGCAACCTTCCATACATTTGCGTTTTAAAGCCAGAGGTTTATCAAGCTTAGAATCATTGTCAATTAGTTTATTATATGTTAAAATAGGTAAGGATATTGTAGTGTATTGGGAAAGGAGGTTTAGTGTTTGAACAATTTTTTTCGCAATATAAGCTTCTATCTTTTAGTATTCATACTAATTCTCTCGTTTTTACAGTGGTTTTCGAATCGAGAAGATGGGGTTTTACAAATAGAGTATACCCAGCTTATTCAAGCTTTAAATAAAGGCCAGATAGAAAAAATAAAAATCGTTGAAAACAACGTTACGGGGATTATGAAAAATGGCGACCAGTTCAAATCTTATGTGCCTGATAAAACGGTGTTTTTATCGAAGATACAACCTCTTATCGATGAAGGCAAAATCACTGTAGTTTCAGAACCGCCTCCAGAACCGCCATGGTGGGTTCAAATTCTTCCATCCCTGTTTTTAGTGCTTCTGTTTGTTGGAGCATGGTTCTTTTTTATGCAGCAGTCTCAGGGTGGAGGAAACCGTATGATGTCTTTTGGAAAAAGCAGAGCCAAGCTCCATAAAGATGATAAAAAAAGAGCAACTTTTGATGATGTGGCAGGTGTGGATGAAGCCAAAGAAGAGCTGCAGGAAATCGTGGAGTTTTTGAAGAACCCCAAAAAGTTCATCGAACTTGGAGCGAGAATCCCAAAAGGTGTGCTCCTGGTAGGGCCTCCAGGCACCGGTAAAACCCTTCTTGCCAGGGCTGTTGCGGGTGAGGCTGGAGTTCCGTTTTTTAGTATAAGCGGTTCAGATTTTGTAGAGATGTTTGTAGGTGTTGGTGCATCGAGAGTGAGGGATTTGTTTGAAACCGCAAAGAAAAACTCACCATGCATTGTTTTTATTGATGAAATAGATGCTGTTGGAAGACAGAGGGGTGCAGGTCTTGGTGGTGGTCATGATGAGAGAGAACAGACGTTGAACCAGCTGCTTGTTGAGATGGATGGTTTTGGGGTTAATGAAGGCATTATAATTCTTGCTGCTACCAACAGGCCGGATATCCTGGATCCAGCACTGCTGAGACCCGGAAGGTTTGACCGCCAGGTTGTAGTAAGCAGGCCTGATGTAAAAGGCAGAGAAGCCATTCTCAAAGTTCATTCCAGGGGAAAACCGCTGTCAGATGATGTGAATTTGAATGTTTTGGCCAAGCGCACACCGGGATTTACCGGTGCAGATTTAGAGAATCTTGTGAATGAAGCGGCTCTTCTGACAGCAAGACGAAACAAGAAAAAAATAGGCATGGCTGAACTGGAAGAGGCCATTACAAGGGTTATTGCAGGACCCGAGAAGAAGAGCCGAATCATGAGTGAAAAAGAAAGACGGCTGGTAGCCTACCATGAAGCAGGTCATGCCGTGTTGGCTCAGCTGCTGCCACATGTAGACCCCGTCCATGAGGTTTCCATTGTGCCCAGGGGAAGGGCAGGTGGTTATACAATGATCCTGCCGAAAGAGGACAGAAACTTTATGGCCAAATCCGAGTTGCTGGAGCAAATCACTCACCTTCTGGGAGGCAGGGTTGCCGAAACCCTCGTGTTGAATGAGATAAGCACCGGTGCTCAGAATGACCTGGAAAGAGCAACAGAAATAGCAAGAAGGATGATTACCCAGTTTGGTATGAGTGAAGAATTGGGGCCTTTGGCCCTTGGAAACAATCATGAAGAGGTTTTTCTGGGTAGAGATATAGCCCATCAGAAGAACTACAGCGAAGAAATTGCCGCAGCAATAGATAAAGAGATGCGTAAAATAATCGATAGGTGCTATGCGAGAGCAGAGAAGCTGTTAAAAGAAAACATGCGGAAACTTCATAGGGTCGCAGAAGTGCTTTTGAAAAAAGAGAAACTCGATGCCAAAGAGTTTCAAGAAGTCTTTGCGAGTGCTTAAAACACAGCTGCCGGAGAGGCAGCCTTATTTTATAAAGGAGGTTGCCAAGTATGGAATTTAATTTAAAAAAAGGATTGAAAGGAAAAGAAAAAATTACCGTTGAAAACAAGGATACAGCTGTAGCATTCGGGAGTGGAGGAGTTGAAGTCCTTGCGACACCCATAATGATAGGTTTAATGGAAGGTGCTGCTAAGGCTGCTGTAGAACCCCGTCTTCCTTCAGAGTATAAAACCGTTGGGACATTAGTTGATGTTAAGCACTTGGCAGCAACACCTGTTGGCATGGAAGCATGGGCCGAAGCAGAGTTGATAGAAGTGGATGGCAGACGCCTTGTTTTTAAAGTAGTGGCTTATGATGAAAAAGAAAAAATCGGAGAAGGCATCCATGAAAGATTTATCATTAACCTGCAAAAATTCATGGAAAAAAACGAAACGAAAAAACGTTCTTAGTATTTTAAACTTAACTACCCTGCTGATTGTTTTGCCAGCAGGGTATTTTTTGTGGTTCTTCTCCAAAACAGTTGGTTAAAGGTTGAACCAATATTATCCAACAAACTTTATCTAGAGAGATATGTGAGTTGGTTGGATAGCATTGCCCTGCTTGAGAATTTCTACACCGGCCAGCTTCATTACCCAGTGTAGATACAAGCCA
>DFNM01000217.1:0-172 GCA_002376045.1 Firmicutes bacterium UBA3567
GATTTCAATGGGCATGAAAAAGGGCCCGGCACTCAATTAACTTTTGAGTGCCGGGTTTTTCGATGGCCGCAGCACAGGTTTTCGATGAAGCGAAGCAGCATGCTTTAATTGACTGCAGCCTGACAGCCGAATATACGTGAATTCCTTTAACCGGTTGGCTTGTATCCACACC
>DFNM01000217.1:503-2775 GCA_002376045.1 Firmicutes bacterium UBA3567
GCTTGTATCCACACCGGGCAATGAAGTAGTCAAGGCCACCGCGTAGAAATTCTTGAGTCGGGCAAGGCTATCTAACCAACCCACGTATCTCTCTAAATAAAGTTTGTTAAATATATCATCTTAACCCTTAACCGACTGTTTTGGAGAAGAACCGAACTTTTTTATATGATGAGGCTGGACTTAATCAATGTCTTCGGCACTCAACTTAATATTTGCTTATTAAGCTGGATTGAAATTGAATATCAATATACGATGGTATTGCTTGCTGCTTGTAAGTGAACATTGAGTTGAGTACCGAACTCAGGGCAAAATCTGACCGGATTCAATGCGACCTTCTGCCGATAAATCCTTTTGGGGGGGTGCCCTGCACCCTCATTCCGATTTTAGTCTTTCCATTCAGCGGGTTCCATTTACCCAAAACCCTATACCGTTCCTTTTGATTAAGTCCAGCCTCTTTAGTGTGCTGTTTAACGCCTGTAAGCTTAATGGAATAGTCATATTGTTTAATAAAAACATAGGGGTGTACAGTTACCGGTAGAAATCTTTTCTAAATGTTGTTTCTGATTTTAATGATTCTTTTTTCCTCAGGGGTCTTGTGTAATGGGCTCCTATAATGGCTAGGAGGTTGAACAAAGCGATGAGAAGGTATAGATCGCCGTATGTGGCGGTTTCTGGAAATGGGTGCTTTTGTAAAACATAGTGGTTTATCCTTTTATCAATCAATATTCCTATGAAGTTCGACCCCATTACCGCTCCGATAAACCTTATCATGTTAAAGACACCTGTAGCACTGGCCGTTTCCATTTGGGAAACGGAACCGGTAACAGCAGCAGCCAGAGGGGATGAACAGAACCCCATTCCCATTCCCAGAATGCTTATAAATATGATAATATAATGTATGTGGGTGTTTGTGGAAATAAAAGATAGAAGAAAATTAGCCAGAAATAGAAATGAGGTACCCAAAAAAAGGGGTATTCGAGGACTGTATAAATCCGTTAGTTTCCCCGCAACCGGAGCCATAAACATAGTAAAAAGAGGCTGGGTGAGAATGATGGTGCCTGTGGCAGCGGGAGAAAAATGTAATACCCGCTGAAGGTAAAGAGGTGTGATTATATTTACGCTGACAATGGTAAACATTTGAATAAACCCCACAACGGTGGGAGCAGTGAACATGGGATCTTTAAACATATCGAGGTTGATAAAGGGATTTTTGATGGATGTTTCCAGTTTTAAAAAGAGCAGCAGGGAAGTCAAAAATGTACCTAAGCAGAACAAAGTTATGGTGTTCAGCCAGCCGGCTTTGCTTCCTTTTGTAAAGGTAAAGAGCAGCATTATTATGCTTGCAGCCAAGAGAATTACTCCGGGGAAATCAAACTTTTCTTTTTTTGTTGTGATGTCAGATGCTGGAAGGCTGTAGAAGGCTGATATCAGGGCAATTATACCAACCGGAATATTTACAAAAAATATCCAGTGCCACCCACCAAGCTCTATTAAAAAGCCACCCAGAGTGGGGCCTACAGCTGCACCGGCACCTATAGCAGCCCCCCAAAGACCCAGGGCTTTTCCTTTTGTGTTTGATGGGAAATTGTGGGAAATAATGGCTATAGACATGGGTGATATCCCTGCAGCGCCAAAAGCCTGTATTATCCGTGCGGTTACTAACAGCCCAAAATTTCGGGAAAAACCGCACAGGGCAGAACCTAGTATGAATACAGTTATACCTACAAGATACAGCCTTTTGTGGCCGTAAATGTCTCCCAGTTTACCGTAAACCGGAAGCATTACTGCGTATGCCAGGGCATAAGCGGTAACAATCCATGTAACCACGTCTACATTTATGTTAAAATACTTCATTATGGTGTTCAGGGCAACATTTACCATGCTGGAATTGATAAGGGCCAGGAAAACTCCAAACACAATGGATATAATTATGAAAATGTGTTTCAGCTCCCATCTGGATTCAGGCTTCATCGTAAAATCCTTTCCTAAAATTTTGGATGCATGAAACATTTTAGCATTTACGAGTACCCGATGTCAATTGCTGCAGAATGTAACAGTGATTGTATGATAGCATATATTAGGATGGATATAATAAGGGCTATGATTGCTTAATACCCTTGTAAACAAAGCTGTGCTTTGCTTCATTGAAAACCTGTGATGCAGTCATCGAAAAAACAGTTCCTCCCTTTTCCATGCCCCAAAAATGCCGGATATTTGTAAACCACATCCGCTGTAGTTAAAATGTCCGATCAATTCTTAACAACTAAAAAGC
>DFNM01000217.1:3098-12033 GCA_002376045.1 Firmicutes bacterium UBA3567
CAACTAAAAAGCTTTCGGATGGATTTTGTCAAGGGCCTGTAAGAAGGTGGCAGCCTTTACCCCTAACAGAACCCAGGAGAAAGCTATAATGTTTAACTATTGACGGATTACATTTAACTCAGCTAAATATGGAGAAGAACCACAAGATATTATAGTTCAAGGAGGCTTGCAAATGAATAAAAAAAGTTTGCTGGCAGATTTTGCACTACTGATGGTAGCTGTGGTATGGGGGTCCAACTTCGTTGTGATGAAAGATACTCTGGAGCTGATAACTCCCTTTATGTATTTAAGCCTGAGATTTACAGTGTCTTTTTTTATTCTGGTTGTGTTATTCCATAAAAGAACAAGGCAGCTTAAGCTAGAAGAAATTAAAGCCGGCAGCATCATCGGGTTCTTTCTGTTTTCAGGTTTTGCCTTTCAGACTATTGGTCTTCTGTCGACAACACCCGGTAAATCGGGATTTATAACGGGGATGAATGTTGTGATTGTTCCCTTTCTGTACTTTTTTGTAACTGGGAAGTTTCCCGGAATTTGGTCCATTATTGGAGGGGTTCTTGCCATAATTGGTCTGGGGTTTTTATCCATAACGGCAGACTTTACTGTTAATGTGGGTGATGTGCTTACATTAATAAGTGCCTTTATGTTTGCAGGCCAGATTGTTTCCATTGGAATTTATGCTCGAAGATATGATCCAGTAGTGCTCACAACACTGCAGCTGGGTATTACAGCCGCTGCAAGCTGGATAGTAGCAGTAATAGCGGAACCCATCAGTTTCAATGTATCCTTTGATGTATGGGGAGCCATAATCTACGCCGTGGTTTTCTGCACGATAGGAGCTTTTCTTGCTCAAAATATTGCCCAGAAGTTTACTCCGTCAACTCATGCAGCCATTATTTTATGCCTCGAATCGGTGTTTGCTGTGGTGTTTTCATATTTTTTCTGGGGAGAACACCTGACTCCCCAAATGGTAACCGGATGTATGTTGATTTTAATAGGTGTCTTAATAACGGAACTGCAGCCCAAACTGCCTGGATTGGTTAGCAAGAGCAGCAAAACGGGGTTTTCTGAAGAATGATTTTATTGGAGTCCGTTTTGGGTCCGGTAGGGTTCTTTGATATACAGGCTGCTTATCAAAGCCAGTACTAGAAAAAAAACGGTTATAACGAAAAGATGAATGTAGGATGACATTTCTATGATTTTCCCGCCCAGGATGGGGAAAAAAGTCATTGGAGCGGATAAGGTGTTGTAAATGCCGATGTAAGTGGGGCGGGTCTGATCATCAGAAATTTCCAGGATCAAGTTGTTAAAACCAATCCACAATCCGCTTATTGTGAATCCTATTGCTAGAAAGAGCAATAGATACATGGGAAACAACAGAACCTTTAAATCCATTAGTTTCATCCCGTAAACACTTAAAGCACAAATGGGAGCAACTATAGCAGATATACAGGTCCCCGTTATAACTGATTTGTTGCTTAAATTATCGCTGAGATATCCCCACAACCTGCTGGAAGCTACATATCCCAGGGTTTGAGCGGAAACGAAGTAACCGATCATTTCTTTTGAGAACAGCAGCACTTTTTCTCCGAACACTACATAAAAAGGAAGAGCCAGGAATAGAAATCTCAAAGAGATATTAGTAAGCATTAAAATTGAAAACCCGGGTTTTTTGAAAACAATGGGAATAGATTGAATGTAATTTGTGAAAGATGTTTTTTCGTTTCCGGTAATTTTTGATGGCGGTTCGTCAATACCAAATAGGAAAATGTACGATACCAGCAGGAACACAAATCCGATAAAAAATACAAAGGCAAAATTGTAAGGAAAGGCAACACTGTTTAAAATTGTTCGGGTAACAAAACCTCCTAAAAAAGCCATGCTGCCTCCAATAAAAAGATTTCTTCCAAAAAGATAACCCCTTTTTTGGGGATCTATACCTTTGGCGATTAAATCCAGCCAGGGGATACCGCAGATTCCATCGGCAAAGGAGAAGATAGTAAAAAACAGGTAGAATAGCATCACTGCCCGGTATGGATCTAATTTCAAAGATAATACGGCGGTTAATGCGAGAAAACCGGAGGAAAACCTCATTATTCCCGCGGCCAAAATGAGCAAAGGCTTTTTGTATATCAAGCTGCGAGCATAACTTGCTACAAAAAACTGGGGCATTAACCAGCCGCAATTTCTTATAGTGACAGCCAGCCCGATTAATACACTGGAATCTGTCAGCTGACTGATAAAAGATGGGATTATTGAATTGGGGTCAAGAAAGGATGAGGCAAAAATAAAAAATATACCTTCAAAGGTAAACAATTGAAAATTCAGATTTCGCCTTATTTGTTCTGGTGTCATGTCAACCGCTCCAATTAATCAGTGTTCCCATAGTGTTTCTACACTTTTTAATAAAATCCTTTTTAAATATTTTAAAAGCGGGTTAAATTGTGTTATAATTAAAATTGGAAATTTTTCTAATAATATAATTCTATAATTCTCCGAGCCAGGAAGCTAAGGGCTTGGCCTAGGCAACCTGGCCGTTAGGGTTCAGCTGGAAACGGCTGTGCCTCCCATATCGGAAAGGAGAATTTGGGTAGATTCCGGTTTCGATATGGAACCGGTTTTTTGGTGCGCCCGGCATGGGCGGTAGCTAGGCGGTGTAAAATTTCTCAAGCCGGGCAGAACTATCTAACCAACTGTTTTGGAGAAGAACCAGAAATTTTTAGAGTTCAAGGAGGTGGTGCATGTTGGCAGAAGCGGAAATCAAAAGGGTTTTAAAGGAAAGGGTTGGAGACAAAAAAATTACCTGTGCTGAAGCTTTTGGCCTTGCAAAGGAATTTAAAATAAGTTTAAAACAAATGGGAGAAATCTTGGATGAATGTAGTATTAAAATTACAAGATGCCAGCTGGGGTGTTTTTAGGAATTTGCGTTGATATTGCCCGGGAAATGTGATTTTATGGAGGGATGGGTTTGGAGTTTTTTGATGCAATACCATTAGAGGAAGCGCTGAAAAGGCTGAACAGAGTAATCAATTTGCGTCTGGAATATGAAAAAGTTCATATCATGGAGAGCCTCGGGAGAGTGGTGTATGAAGATGTAATTTCCCCGGAAGACGTACCCGGTTTTTCCAGAGCAACGATGGATGGCTATGCAGTAAGGGCAAGGGATACCTATGGAGCTTCAGAATCCCTGCCTGCTATTATAAGCATAGCTGGTGAGGTTGTAATGGGAAAAGTACCTGAAATTCAGGTGAAACCAGGAAGCGGTGTTAAGATACCTACAGGAGGTATGCTGCCTGAAGGTGCGGACAGCGTTGTTATGATAGAACATACTGAACTCCTTGATAAAAACACCTTAAGTATCCTGAAACCCGTTTCTCCTGGTGATAACATCATTGAAAAAGGAGAGGACATCAAACAGGGAGAAGTTTTAATAGGAAAAGGGTCAGCGATCAGGCCCCAGGATATAGGTGCCCTTGCCGGTGTGGGTTACACGGAAATAAAGGTGGTTAAAAAACCTGTAGTTTCTATCATCTCCACCGGTGATGAAATTATAGAACCCACTGCACCTAAACTGGAACCCGGCCAGATTCGAGATATAAACTCCTATACTATAGGAGCCCTTGTTAAGGAATGGGGAGGTATTCCCCGCCCTTTGGGAATAGTGGAGGATACCCGGGAGCAACTGGTTTCTGCCCTTGAAGAGGCTCTTGAAAAAAGCCACTGTGTTGTTTTATCAGGAGGCAGTTCGGTAGGGACAAGGGATTTGACTCAACAGGTTGTTTCCGGGATGGGAGAAGTAATACTACACGGTGTATCAGTGAAACCGGGTAAGCCCACCCTTGTGGGAATCGTACGGGGTAGACCTGTTATATGTTTACCAGGCCATCCCGTTTCTGCAATGATAACGTGCAGGCTTTTTGTAAAAGCTGTTCTTGATAGATTTTTGGGCAGGGCACAAAAAGACTTTTCTGTAAAACTCAGTGCCCACATAATGCGGAACCTTGCATCGGCTGGAGGCAGGACCCACTACATTGGTGTTAAATTGAAATCAGAAGGAGACAAGCTAATGGCAATCCCGATCATGGGGAAATCCAGCATGATTTCTACAATGATTAAAGCCGATGGCCTTGCTATCATACCCCAGGAAAAAGAGGGTGTGGAAAAGGGTGGAAAAGTTGAAGTTTGCTTGTTTTAAAAGGGGTTTTGATAATGGTGCAGAAAAGAAATATATACCTCAATAATGTTCCTCTGGAAAAAGCACAAAAGATTTTTCTCGAAGAATTAATGAAATCTAAATGGAGCCATCCCATAGCGTCAGAACGAATCGGTGTAACCGAGGCAGTGGGAAGAATAACGGCAGAACCTGTTTTTGCCCGGTGCTCCTCACCCCACTACAATGCTTCAGCAATGGATGGAATCGCAGTTCGAACCGAAAAAACCGTCGGTGCAAAGGAGACTGCCCCTGTAAGATTAAAAAAGGGTAGTGACTTTGTTTATGTTGATACCGGCGATCCCATTCCTGAAGGCTTTGATGCTGTGATTAAAATAGAGGATGTTGAGGTGGTGGATAAATCAACGGTAGAAATTATATCGGCAGCTTCTCCGTGGCAGCATGTTAGAAACGTCGGTGAAGATATGGCTGCCTTTGAACTTATACTACCAGAAAACCACAGAATCCGACCCGTAGATATAGGGGGGCTGCTGGCTGGAGGGGTAACCTATCTGAAGGTCAGGAAAAGACCTCTGATAGCCATCCAGCCGACGGGAACTGAGCTGGTAGAACCGGGAAACAGGCTGAACCCCGGTGATATTATCGAATACAACTCCTATATGCTTAAAAACACTGCTATTTCATGGGGAGCGGATGCGAAAATCCAGCCAATTCTTCCCGATAACTACAATGAGATAAAGTCAAAAGTGCGAGATATGGTAAGAGACAGCGATGTAATAGTGATTAATGCCGGTTCATCCGCCGGATCAGAAGATTATACGGCAGCTGTTGTAAAAGAGCTAGGCCGTGTTGTAGTGCATGGAGTTGCTATCAAACCTGGCAAACCCGTTGTGCTGGGAATTGTAGAAGGCAAGCCCGTAATAGGAATTCCAGGCTACCCCGTCTCAGCCCTTTTGACTTTTAACCTTTTTGTGAAACCCATAGTGTATAAGCTTCTGGGATTAAGCCTGCCTGAACCTGATGTGGTGGAAGCCGTGCTTGCACGTAAGGTTGCCTCGGATTTGGGATTGGAAGAGTTTTTAAGGGTTAAACTGGGATATGTGGGCAGTAAACTCACAGCAGTCCCTATTTCCCGGGGTGCAGGTGTGATAACCTCCATGATTAGAGCCGATGGCGTTCTGCGGGTAGGGAGGTTGAGTGAGGGAATTGATGCCGGGGAAAAAGTAAAAGTGGAGCTCCTAAGACCCTTAAAGGAGATCAAAAACAACATTCTGGCCATCGGAAGCCATGATATCTGCCTTGATATTTTGACCACCCTTTTAAAACAGAAACATCCTGAAATAACCCTTTCATCTGCTCATGTTGGGAGTATTGGGGGATTGATTGCTTTAAGAAGGGGGGAATGCCATTTTGCGGGAATTCACCTTTTGGATCCGGATACGGGAGAATACAATACTCCCTACCTGAAACGATTCCTTCCTTCAAAAAAAGTAGTTTTGATAAATCTGGTGTACAGGCAGCAGGGTTTGATAGTTAAAAAAGGTAATCCGAAGGGGATAAAAGGGCTGCAGGATCTTGTTAAACAGGGTGTTACTTTTGTCAACCGGCAAAAAGGTGCTGGCACGAGAATACTTCTGGAACATGAGATGAAAAAATGGGGGATCAAGCCCGGGGATATCAATGGATTTGAACGGGAGGAATACACCCATACATCCGTTGCAGCCACTGTAGCTGCCGGTTCAGCTGATGCAGGCCTGGGGATAAAGGCCGCTGCTAATGCTTATGGGTTAGATTTTATTCCTGTGGTAGAGGAAAGATATGACCTTGCTGTTCCAGAGGAATTTTTACAGGATGGTTGTGTTCAAAAGCTTTTGCAGATCCTGAAAAGCCCGGAATTTAAAAAAACAGTAGAAAACCTGGGGGGCTACAGCACGAGACACACCGGGAAGGTTGTTGGGAGGAATGAAGATGATTGACAGGTGGGGAAGGAAAATAGAATATCTCAGGATTTCCGTAACGGACCGCTGTAATTTTCGATGCAAATACTGCATGCCTGAGGAGGGAGTTGCTCCCTTAAGCCATGATGATGTTTTGCGTTTTGAAGAGATGCTCGTTATTGTAAAAGCAGCTTCCGAGCTTGGGATAAACAAAATTCGAGTTACCGGTGGTGAACCCCTGGTTCGGAAGGGAATTACAGGGTTTATAAAAGCATTGAGAGTGATTCCCGGAATAGAGGACATCTCAATGACCACCAATGGTTCCCTTCTGGAAAAGCATGCGGAGAAATTAAAAGAAGCGGGTTTAGACAGGGTTAATATCAGCCTCGATTCCCTTGATGGAAAAAAGTTTTATGACATAACCCGGGGTGGCAACCTGGAAGATGTGTTGAGGGGCATAGACTCTGCCCTTACAGCGGGTTTGGCTCCTGTAAAGATAAACTGTGTAGTCACAAAGGGATTTAATGAAGACGAAATACTGGATTTTGTAGAAATCACAAAAAGAATACCCGTTCATGTGCGTTTTATCGAATTAATGCCATTGGGGGAAGGCAATCGGAGTGAGTTTGGTTTTGTGTCAACCGCAAAACTGAAACGGCTGATCAATGCAGAATTAATTCCTGTTGAAATAAAAGGAAACGGCCCGGCAAAATGCTTTAAAATCGAAGGAGCCCTCGGCAGCATAGGGTTTATAAGCCCCATGAGCGGGCATATATGCAGCAGATGCAACCGCATTAGGCTTACTGCTGACGGCAAGCTGAGGCCCTGCCTTGAATCTGAAACAGAGTATGATGTTAAAGGATTGATAAGGTCAGGTGCAGACACACAAGAAATAAAAAGCTTCATAAGAAGGGTGATTTTGTCTAAACCTAGGGAGCACAGGATGTATACCACTTATCACAAGCACACAAAAAGAAACATGTCTCAGATAGGGGGTTGATTTTTTGGAGTTTACCCATTTTAATCAGCAGGGAAGAGCCAGAATGGTAGATGTGAGTGAGAAAGAAGATACTCAGCGAGTGGCGGTTGCCCGCGGGTCAGTTTATATGAAAAAGGAAACTTTTGTAAAAGTCAAAGAAGGCAGGGTTGAGAAAGGAGATGTGCTGGCCGTTGCGCAGGTTGCGGGGATTATGGCAGGGAAGAAAACATCCAGCCTGATACCCATGTGCCATCCCCTGATGCTGACAGGCCTTGATTTAAGTTTCAAATTTGATGATGAAAACCACAAAATAGATGTGGAAGCCAGAGTTAAAACCACAGGAAAAACAGGGGTGGAGATGGAAGCCCTGACTGCTGTCAGTGTGGCCTGCCTGACCATCTATGATATGTGTAAAGCCAATGACAAGGAAATGGTGATTTCAGATATACACCTCTACAGGAAGACCGGAGGTAAAAGCGGTGATTTTGTCAGAAGGGAGGGACTGCCGTGGCAGAAATAACAGCCGTGTGCATCAGCCAAAAAAAGGGTCAAAAAAAGAAAAATGTGGGTAAAGGAATACTTGTTGAGAACCATGGTCTTGAGGGGGATGCCCATGCGGGAGAATGGCACCGCCAGGTAAGCCTTCTTGCTGAAGAAAGCATTAGAAAAATGAAGGAGAAAGGCCTTGAGGTTGGCCCTGGAGATTTTGCTGAGAATATCACCACAAGAGGAATCGAGCTCACTGAGCTTCCGATAGGTACAAAGCTCAAACTGGGTGGTGCTCTTGTTGAAGTTACTCAAATCGGTAAAGAATGCCATGACAGGTGTGCAATATATCATCGGGTTGGAGACTGTGTAATGCCCAGAGAAGGAATTTTTGTGAGAGTGCTAAAAGGAGGACCGGTTTCCATTGGAGACAAAATAGAGGTGATAGAGGATGTTTAAAGGTGCAGTGGTGACAGTTAGTGATAAGGGATTCAGAGGAGAAAGGGAAGATAAAAGTGGTGAAATAATCAAAAACATGCTGAAACAAATTGACGTAAATGTGGCTTTTTACAGGATTGTTCCTGATGAAAAAGAAATGATAAAACAAACACTGATTGATTTTGCAGAAAGAGGCATAGATCTTGTTGTTACTACAGGAGGTACAGGGTTAGCTCCCAGGGATGTTACTCCCGATGCAACTCTTGAGGTGATTGATAGAGAAGTGCCCGGTATGGCTGAAGCCATGAGGATTAAAGGAATTGAAAATACTCTTCATGCAATGCTTTCCAGAGCGGTAGTGGGTGTTAGAAAAAGGACGTTGATTATTAACCTACCCGGCAGCCCAAAGGGAGCAAGGGAAAACCTGGAAGCTGTTATTGATGCCATTCCCCATGGATTGAAAGTTTTGAAAGGGGAAGTTGAGGAATGCGGGAAAGACTAGGAGTATCACCACAAAGTCCTGCTTTTTGAGAGCAGGACTTTTTAACAGTTTTCATTTAGAGTTTGTAATGTATCCAGCCATTTTAAAACTGTGTGCTTCATGGTTTTTAAGTTTTCCATATCAGGTGTTTCACTCCTTAAGATAATAGGGGACGGTCCCCTGATAACTTTTATTTTTGATTTTGGTGTAGAAACACCTTTTAGAAGAAATTCGATCTATATGTTGTGGTTGTAGTTTCATATTGTCACAAGATATAGAGTGATTTTGTTGAAAAATGGACTTTTTACAGTAGAATCATTTTTTGATTCTTCTCCATTTTAGTTGAGTTAAATGTCACATGCAAACCCAATCCGGTCAATAGCTAAATCATTATAGCTTTCTCCTGGGTTCTGTCAAGGGCCCGGCACTCAATTAACTTTTGAGTG
>DFNM01000213.1 GCA_002376045.1 Firmicutes bacterium UBA3567
TGAGTTATTTTCAGGGTAGGGTAAAGGCTGCGCCCCCGGACTCAATTAACTTTTGAGTGCCGGGTTTTCCGAGGACCGCGGCACAGGTTTTCGATGAAGCGAAGCAGTGTGCTTTAATCAACTGCAGCTTGACAGTCAATTATACGTGAATTCCTTTGCCCGGTTGACTTGTATCCACACCGGGCAATGCGGCAGCCAAGGCCACTGTAAGGCGCCCCTAAGGGTTACCTTTACTGCCGAAGTAGGCCGGTGTAAAATTTCACAAGCCAGGCATGGCTATCTAACCAACCCACCTATCTCTCTAGATAAAGTTTGTTAAATATATTAGCTTAACCCTTAACCAACTGTTTTGGAAAAGAACCAGTATTTTTTATTTTTTTAGTTAAATAAGAAAAAAATGGAAGGAATAACAAATATTATATCGAAGAATATATTGATAAGTAGATTAAAAGGGGGTAAAAATATTGGAAAAAGTTATTAAAATTACTATTGCTGATGATAATGAAGAATTTTGCAGAATCTTAAGAGAATACCTTGATAAACAGGAAGACATGGAAGTAATTGATATAGCAAATGATGGTCAGGAGCTCTTAAAAAAAATAAAAAACAACCCACCAGATGTTGTAATTTTGGATATTATTATGCCATATTTAGATGGCTTGGGTGTTCTGGAAAATCTGGATTTGTCTTCTGATCAAATTAAAGTGATTGCTTTGTCGGCAGTAGGGCAGGATAAAATTACTCAGCGAGTTATTTCACTTGGGGCAGATTATTACATAGTAAAACCCTTTGATATGGATGTTCTAATAGAAAGGATTCGCCAACTTGTCAAAAAAGCTCCTTCGCATAAATTTAAAGAAAAACCTGTGACAGCGGTGTACAAACCCCTTACAAAAAAGGACATTAAAATAGAGATTACAAACATAATACATGAAATAGGAGTTCCTGCACATATAAAAGGATATTTTTATTTAAGGGAAGCGATTTTCCTTGTTATCGAAAATGTAGAATTATTAAGTGCAGTAACCAAGGAACTGTATCCGGCAATCGCTGAGAAATTCCATACAACCCCGAGCCGAGTGGAAAGAGCTATCCGACACGCCATAGAAGTTGCATGGAACAGAGGTTGTATTGATACTATTAATAATTTGTTCGGATACACCATTCATTCTGAAAAAGGAAAACCAACAAATTCAGAATTTATCGCCATGGTTGCTGATAAGCTTCGAATGGATTTAAAAGTCAGCTAACAGAAAAGCGTGCTTGAAAGAGCACGTTTTTTGTTTATTGGTACAGAATAAAGGGAATAATATAATTTGTCGGAGGGAAATTGCGCTAATGAGACAAAAAAAAATTGAAGGGAAAATCAAAAAAGATAGAAAAACAAAAAATCTAATAAAAAAACTAAATCCAGGGGATATTGCTTTGATTTGTCATAAAAACATAGATGAAGTAGCAGCAGAATCTTTAATAAAAAAAAAGATTAAAGCAGTAATTAACACTGAACCCGCTATAACGGGAGAATATCCCAACAAAGGTCCAGAGAAAATACTAAAAGCCAACATACCAGTTATTGACAATGTAGGAGAAAAAATTTATAGAATACTAAAGGATGGTGACAAAATTAAGATTATAAACGGTCAGATATTTTTAAAGGAAAAAGCGATAGCAACAGGCAGGGTCATAGATGAAATAATCCTTAACAAAATTTTGAACGAAACTCAAAAGAGGATGACAGCGCTGGTTGATGAATTTATCGAAAACACTATAACCTATGCAAAAAAAGAAAAATGGATAGTTACACATGATCTGAAACTGCCTGAAATTGAAACGAAAATAAAAAACAAGCATGTCCTGATCGCAGTTAGAGGTAAAGATTATTTACAGGATTTAAAGGCAATAAAATCGTATATTGAAGAAGTCAGACCAGTGCTGATAGGCGTAGATGGTGGAGGTGATGCATTGCTGGAATCCGGATTTGTTCCTGACATTTTGATTGGAGATATGGACAGTGTAAGTGATAAATGCCTAAAAAATGCAAAAGAAATAATAGTTCATGCCTATCAGGACGGAAAAGCCCCTGGTCTTAATAGGATTTCTCAACTCGGTTTATCCGCCAAACTATTTCCATGCCTAGGCACAAGTGAAGACGTTGCTATGCTTTTAGCATATGAGAAAGGTGCAGAACTAATAGTTGCTGTTGGAACACACACGAACATCATTGATTTTTTGGAAAAAGGGAGGAAGGGAATGGCCAGCACTTTTCTTGTGAGGCTTAAAATAGGTTCAAAACTTGTTGATGCAAAAGGAGTTAACAAACTTTACAAAAACAAAGTGAGTTACAAATATTTGTTTGCAATATGTCTTGCAGCGTTATGGCCGATAATAATTGTTGGATTGATTTCCCCCCATTTTAGCTATATGTTGAGATTGGTAAGGTTAAAATTAAAGGTAATGTTGGGTTTTTAGGAGGCTTATTAAAATGCTATTTAGTACTAAGCACTACGCGCTGGCAATCATATCAACTTTTTTATCCCTGGGTATAGGAATTTTTGTTGGTATGAATTTGGGTAGTGATGAAGTATTGAGTGAAAAACAGAAAAGCATGATTGATACTTTAGAAGCAGATTTTTCTAGATTAAGAGAACAAAACATAGCGTTAAAAAACCAATTGAAAAATACAAAAAAGCAGCTAAACACAAATATCGAAACCTTGTCAGACCTCCTTCCGTTTCTAATAAATGAAAAACTTGTTACCCGAAAAATAGGTATTATAGATATGAGTCAAGATTATGTATATCCAGAGGTGATAAATTTATTACAAAAGGCAGGGGCTGAAATAACCAATGTTGTATATTTTAATAAAACTAAAAACTTACCGGACTTTAATGAACAGGAGGTTGCTGGTTGTATTCTAAAAGGTGTTTTGGAAAATGAAGGGGATACAGAGCATTTTAATACTTTAATACAAAAAAACATAATCAGAATTACTGGGACGTATTCTTCAAAACCAGATACAGTAATTCTAGCTGTTAATAAACTCGAACAAGCTTACAGAAGACAGCTTGTGACATTTATTATAAATATTTTACTAGATAAAAAATTGTCATTTGTTGTTGTTTATACAGGAGAACAGCAGAATTTTCTAAAAAACGCAAGCATACCTGTTATATACAACTTTAAAAATCCCATTAATCAGATTAACTT
>DFNM01000191.1 GCA_002376045.1 Firmicutes bacterium UBA3567
GTCAGTTTGTATTTACCCCGGGCAATGAGGCAGTCAAGGCCGCCGTAAGGCGCCCCTAAGGGTTGCCTCGACTGCCGAAGCTGGCCGGTGTAAAATTTCACAAGCCGGGCAAGGTTATCTAACAAACCCACGTATCTCTCTAGATAAAGTTTGTTAGGTATATTAGCTTAACCCTTAACCAACTGTTTTGGAGAAGAACCAAAAAATAAAAAAGGCTGTTGATCCAGGTTTTGTCAACAGCCTTATATACCAGCAAATGTTTTGTATTTTAAGATTTTAGTTTTTTCAGCTCCTCAAGGAGCTTATCATTTAATATTTTAATGTATGTCCCTTTCATTCCCAGAGACCTTGATTCTATAACTCCAGCACTTTCAAATTTCCTTAAAGCATTAACAATGACAGAGCGGGTTATTCCGACTTTGTCAGCTATTTTGCTTGCCACTAACAGACCTTCTTTACCATCCAGTTCATCAAAGATGTGTTCTACAGCTTCCAGTTCTGAATATGATAAAGTTCCTATTGCCAGCTGCACAACGGCTTTTTGACGAGCTTCTTCTTCAATCTCTTCGCTCTTTGACCTTAAAATTTCCATACCCACAACTGTGGCACTGTATTCTGCCAGCACCAAATCCTCATCAGTAAATTCTTTTCCAAACCTGGCCAGCACCAGGGTTCCCAGTCTTTCCCCGCCACCGATTATTGGTACAATTGTTGTCAACTTGTCTAAATACACACACTTACTTACATTGTCAAACACACAGTTAACTGAGTCCTGAACAATGTTTGATCTCGTCTCGTGAATATTAAGCAGTTTTTCGTTGTAATGTTTGGGAAACATCTTTTCCTCTAAAACTTCATCTTCTACCACATCACAATCATAATCTTTAACCAGGGCAAAACCCAGGACTTTACCCTTTCTGCTGGCAACATACACATTGGCAGAAAGCACTTCACTCAAAACCAAACACATTTCATTGAAGTCAACAGGATATCCTGCTGATCTTTGTAAAAGCCTGTTTATCCTTCGTGTTTTTTCTAACAACTCTTTACTCATTTTTTTTCTTCCTCCTTGCGCTGAATTGTTTTAAAAGATTATAAAATATACATACTCAAATCTTTATCCCTGACGATGTCGGCTAGTTTGCTTGAAACAAAATCCCTGTCTATAGTTATTTCCTTTTTTTCCATTTCTGGAGAATTAAAGGAGAGATCTTCCAGCAGTTTTTCCATAATAGTGTGTAATCTTCGAGCTCCGATATTCTCCGTATTTTCATTTACTTTGTAAGCAATGGAAGCCATCTCATCTATAGCATCTTCTGTAAATTGGATTTTTATTCCTTCTGTTTCAAGCAAAGCTGAATATTGTTTGGTTAAAGCATTCCTCGGCTCCCTCAGGATCCTTTTAAAATCTTCTACAGTAAGGTTTTTAAGCTCAACTCTAATCGGGAACCTTCCCTGCAGTTCGGGTATAAGGTCAGAGGGTTTTGATACATGAAACGCTCCAGCTGCAATAAACAGTATATGGTCTGTTTTTACAGGGCCGTACTTAGTCATAACTGTAGATCCTTCTATAATGGGTAGAATATCTCTTTGCACCCCTTCTCTGGAAACATCGGGGCCGCCTCTATTTTCAACTCCTGCTATTTTATCGATTTCATCTAAAAAAATTATCCCTCCTTCTTCAGCTCTTTTAATGGCATCTGTGGTAACTTCATCCATATCTATTAATTTTTGTGCTTCTTCGTTAGTTAGGATTTTCCTGGCTTCTTTGACAGAAACTTTTCTTTTCTTTTTCTTCTTGGGTAACAGGTTTCCAAATAGGTCCTGGAAGTTTATTCCCATCTCTTCTACTCCAGAACCCGAAAAAACTTCCAGCATTTGAGGTGAAGCTTCTTCAACTTCTATTTCAACGATTTGGTCTTCAAGCAGACCCTTCCTTAACTGTTCCTTTACATGCTCCCTCTGCATTTCAGCATTTTTTACCTTTTCTCTGAATTCCTCATCTTCGGTTTCTGAAGATTTGGCCACTCCGAAAAGGGATTCAAAGGGATTTTTAAAGCCGGTATGCCTTTTAGGAATGGGAGAAATGATATCCAGCAATCTGTTTTCAGCCATCTTCTCTGCCTTTTTCTTGACAGTTCTCATCTTTTCGGCTTTTACCATTCTTATCGATACTTCTACCAGGTCTCGAATCATAGACTCAACGTCTCTTCCAACATAACCAACTTCCGTAAACTTTGTAGCCTCCACCTTAACGAAAGGAGCTTTTACTAGTTTGGCCAGCCTTCTTGCAATCTCTGTTTTACCTACTCCTGTCGGGCCTATCATCAAAATGTTCTTGGGTGCAATCTCTTCTTGAAGTTCTTTGGGCAGCTTTTTTCTTCGAATTCGGTTTCTCAGGGCAATGGCCACACACTTCTTGGCTTCGTGCTGGCCGATAATATATTTATCAAGTTCTTTAACAATCTGTTTGGGTGTAAGTTCTTCCATAAACTCCCTCCTTTATATTTCCTCTACCACAATAGAATCATTTGTAAACACACATATGGAGGACGCTATTTTAAGAGATTTTTCAGCAATCTCTCGAGGTGAAAGATCTGTGTTCTGGATCAGAGCTTTTGCAGCAGCGAGAGCATAAGGACCACCCGAGCCAATTGCTGCTACATTATCATCCGGTTCTATAACTTCCCCATTACCGGAGATGATCAGCAGATTGTCTCTGTGTAACACAATTAACAAAGCTTCTAATTTTCTCAAAATTTTATCCATACGCCATTCCTTTGCCAGTTCAACTGCTGCCCTCTGTATGTTGCCCTGGTACTGTTCCAGCTTGCCTTCAAATTTTTCAAAAAGGGTAAAAGCATCAGCCACTGATCCGGCAAATCCAACAACAACCTGATTGTTAAAAATCCTGCGAACTTTCCGGGCATTGTGCTTCATTATGGTCTTATCCCCAAAAGTAACCTGACCATCTCCAGCAAGAGCACCTTTTTCGCCTCTTTTAACTGCAACTATAGTAGTTCCTCTAAACAAAGCCACACCTCCTAAGCCCTGGGGTGAGCTCTATCGTAAACCTTTTTAAGCCTTTCTTTCGTAACATGTGTATAAATTTGAGTAGTGGATATATTAACATGACCTAGAAGTTCCTGAACAACTCTTAAATCAGCACCTCTTTCCAAAAGATGGGTTGCAAAAGAATGTCTAAGGACATGTGGGCTTACTCTCAACTTAAGGGATGTCTTTTTAATATACTTTTTAACAATCCTCCTGTAGCTTCTGTTGGACAGACCCTTGCCATATTTGTTTAAAAAAAGTTTGTCACTTTTTGGGTTGAGTCTATCTCTTACTTTTAAATACTTTTTAACTGCCTGCAAAGCCTTTTCTCCAAATACGGTTATGCGCTCTTTTTTGCCCTTACCCCACACCCTTATACTTTTTTCTTCAAAGCATATATCATTAATGGATAAGTTGGAGATTTCTGATACCCTCAACCCGGAAGCATACAGCAGCTCAAGTATTGCCTTATCTCTAATTCCAAAGATATCTTCATCAGGAGCTTCAAGTAATTCCTCCATTTCTTCTTCATACAAAAAAAAGGGCAGGTTTTTCCTTTGTTTGGGTGTGCTCAAATGCAAAGCCGGGTTGTCATCAATTTGGTTTTCTCTAACAAGGAATTTGTAAAAAGACCTGATAGAAGCCAATTTCCTCGCTATTGTTGTCTTCGAGTAGTTGCTGTTCTTTAATTCAGAAAGATATCTTCTAATAACCTTATAGCTCACATTGAAACCATGTTTCTGGTAGTAGTTGTTATCCTGTAAAAAGTTTACATATTGATTCAAATCAACAGCATAATTCTTAATGGTATGATCGGAATAGTTCTTTTCAGTTTTTAGGTGTGTTAGAAACTCATCCAGCAACAGCATCATTTTTTCTCCAATTGAAAAGGACTTTCAACATATTTTATACTAACACAATAAGTTTTCTTCTGCAAGAGCTTTAAAAATTTTTTTTATTTTATGTCTTTTTTGTCATTGATTTTATGTTTCTGTATAAACTCTGATAATACATGCAATGCTTTCTGGGAAATTGCCCTTTTTCGCTTCCTTTTATCTTTAATTTTCAAAAACTCTTCATTTGGAATTATACCAAAATTTGCTTTCATTGGTTGAAAGGTATCGGGATTTGCCGTGGTTATATAATGTATCAACGCTCCTATCATGGTTTCCTTTGGAAATATAAGCGGAGATTCTCCTCTTAACACTCTGGCCGCATTAATACCCGCCACAAGCCCATTTGATGCCGATTCAATGTAACCCTCAACACCAGTAATTTGCCCTGCAAAAAACAATCCTGGATTGTTTTTCATCTGCAGGGTGGGTTCCATTATCCTGGGGCTGTTTATGAAAGTGTTCCTGTGTATGAAACCATACCTGACGAACTCAGCTTCTTCAAGGCCAGGAATCATTCGAAAAATTCTTTCCTGTTCCCCCCATTTCAAGCTTGTCTGAAACCCAACCATGTTGAACAGGGTAGCCTCCTGGTTGTCTTTTCGAAGCTGCACCACAGCATAGGGTTGCTTACCTGTTTTGGGGTCAACAAGACCAACAGGTTTCATGGGCCCAAACAAAAGGGTGTTTTCCCCTCTATATGCCAGGGCTTCAATGGGCATACAGCCTTCAAAAAAAGCCTTTTCCTCGAAAGGTTTTTTTTCATGGACTTCTGCATTGATAAGCTCCTGATAAAATTTTTTGTATTGTGCTTCCGTCATGGGGCAGTTCAAATAATCATCACCATTTTTGTCGTATCGATTTCCCCAAAAAACCTTATTAAAATCTATCGAATCCCTGGTTACAATAGGAGCGGCAGCGTCATAAAAATACAGGTAGTTTGAACCTGTTAAACCCTTCAGATGCTGGGATAATTTATCTGAAGTCAGGGGACCGGTAGCAATGATACAGTAGTGGTCTGATGGAATCTCCGTTACTTCTTTACGGTGAATTTTTATGTTGGGATGGTCGGCAATTCTTTGAGTAACGGTTTCTGCAAATTTGTATCTATCTACTGCAAGGGCAGAACCTGCAGGGACCTTCGTTTTTTCAGCACATTGTATTATTATAGAATTGAGTTTTCTCATTTCCTCTTTTAAAAGACCTGCACCATTTTCCAAAGAATTCGATCGAAAGGAATTGCTACAGACCAGTTCTGCAAGTTTATCGGTTTTGTGGGCCGGGGTTGACTTTTGTGGACGCATTTCATAAAGATAGACTTCAATACCCCTTTCAGCCAGCTGCCAGGCAGCCTCACAGCCAGCAAGACCACCTCCAATAACATGTAGTATTCTGGCCATTACTCAATCACCCTTTGTGTTTTTTTACAAAACCACAACCCGTTTTTGTGCATTTCAAATACTCTCCTTTTGACCTGTTTTTCTTCTTAACCATCAAACTACCACATTCCGGGCACCTTTCTTCAACGGGTTCATCCCATGATAAAAACTCACACTCGGGGTAATTTATACAACCATAAAACTTTCTACCTCTCTTGGATTTCCTTATGATTAATTCCCCTCCACACTCAGGACATTCAACTCCTAATTTTGTCAGATAGGGTTTGGTATTTTTGCACTCAGGAAAACCCGGACATGCAAGGAATTTCCCATACCTGCCGTGTTTTATTACCATGCGTCTGCCGCATTTTTCACAAATTTCATCTGTCACTTCTTCTTCTATATCGATCTTTTCCATTTTTTCTTCTGCTTTTTTTAGTTTTTCTTCAAAGGGGTAATAAAACTCTCTTAAAACTTTTCTCCAGTCAATCTTGCCTTCTTCTACTTTATCCAACTTGTCTTCCAATTCAGCAGTGAAATCAACATCTATTATATCAGGGAAAAAATCTTTCAACAGCTCTATTACTATTTCCCCCAATTCAGTGGGTTTAAACTTTCTATCTTCTTTAACCACATATCCTCTCTTTTGAATGGTATCTATGATTGGTGCATAAGTACTGGGTCGACCGATCCCCTTTTCTTCCAGGGTTTTCACCAATGATGATTCAGTATATCTGGAAGGAGGTTGGGTAAAGTGTTGTTTGGGCTCCAGACCCTTTAAATCAAGCCGCTGCTTTTCCTGTAATTCTGGAATTTCTCTCTCTTCTTCATGATCCTCTTCATCTTTACCCTCAATATACACTTTCATAAATCCAGGGAAACGCAGGATGGAACCTGCTGCCCTAAATGTATAAGCTGCTGCCTGTATATCCACAGAAACAGTATCATACAATGCCGAACTCATCTGGCTTGCAGTAAACCTTTCCCAAATAAGTTTGTATAATTTATACTGGTCTTTTGACAGAGAATCTTTTATTTTTTCGGGTTCTCTATAAATAGAAGTAGGTCTTATAGCTTCATGAGCATCCTGAATGTTTTTTCCCTTTTCTTTCTGGATTCTCCGCTGCTTTGCAGCATACTCCTCTCCAAAATTCTTTATTATATATTCACTGGCTTCCTTCGCAGCAGTTTCAGCAATTCTGGTGGAATCCGTTCTAATATATGTTACCAGTCCAACGCTGCCTTCTCCCTTTATATCCAGACCCTCATAAAGCTGCTGAGCAATTAACATTGTTTTCTTGGCTGTAAAACCGAGTTTCCTGTATGCCTCTTGCTGAAGACTGCTTGTTGTAAAAGGCGGAGCCGGTTTTTTTTCACGTTTGCCTTTTTTAACTTTTTCAACAACAAACACCTGATTTTCCAGATCTTTTAAGATCCGGTCCATCTGTTCCTTGCTTTTAATATCAATTTTTTCACCTTCGTGCTTTACCAATTTGCCCTGAAACACACTGCCGCCTTTTTTGTCTATAAATTCTGCTGTCAATGTCCAGTATTCTTCCGGTTCAAAATTCCTGATCTCTTCTTCTCTATCACATATCAATCTTACGGCTACAGATTGTACCCTGCCTGCACTTAAACCCTTTTTAACCTTCTTCCACAACAGAGGACTCAGCTTGTATCCAACCAGCCTATCCAGAATACGCCTGGCCTGCTGAGCATCTATCAAGTTCTTATCCAACTTCCGGGGGTTTTTGGCTGCTGACCTTACGGCATTTTTGGTTATTTCATGGAAAACTATCCTGCACTTTTCCTCTTTATCAATGCCGAGTTTTTGTGACAGATGCCATGATATAGCTTCACCTTCCCTATCGGGGTCTGTCGCTAAAAAAATACCATCGACTTTTCTGGCATATCTTTTAAGCTCTCTCAGCAATGGGCCCTTTCCTCTTATTGTGATATATTTGGGTTTAAAATCCCGTTTTATATCAACCCCCAGTTGGCTTTTAGGTAAATCCCTTACATGTCCCATTGAGGCAGCTACTTTGTAATTCTTGCCCAAAAATTTTTTGATCGTTTTTGCTTTGGCAGGTGACTCAACAATCACCAAATATTTGGCCATTCAGTTTTTCACCTCCTGAAACAGCACCCGCTCTATACTCTTATGAAGCTTCCTCCAGGTATTTGCTTTATTTTGCCTTTTATTTCAAGGGCAGTTAAAATGGAATTTACTTTATTTGCAGGTAACCCGCTTTTTATTATTATGTAATCGATCAAAGTAGCCTGATATGAGATTAAATTCAATATCTTTTTTTCCTCCCAGCTGAGGGAAATTTCTTCGTCCTGTTTAGGATTACCAGCCTTTTTATCGATTTTACACCAGAGTTGTAGTTCATTCAAAACATCTTCTACGTGTTCAACCAGTTTCGCACCCTGTTTTATAAGCTCATTGGTCCCTCTGCTGTAAAGGCTGGTTATGTTTCCGGGTACCGCAAACACTTCTCTACCCTGCTCAAGAGCGAAATCTGCTGTTATCAATGCTCCGCTCTTTTGTGCCGCTTCAACCACTACTACCCCCAGGGACAGACCGCTGATGATTCTGTTTCGCTTCGGAAAGTTGCTAGGATGGGGAAGGGTTCCCGGGGGAAATTCCGAAACTATTGCACCGGATTTCATGATTTCATAATAAAGGTCTTTATTGGTTTTAGGGTAGAGATAATCAACACCATTACCCATTACAGCTATGGTTCTACCTCCTGCTTTTAAAGCTCCTTTGTGTGCCCAGGAATCTATGCCATTAGCCATACCGCTGACAATAGTTATCCCGCAGGAAGCAAGTTCACCAGCAAGTCTATATGCTACATGTTTACCATATGATGTTGCTTTTCTTGAACCCACAACGGCTACAGCCAAATTGTCCTCGGGAAGAAGTTTTCCTTTAATATATATTAATACCGGTGCATCATATATATTTCTCAGGTTTTTGGGGTAATCACCGCTGTTATATGTAATAACACGTATTCCTGACTTCTGGACCTTCTCCAGTTCTTTTTTAGGATCAATGGTCTTTCTATATTTCAATATGTTTTTATACAACCTTTTGTCAATTCCTTCAATTCTACTGATCTCATGTGCAGCGCTTTTCCAGAACTTTTCCATGCTGCCAAAATGTTCATAAATGTTCCGTAACATAATTGCTCCGAGATTAGGAATTCTGATAGCTGCAAGCCAATATTGTAAATCTTCCATACCGGCCTCCTGTTTATGGTTTCCTAATTGCAAATTCTGAATTCATATTCTAAAAATAATGTTGTTCTCTTCTTAAAAACAAAAAGCAAGCATTCAAAAGTGGAGTTTCAGCTTTAAAATACAGTATACAATACCAATCCTTTACCTGACAAGAAATCAATACTGTTTTTACATTTTTTCAGATATAAAAAGGGTTCTTCTCCAAAACAGTTGGTTAAGGGTTAAGCTAAT